>NZ_JAVRPS010000158.1:0-3791 GCF_032162105.1 Mycobacterium sp. | reverse complement strand
GCTGTTCCTTCCTGTTGGACCCGGCCCGAATCGGCGGGTACTACAGGTAGGAGGGACGAGCCATGACCACTTTCACACTTTTCTCGCCGGCGGCCGGAAATGTCTTCTCGGCCGCCGGCGAGATGGTCAGGCGAGCAGCGTCGCCGGGTCGGTGAAGGGCAGCTCGAGATCGCTGGCCACCTGCTCGGACAGCAGGGCCCCCTCGTGGGTGGACAGGCCCTTGGCCAGAGCCGGGTCGGCGTGGCACGCGGCCTGCCAGCCCTTGTCGGCGAGCTTGAGCACGTAGGGGATGGTCGCGTTGGTGAGCGCGAAGGTCGACGTCCGCGGCACCGCGCCGGGCATGTTGGCCACACAGTAGAACACCGTGTCGTGCACCGCGAAGGTCGGGTCGTCGTGCGTCGTCGGGCGGGAGTCCTCGAAGCAGCCACCCTGATCGATCGCGATGTCGACGAGCACCGCGCCCGACTTCATGTGTGCGACAGTCGAGTTGGTGACGAGCTTGGGGGCCTTGGCGCCCGGGACCAGCACGGCGCCGATGACCAGGTCGGCCTGCTTGACGGCCTCTTCGAGTTCGAGCCTCGACGAGTAGCGGGTCTCGATGCCACCGCTGTTCTCGTTGTCGATCTTGCGCAGCGTGTTGACGTTCAGATCGAAGACGGTGACGTGCGCGCCCATGCCCTTGGCGATGCGCGCGGCGTTGTAACCGGCGACGCCGCCACCGACGACGATGACCTCGGCCGGGGCCACGCCGGGGACGCCGCCCATCAGCACGCCGCGGCCGCCGTGGCTGCGCATCAGGTGGTAGGCGCCGACCTGGGCGGAGAGGCGACCCGCGACCTCGCTCATCGGGGCCAGCAGGGGCAGCGCACCATCAGCGGTCTGCACGGTCTCGTAGGCGATGGAGGTGGTCCCCGATGCCATCAGCGCGTCGGTGCACGGCTTGGACGCCGCCAGGTGCAGGTAGGTGAAGAGCGTCTGGCCCTTGCGCATCCGGCCGTACTCGGCCTCGATGGGCTCCTTGACCTTGAGCAGCAGGTCGGAGTCGGCCCAGACCTTGTCGGCACTGTCGACGACCTGGGCGCCCGCGGCCTTGAAGTCGCGGTCGGAGATCGCCGAACCGTCGCCAGCACCGGCCTGGATGAGCACCTCGTGACCGCGGTGGGTCAGCTCGGCGACACCGGCCGGGGTGATGGCAACCCGGTACTCGTTGTTCTTGATCTCAGTCGGGATTCCGACGCGCATGACGGCTCCTTGAATGTCTGGTGAACTGGATCAAGTGTGAAGAAATATCGACGTAATGGCAATCACCGTGACAATGATTCGCTACGTTAGCTTCATGTCTGAAGAATCAACAGGATCGATGGCGCGTCGCTCGCCTCCGTCGAAGGATGTTCGGCCCTCTGATCTCGATGACGTCGACCGTCGGATTCTGACGACGTTGCACAGCGATGCACGCATCTCGAACAGTGCCCTCGCCGACGTCGTCGGCATCGCGCCTTCGACCTGTCACGGCCGGCTGCGGCGGCTGCAGGAGCTCGGCGTGATCCGCGGCTTCTACACCGATATCGACCCTGCGGCGATCGGACTGTCGTTGCAGGCGATGATCTCTGTGAGCCTGCAATCCAATGCCCGAGGCAAGATCCGCAGCTTCATTCAGCAGATCCGGCGCAAGCCTCAGGTGATGGACGTCTACTTCCTGGCAGGAGGCGACGACTTCATCCTGCACGTGGCCGCCAGGGACACCGACGACCTGCGGTCGTTCGTGGTCGAGAACCTCAATGCCGATGCCGACGTCGCAGGCACCCAGACGTCGCTGATCTTCGAGCATCTACGGGGGGCGTCACCGCTGTGACCGTCGAGGACGACATCGACCAGCTCTACAGCGTCAAGCCGGAGGACTTCACCGCGCTGCGCACCAAGCTGGTTGCCGCGGCCAAGAAGCGAGGCGATGCGGATGAGGCGAAGCAGATCGCCGGTGCGCGTCGGCCGACCACCGCAGCGTGGGTGGTGAACGCACTCGTTCGCAGCGACGACTCCGCCCGCGTTCGGCTGGCCGACCTCAGCGAGCGGCTCCGTGCCGCGCACGCCTCGATGGACGGCGCCCGGATCCGCGAGTTGTCCACCGCGCAGCGCAAGCTCATCGACGAGTTGGTGCGGGCCGGATTCGATGCCACCGGGCTGGCGGATCCGTCGGCCGCGCTGCGGGACGACGTGGTGGGAACGCTGCAGGCCGCGATCGCCGACCCCGAGATCGCCGCGCGGTTGGGCACCCTGGCCAAGGCCGAAAGATGGTCGGGCTTCGGGGAATTCGGTGCGACGTCCGTCGTGGCCGAGCCCGGCACGGATGCGCCAAGCCCGAAAGCGCGTGAGCTGCCACCCGCCGTCAGCTCCGGGCCGACCGCGGCCGAGGTGAGGGCGGCGCGGAAACGGCGGGCTGCCGCAGCCGCCGAAGCGGAAGCCGCTCAGGAGGCGCGTGCCGAGGCGGTCGAGGCGGTCGGTGACCAGTTGGCCAAGCTGAAGTCCGCGCGCCGCCGGTACGAGAAACTGCTGGAGTCCCTCGACGCGGCCGAACGCGAATTGAACGCCGCGGATGCCGAGCATGTGGCGGCCGAGCAGGTCGTCCAACAAGCAGACGATCGGGTGCGAGCGGCCAACGAGGAACTCGCCAAGGCCGATGCGGCGCTGGCCGATTCCGGGTAGTCGCTAGGAGTTGACTCGTAGTTGGGTTGTGGTTCTTGAGCTTTCAGAGTCGGGGTTGATGTTGTGGTTGGTGGCGTCGCCTCGGCGGGGGTTTAGCGCAGGATTTGCCGGTCTTTGAGTCGGGCGGTGACGTGTTCGACGCGGGCTCCTCGTTTGGCGGTGCGCACGGTGGTGGTGGCCTGGATGATTCGGCCGGTGTTGTTGTGTCGTGGGGTGGTTGTCGAGGTGATGGCGCGCTGTCGGCCGTCGGCGAAGATGACGTGACTGTCGGCGATGTGGGCCTTGGTGTGGCGGGCGACGGCGACGTCGTTGCGGTTGCCGTCGGCTTGGGCTGAGGGTAATGACCGGTGGCGGTGGGCTCAGATGGTGATCCGGGTTTTCACGCTGCGGCGGTAGTTCTTGCTGATGGCGGTGTTCGACTGATCGTGCACCGCGATCAGGGCTGGGTTGACTGGTACCGAAGGGCACGGCCAGCGTCGGGGCGGTCGGGTTGGTGGGCGAACGGATCGGCACCAACAGCCACCCTGGCTGCCAGCGGCAGGCGCTAAGGGTCGCCCAGATTGTCGTGGGCGGCTGGTGGTGGGCCGCGGCGCACACGGCGTGGACCTGATGGGAATTGCCGCCGGTGAGCCCCATTAGGTTGCGGTAGCGGTTGGTCGCGTGGTCGGTGTCGTTGTCGGTGGCGGGTGGTTTCATGATCACTATGGCGACCGCGCCGACTGACACCACCGCTGTGAGCTGCGGTGATGTGGTGGCGCCGCGGCGGCGCCGTCGGTCGAAGGCCCCGAACTTCGCATACGACGGACTGGTGTCGGTGATCCGCCTGGAGCTCGACGTCAGCGATCCTGGCCTTCGCCGACGGGTCGAAGCACAGTGGACCGCCGCGTTTGGGCTGCGGCGGGCGTTGCAGCGTGACGCGGCGGCGCGGTGCCGGGCGTATTGGGCGGCTCATCGTGCACGCACCGCTGATCCGAAAGCGCTTCGGGAGCGGCTGGGGTTGTCCCGCAAGGCCATGGAGGCAGCCGCCAGGAAGCATATTGAGGCCAGCGGGTGGATGCGTGATCACCTGACCAAGGCGGTTGGTCTGCACG
>NZ_JAVRPS010000157.1:0-10741 GCF_032162105.1 Mycobacterium sp. | reverse complement strand
CCGCAAGCTCGGCACTGAACTCGACCTGTTCAGCTTCCCCGACGAAATCGGTTCTGGCCTACCGGTCTTCCACCCCAAGGGCGGCATCATCCGGCGAGAGTTGGAGGACTACTCGCGGCGCAAGCACATCGAGGCCGGCTACGAGTTCGTCAACACCCCGCACATCACCAAGGCACAGCTGTTCCACACCTCGGGGCACCTGGACTGGTACGCCGACGGCATGTTCCCCCCGATGCACATCGACGCCGAGTTCAACGAGGACGGCACGGTCCGCAAGCCCGGGCAGGACTACTACCTCAAGCCGATGAACTGCCCGATGCACTGCCTGATCTTCCGGGCGCGCGGCCGGTCCTACCGCGAACTTCCGTTGCGCGCCTTCGAGTTCGGTGCGGTGTACCGGTACGAGAAGTCCGGTGTGGTGCACGGCCTGACCCGGGTGCGCGGCCTCACGATGGACGACGCTCACATCTTCTGCACCCGCGATCAGATGCGCGACGAGCTGACGTCGTTGTTGCGGTTCATCATCGACCTGCTGGGTGACTACGGGCTCGACGACTTCTACCTCGAACTGTCGACGAAGGACCCGAAGAAGTTCGTCGGGTCCGACGAGATCTGGGAAGAGGCCACCAACACGCTCGCCGAGGTTGCTGCCGAGTCCGGGCTGGAATTGGTGCCCGATCCGGGCGGCGCGGCGTTCTACGGCCCGAAGATCTCGGTGCAGGCCCGTGACGCCCTTGGCCGCAGCTGGCAGATGTCAACGATCCAGCTGGACTTCAACTTTCCCGAGCGGTTCGAGTTGGAGTACACCGCGGCCGACGGCACCCGTCAACGGCCGGTGATGATCCACCGCGCCCTGTTCGGCTCCATCGAGCGGTTCTTCGGCATCCTTACCGAGCACTACGCGGGGGCGTTCCCGGCCTGGCTGTCGCCGGTCCAAGTGGTGGGGATCCCGGTCGCCGACGCGCACGTGGAGTATCTGGAAGGCGTTGCCGCGCAACTGAAGGCGCGAGGCATCCGGGCCGAGGTCGACACCAGTGACGATCGGATGGCCAAGAAGATCGTCAACCAGACCAACCAGAAGGTGCCCTTCATGCTGCTCGCGGGCGACCGCGACGTGGAGGCCGGCGCGGTCAGCTTCCGGTTCGCCGACCGGACCCAGATCAACGGGGTCTCTCGCGACGACGCGGTCGAGGCCATCGCGGAGTGGATCGCGAGGCGCGACAACGCCGCTCCCACGGCGGAACTGCTCGAGGTGGGCGCCCACCCGTGACGGACGATGACGTGACATCGACCGACGGCCACGAGATCGTCGATCACGGCGTCGGCGAAGCCGACCACCTCCAGCGGCTGTGGACGCCGCACCGGATGACCTACATCGCCGATGCGATCAAGACCGGCTCGGCGAAGTCGTCCGAACCGTTCACCGACATCCCCAACATGTCGGACGAGGACGGACTGGTGGTCGCGCGCGGCGAGCTCGTCTACGCAGTGCTGAACCTCTACCCGTACAACCCTGGGCACCTGATGGTGGTGCCCTACCGGCGGGTGGCCGAGCTCGAGGACCTCACCGTCGCGGAGAGCGCCGAGCTGATGGCGTTCACGCAGAAGGCGATTCGTGTGATGAAGGGGGTGTCCCGGCCGCACGGCTTCAACGTCGGGCTCAACCTCGGCACGTCGGCTGGGGGATCGCTCGCCGAGCATCTGCACATGCACGTCGTGCCGCGCTGGGGCGGCGACGCGAACTTCATCACCATCATCGGCGGTTCCAAGATCATTCCGCAGCTACTCCGCGACACCCGCCAGTTGCTGGCCAACGCGTGGGTGAGGCTGCCGTGAGCGACTACTACCTGCTCACCCGCGCCGCCTACGCGAAGCTCAGCAGACCGGTGGCAAAGGCCGCGCTGCGTACCGGGCTCACCCCGGACAGCATCACCATCATCGGCACCGCAGGAACGGTCATCTCGGCGCTGACGTTGTTCCCCATCGGGCAACTCTGGTGGGGCGCCTTCGCGGTGGCCGTCTTCGTCCTTGCCGACATGCTCGACGGCGCGATGGCGCGCGAACGCGGTTTCGGCACCAGGTTCGGCGGGGTGCTGGACGCCACCTGCGACCGGATCGCCGACGGCGCCATCTTCTGCGGCCTGCTGTGGTGGGCCGCGTTCGGCATGCACTGCACCTCGTTGGTGGTGGCGACGATGATCTGTCTGGTCACTTCACAGGTGGTCTCCTACATCAAGGCCCGCGCCGAGGCCAACGGGCTCAACGGCGGCGGCGGGATGATCGAACGGCCCGAGCGGCTGCTCATCGTGCTGATCGGGGCGGGCCTGTCGGGAGTGCCGTTCCTGCACGTGCCGTGGTTGGTGCACGTCGCGATGTGGGTGCTGGCCGTGACCAGCCTGGTGACGCTGGGTCAGCGAGTGCACGCCGTGCGCACGTCGCCGGGTGCGATGGAGCCCTTGGAGACCTCGGCGGCGCCCCGGCCGCCTGCCGATTCGGCCCAGCCGCCTGCCGATTCGGCCCAGCCGCCCGCCGATTCGACAGACGAAGCGAGCGAGGCGTGAGCACGCCGTCGGCGGGTCTGTCGAGCGTGCACGGGTTGAAGATTCCGCTGTCCGGTCAATTGGCCGATCTGGGCTATGGTGCGGGCTGGCGGGTGGTGCGCGCCATGCCGGAGTACGCCGCACGCAACGCGTTCGAGGCCGGTGCGTGGTACGCGTCCCGCGGCGGCGGACCGGACCAACTGCGCAAGAACCTGGCCAGGGTGATCGGGGTGCCGCCCGCCGAGGTGCCGGGCAGCCTGATTCGTGCTTCGCTTGCCTCCTACGCCCGATACTGGCGGGAGGCATTCCGGTTGCCCTCGATGGATCACCAGGTGCTGGCCCGCCGACTGAACGAGGCCGTACAGGGCAGCGAGAACGTCGCCGCCGCGCTGGAAGCGGGCCGGGGTGCGGTGCTGGCCCTTCCGCACAGTGGTAACTGGGACATGTCAGGGGTGTGGCTGACCAACACCTACGGCGCGTTCGCCACCGTCGCCGAGCGGCTCAAGCCCGAATCGTTGTACAACCGGTTCATCGACTACCGCGAGAGCCTGGGTTTCGAGGTGCTGCCGCTGACCGGAGGGGCGCGGCCGCCGTTCGAGATCCTGGCCGACCGGCTCCGCAACAACGGCCTGGTCTGCCTGATGTCCGATCGCGACCTGACCCGGTCGGGAGTGCAGGTCGATTTCTTCGGCGAGCCCACCCGACTACCCGCGGGGCCCGCCAAGCTGGCGCTGGCGACCGGTGCCGCGTTGCTTCCTGCGCATCCGTGGTTTGAGCCCGACGTGACGGTGACCACCATCCATCCGCCGCTGGACACCTCGTCGGGTGACGTCGACGTGATCACGCAGGCGCTGGCCGATCGGTTCGCCGCCAACATCGCCGCCCATCCCGCCGACTGGCACATGCTGCAGCCGCAGTGGATCGCCGACCTGTCCGACGAACGCCGGGCACGGCTGGCGGGGAACGCCGGCGCTGGGGGTCCCCCCGCTTGCGGGGGAGAGCGAAGCGACTCGGGGAATGATTCCGGCGGGGCGTCCTGATGCGCATCGGGATGGTCTGCCCGTACTCATTCGACGTACCCGGCGGCGTCCAGGCGCACGTGCTGCAGCTTGCCGAGGTGATGCGGGGCTACGGACACGAGGTCAGCGTGCTCGCCCCGACGTCGCCCGACACCTCGCTGCCGGACTACGTCGTCTCCGGCGGCAAGGCCGTCCCGATTCCGTACAACGGGTCGGTCGCGCGGCTGCGATTCGGCCCGGCCACCCACCGCAAGGTGAAGAAGTGGCTGGTCGACGGCGACTTCGACGTGCTACACCTGCACGAGCCCAACGCGCCGAGCCTGTCGATGCTGGCGTTGATGATCGCCGAGGGACCGATCGTCGCGACGTTCCACACGTCGACCACGAAGTCGTTGACGCTCAGCGTCTTTCAGGGCATCCTGCGTCCCTGGCACGAGAAGATCGTCGGTCGCATCGCGGTGTCCGACCTGGCCAGGCGCTGGCAGATGGAGGCGCTGGGCTCCGACGCCGTCGAGATCCCCAACGGCGTGGACGTGGCCTCGTTCGCGACGGCGCCGAAGCTCGACGGCTACCCGCGGCCCGGCAGGACCGTGCTGTTCCTCGGCCGCTTCGACGAACCGCGCAAGGGGATGTCCGTCCTGCTCGGCGCGCTGCCCGCATTGGTCGAGGCCCTTCCCGACGTCGAGGTGCTCGTGGTCGGGCGCGGCGACGAGGAGGAGCTGACGGAGGAGGCCGGTGCACTCGCCGGGCATCTGCGCTTCCTCGGGCTGGTCGACGACGCCGAGAAGGCGTCGGCGATGCGCAGCGCCGACGTGTACTGCGCCCCGAACACCGGCGGCGAGAGCTTCGGCATCGTGCTGGTCGAGGCCATGGCCGCAGGCACCGCGGTGGTGGCCAGCGACCTCGATGCGTTCCGCCGGGTGCTCGAGGACGGTGCCGCCGGCAGATTGGTGCCCGTCGACGATTCGGCGGCGCTCGCCTCGGCGTTGATCGAGATGCTGTCGAACGACGTGGTCCGCGAGCGCTACGTCGAGGCCGCGGCCAAGGCCGTGCGCCGTTATGACTGGTCGGTGGTGGCCCGACAGATCCTTCGCGTCTACGAGACGGTGGCTGGCGCAGGGGCGAAGGTCCAGGTGGCGTCGTGAGGGCGCTGGGGGTCCCCCCGGTTGCGGGGGAGAGCGAAGCGACTCGGGGTGCTAGTTGATGACCTGGCTCGCGGTGATCGTGCTCGGCCTCCTGGCCATGGTGCTGCTCGTCGGCGGCGTCTGGGCCTTTCAGACCGCGAACCGGCTGGACCGTCTGCACGTCCGGTACGACCTGTCGTGGCTGGCGCTCGACGGCCTGCTGGCGCGGCGCGCCGTGGTGGCCAGGGCAGTGGCGACCGACGCCTACGGCGGGGCCGCCGCAGGCCAGCGGTTGGCCGCGCTGGCCGACGCCGCCGAGCGGGCGCCGCGGTCCGGGCGGGAGGCCGCCGAGAACGAACTGTCCGGGGCGCTCGCACTGGTGGATCCCGCGTCGTTGCCGGTGGCGTTGGTGGCCGAGATGGCCGATGCCGAGGCGCGCGTGATGCTGGCCCGACGGTTCCACAACGACGCCGTCCGCGACACCCTTTCGCTGCGTGAGCGGCCGCTGGTGCGATGGCTTCACCTCGGTGGAACCGCGGCGTTGCCAACCTATTTCGAGATTGCCGAGCGATCCTCCCGGCGCTCCGTCGGGCCGGTGAACCCGCGCACGTCGGCCCGTGTCGTGCTGCTCGACGAACTGGGCTGCGTGCTGCTGTTCTGTGGTTCCGATCCGGCCAGCGAGGCAGGCGTCGCGCCACGCTGGTGGTTCACGGTGGGCGGCGCCGTGGAACCGGGGGAGGCGCTCCCCGACGCCGCGGTACGCGAGATCGCCGAGGAGACCGGGCTGCGCGTCAGCCCCGCCGACCTGATCGGTCCGGTGTGGCGGCGAGAGGCGGTGTTCGAATTCAACGGCTCGGTGATCCGCAGCGAGGAGATGTTCTTCGTCTACCGCACGTCGCGGTTCGAGCCGTCGACCAGCGGCCACACCGACTTGGAACGCCGCGCCATCCACGGGCACCGATGGTGTGACCAGGCCAGTATCGTTGAGCTGGCGGCCCGTGGTGAAACGGTCTACCCCCTGCAGTTGGCCGAACTGCTCGAAGAGGCCAGCCTGATGGCCGCGGGCGGGCCGACGCGAGAGTTGCAATCGATTCGGTGAGCTGCGGATCTAATCGATTTGGCCACGCCATTAGACTGGTTCAGTACTGATTTGGAGGAGATAGCCGTGGAATCCGGAGGGCAGGAGCGCAGCGACCGGGGAATCGGCGCTGCCGACATCTCGCAGACAGGCACCGTCCGCGTGAAGCGCGGCATGGCCGAGATGCTCAAGGGTGGCGTCATCATGGACGTCGTCACGCCCGAGCAGGCCCGCATCGCCGAGGCCGCAGGCGCCGTCGCCGTCATGGCGCTCGAGCGCGTGCCCGCCGACATTCGCGCGCAGGGTGGTGTGTCGCGGATGAGTGACCCCGACATGATCGAGGGCATCATCTCCGCGGTCACCATCCCCGTGATGGCCAAGGCCCGCATCGGTCACTTCGTCGAGGCGCAGATCCTGCAGAGCCTCGGGGTCGACTACGTCGACGAGTCCGAAGTGCTCACTCCGGCCGACTACGCCAACCACATCGACAAGTGGAAGTTCACCGTGCCGTTCGTATGCGGTGCGACCAATCTCGGCGAGGCGCTTCGCCGCATCGCCGAGGGGGCGGCGATGATCCGCTCCAAGGGCGAGGCGGGCACCGGTGACGTGTCGAACGCGACCACGCACATGAGGTCCATCGGCGGCGAGATCCGCCGGATCGGCTCGCTGAAGGACGACGAATTGTTCGTCGCTGCAAAGGAACTGCAGGCACCCTACGACCTGGTCGTCGAGGTCGCGCGGGCGGGCAAGCTGCCGGTGACGATGTTCACCGCCGGCGGCATCGCCACACCTGCCGACGCGGCGATGATGATGCAACTCGGAGCCGAGGGCGTGTTCGTCGGTTCGGGCATCTTCAAGTCCGGTGACCCGGCGGCGCGGGCCGCCGCCATCGTCAAGGCCACCACCTTCTACGACGACCCCGACGTGCTGGCCAAGGTGTCGCGCGGGCTGGGGGAGGCCATGGTCGGCATCAACGTGGAGGACATCGCGGCCCCGCATCGGCTCGCCGAACGCGGCTGGTAGGGGTGCGCCGCTCGCGCGAAGCGCAGATGGCACAGTAACCGCATGTCGATCGAAAAGATCCTCGATCTCGAGCAGCTCGAGATCAACATCTATCGCGGTGGCGTGTTCAGCCCCGAATCGGGCTTCCTGCAGCGCACTTTCGGCGGTCACGTCGCCGGCCAGTCACTGGTGTCGGCGGTGCGCACGGTCGATCCGCGCTACCAGGTGCACTCGCTGCACGGCTACTTCCTGCGGCCCGGCGACGCCAGGGCGCCCACGGTCTATCTGGTCGAGCGGCTCCGCGACGGCGGCTCGTTCGCGACCCGACGGGTGAACGCCGTGCAGCACGGCGAGACGATCTTCAGCATGTCGGCATCGTTTCAGACCGACCAGAGCGGCATCGAGCACCAAGACCCCATGCCTGCCGCGCCGCCGCCGGACGATCTGCCCGGCTTCCGGTCGGGTGGGGTGTTCGACGATGCCGGGTTCGCCCAGTTCGCGGAGTGGGACGTGCGCATCGTGCCGCGTGACCAGGTGACTCTGTTGCCCGGCAAGGCTTCGCAGCAGCAGGTGTGGTTCCGCCACACCGATCCGCTGCCCGACGACTCGGTGCTGCACATCTGCGCGCTGGCCTACCTCAGCGACCTGACGCTGCTGGGTTCGGCGCAGGTCAATCACCCCGACGAGCGCCAGCATCTGATGATCGCGTCGCTGGATCACGCGATGTGGTTCATGCGGCCATTCCGCGCCGACGAGTGGCTGCTGTACGACCAGTCCTCGCCGTCGGCGTGTGGTGGGCGTGCGCTGACCCAGGGCAAGCTGTTCAACCAGTACGGCGAGATGGTCGCGGCGGTGATGCAGGAGGGGCTGACGCGCTTCCAGCGTGACTTCACGCCCAACCGCGGGTGAGCGCGCCCCGCGTCGGAGTCCTTGCGCTGCAAGGTGATACCCGAGAACATCTGGCCGCCCTCACCGAGGCGGGCGCCGAGGCGGTGACGGTGCGCCGCAGGACCGAATTGGATGCCGTCGACGCGCTGGTGATTCCCGGCGGGGAGTCGACGACGATGAGTCACCTGCTGCGTGAATTCGGCTTGTTCGAGCCGTTGCGGGCGCGGCTGGCCGGTGGCATGCCGGCCTATGGCTCGTGCGCGGGCATGATCCTGCTGGCCACCTCGATCACCGACGCCGGCGTGGCGGGGCGGGAGGCCGTGCCGCTGGGCGCGATCGATATGACCGTGCGCCGCAACGCCTTCGGGCGACAGGTCGACTCGTTCGAAGGCGACATTCACTTCCAGGGGCTGGACGGACCCGTGCATGCGGTCTTCATCCGTGCGCCATGGGTCGAGCGAGTGGGCCCGGACGTCGAGATCCTCGCCGAGGCGGCGGGGCATCCCGTCGCGGTGCGGCAGGGTCCGATGTTGGCGACGTCGTTTCATCCCGAGATGACCGGCGACCGCCGGGTGCACCGGTTGTTCGTCGCCTCCCTGTAGCGATTTCGGCGCGGAAACACTCGGTGAGTGAACGTTAGCGCGCCGAGATCGCTAATTAGCGCGCAATCAGGGCGAAGTAGTCGGCGACACCGGCCGGGTCGTCCAGTGCGGTCACAGCACCGATGTAACCGTCGGGCCGCACCACGACGCGACCACCGGACCGCAATCCGTACCGCTTGGCGACGAGACCGTCCGGATCGACGATGACGGCGTCGTATCCACCGACCGGGGTGTCGTCGGACTTGATGAGGACCTGCACCTGTCCGGCCGGTCCCGCGGCGGGTGCCTGGCCGTCCGGCGCCGCGACGGTGAGCACCGTGTGACCCGCGTGCTCGGCCGAGCAGACCCGGCCGAGTTGCTTCTGCAGTCCGGGGTCGGCGGGATGGGGGAGATGCTGGCCGGCGACGACGTCCGCATGCCGCGGCCGCCTGTCGAGCACCGCTGGACTGCCCTGGTAGCCGATGCCGATCTCCTCGACGATGGTGGCGAGTTTGTCGCCGACGGCCGGGATGTTGCCCACGACCTTCATGATCGCGTTGCGCACCACGCGGGCGCCGCCGCGCAACGTCGCCGCCTTCGTCAGCGTGTTGGAGAAGCCGATCACCCGCTCGGCGACCGGGTAGCGCTCCACGTGATAGCTGTCGAGCAGGGCCTGGCCACCGTCGCCCCGGATCGTCGCAACGAGCTTCCAGACCAGGTTGAACGCGTCCTGCATGCCGGTGTTCATGCCCTGCCCGCCCGCCGGGCTGTGAATGTGAGCAGCGTCGCCGGCTAGGAATACCCGGCCGTGGCGGTAGGCAGGCACCTGGCCGTGATGGATCTCGAAGCAGGTCAGCCAGTGGCTTCTGGTGATGGTGATCCCGCCGACCCGGTCGTCGAGGATGCGTTGCAGATCGTCCTGGGTGGGTTGAAGATTGAGCGCGGTCCCGGGCGCGTCGTGGATCTCGGCCATGATCCTGGCGCGGCCGTGGCGCATCGGCATCACCAGCACGGGGCCCTCTGGCGCGAACATGGTGTACATCGACTCGTGGTCGAGGTCGGTGTCGGCGTCGCAGTCACCCAGAATGAAGCGCTCACCCTTGAACGAGCCCTTCAACTTCGTGCCGACCAGGTGGCGCACCGCGCTGTGGCTGCCGTCCGCGCCGATCACCCATGGAGTCGCCACCGTTTCGGCAGTGCCGTCGGAATGGCGCACGGTCAGACGCACACCATCGTCGTCCTGCGTCAGGTCGGTGAGCTCCGCGCCTCGATCGACGACGACGCCGAGTGACGTCAGCCGCTCGAGCAGTACTCGCTCGGTTTCGGTCTGGGGGGTGAGCAGTGAAAACGGGAAGGCGCTATCCACGCCGTCGAACTCGACGTGGAAGAGTTCCTCGCCGTTGCTGTACATCTTCATCCCCGTCGACTTCACGCCGGTGGCGACGAGGCGGTCGATGATGCCCATGCGATCGAACATGTCGAGGCTGCGCGAGTGGATCGCGATGGCGCGGGACTCGGTGGTGGGCTCGGCCAGCTTGTCGATGACGCGAACGCGAATGCCGCGGTGCGCCAGTTCGCAAGCGGCGACGAGGCCGACCGGTCCGGCGCCGACGACGACGGCTTCGGGGGTAGTCGGGATGCTGCTCATGCGCGGCTCCTCATTTTCACGTTGTGTTGAGACAAGTCTCACGGTATGTTGAAATTACCGTCGGCGCAAGAGGTGATCTTCGTAGGAGTCAATTCATGGTGAAGCGGTCATCCACCCCAGGGCCGCGCGACGAACGGGGCGTCCTCTCGGCGCGCATCCTGGCTGCCGCGCGTGAGGAATTCGCCGAAAACGGCTGGGCCGGTACGACGATTCGCGCGATCGCCAGGACGGCCGAGGTCGATCCCGCCCTCGTCTACCACTACTTCGCGTCGAAGGAGGCGCTGCTCGACGCCGCGACGACGCCCCCGCTCAGGTGGCTGGAGAGCGTGGCGAAGACGTGGACGACGCCGGTCCCCGAGCTGGGCACCGCGTTGTTGCGGCTGATGCTTGGTGCCTGGACCGACGAGGAGATCGGTCCCGTTTTGCGGTCGGTCATCCTGACCGCGGCGCACGAGCCCTCGACGCGCGAGAAACTGCGTGCAATCGTCGAGGGAAGCCTGATGGGACTCGCTCAGCTCGGCGTCGACGATCACGATCGCCTGGCGCGCAGCGGCCTGATCTCGTCGCAGATCATTGGCCTGGCGATGATGCGCTTCGTCTGGAAGATCGAACCGGTCGCGTCGATGAGCGAGGACGAGATCGTCGCGGCCGTCGCACCGAACCTGCAGCACTACATCGAGGGAGACATCGGGCCGGTCGAGTAGCCCCCGATGCGGTGCCGTTCGCCGTGAACCTCCACGTAGACTCGATGGTTGACCTTGTAGTCGGAGGAAAGCGAGTAGCACCTGCATGAGCGGCCATTCAAAGTGGGCCACCACCAAGCATCAAAAGGCCGTCAAGGACGCGCGCCGTGGCAAGGAA
>NZ_JAVRPS010000156.1:0-25650 GCF_032162105.1 Mycobacterium sp. | reverse complement strand
CGACACGGTAGAAGCCGCCGTTGAGGGTCGTGGGAACTTCACCTTCGGTGACGATGCAGTCGTCGACGTTCGCCTCGAAGCGCATGGGCTTCAAAGAGCCCATGAGCCAAATCTTTTCGGGCCAGGTGTCTGCCATGTTGCCTACTCCTCTGTTGTCGTTACCAGGTGATCGATGCCGAGCGCGGGACCAAGGAGTTGGTGAAGCGTGTTCGCAACATCTGCTGCCGGTCGCGGAGGTTCCGCACCGATTGCATCTGCCGCCAGCGCCACCAACGCCGCGGTTGCCGCCACCGCGAGTTCTCGTACCGCCAGCGCACCGAAGTCCGGTTGGGCGTGGGTGATCAGTTCGCCAAGATGGTCACTGAAGGCAGTCACATACGGCACATAGGGATCGCGCCCCGCGGCCCGCAGCTTGTCGGGCACGCCCGCACTTCCGCGTGCATACAGCACCATGAATGCTCGGTTGGCGTCCATCACCGCGAGGAGATCGTCGAGCAGCGCGAGCACCCGCTGCGGGGGCTTCAGTTCCGAGCGGTCGACCTCGAACAACGGCAACAAAAGCTGCTCGTAGCCGTCGGCGATCACCGCTTCGAACAAGTCATTCTTGCTCGTAAACGCCGCATACAAGGCCTTTAGACTCAAGTCCGCCCGGCGGGCTATCTCCCCCATCGCCGCACCGTCGAAGCCGCGCAGAGCGAAGAGTTCACGACCGGCTTCAAGAGCACGTCGACGGTCGATCGCGCGACGCGCATCCACCAGTTCGGCCCGGCGACCCCCGGTGAGAACTTCTACTGGCAGAGGGAGAATCATCGTTCTCCGACAGTACGGCGACCTCGACGCATTGGCAATATGCGCAGCGAAACGTTGTGACAGATACGCAAAAATGCACGAACGTCGAGTGGGATCTGACACACTGGGAGCTGCAGGCAGGTGTGACTACGCGACACGACCACCGCAATCGGCCCGACGAACGATCAAGATGGCGGTTTCAAGCACAACGACGGCGCTGCGGAGTCCGTGTCAATCGGCAACCAATGGAGGCGATATCGATGCCCGACGCGACAACACCTTCGCTGACCGCAACCAGGCTCGGCATCTACTCGGGATGGGGTGTCCTGGCCTTTATGGGGGCAGGCTTGATCCCGTTCTTCATCCCCCCGCCGGGCCCGTACGACGCGGCTACTACGGCGGCGTTCTACCACGAGCAGATCGATCTGAAAAGAACCGCCGTCCTTTGTCTGATCATCGGAGGCACGATGATGATCCCGTTTGGAGCGGCGATCGCCGATCGGCTTCGCCGAGTGCAGGGCGTCGGACCGGCCGTCGCGTTCGCGCAGTTGGGAGCTGCGATCGCGAATGCCACCTTGATGATGACATTCGGTTCATTTCTGCTGGTTGCGCTGCACCGACCGGACATGCCCGACTCGACGTATCAGTTGCTCAACCACGTGACTTGGATGGCATGGGCGGGTCTGTGGCAACCGGGTGCGCTGATGGCGGTGATGGTTGCCGTGGGCATCTTCAGCGACAAATCCATCACGCCGGTGTTCCCCCGTTGGGTGGGCTGGTACTGCATATTCATGGCGTTCGGATCACTAATGGGCTCACTCATCCCGTTCGTCTTGACCGGGCCGTTCTCGTGGACTGGTGTGATGGGCTTCTACCTCGCGGGCACTGTGTACTTCGCGTGGTTCGCCATGATTCTCACCCAGCTGCACCTTGCCTACCGTCGTGACCGAACGCAGCTGCAGACCGTGGCTGCCGACCACGACCAGTCGAGCCCAAGCGCCATGCCCGCCGTGTCGGGAACGCGATGACGACCACAGCGCGGGCACTAGCGGGGCGCGAGAACGAGCGCGCTGAACACATCCCGGGTGAATCAGGCGTGTGGGTGCTCATCGTCTGCGAAATGGTCGTCTTCGCATTTTTGTTCGTCGTCATCGTTTGGAATCGAGGTCAGGACCCCGAACTGTTCGCGACGTCGCAACGGCTCCTGAGCCAACCGCTTGGCTTGACCAATACCGTCGTATTGATCGGCGGGTCAGTCCTGGTGATGCTTGTCCTCGCGTCCGCTTCACGAGCCCAATGCCGCCGTGCATCGCAATTCTTGGTTGCAGCCGTGGCCTGCGGCGCGGTTTTCGTCACGGTCAAGGTGGTCGAGTACGGCTTGGTGATCCATCACGGGATGTCGTTCCACAGCAACGTATTCTGGATGCTGTTCTTCGCCATCACCGGGGCGCACTTACTCCACGTGGTGGTCGGCGCAACCGTGCTGGTGCTCATCCGCCGGCGTGTCGCATCCGGTCTGCCGGGACTGAGGGACGAAGCTTGGCTCGTCTCGGCGACGTGTTACTGGCACCTGGTCGATCTGCTCTGGCTGGTCCTCTTCCCTCTGTTCTATTTGGTGAATTGACATGGTCAACAACATTTCTCAGCATGCGCGCGCATTGCAATCGACTGCGCGGTACGTCGGCGGTGCGCTGATTGCACTCACACTCGGGTCGTACCTCTTGGGAATCGACCACCTGCTAGGTGTGTCGCGGACCGCGATGGCGCTTGTTCTCGTCGTCGCCTTCGCCAAGGTCTGGCTGATCACCTCGTACTTCATGGACATCCGGCATGCCCCTCGATGGCTCGGCGCACTCATTCACGCCTGGATTCTCATCACCGCCAGTCTCGTGATCGGACTGTACATCGCGCTTTGAGCCACGACGCTGCGTGCCATTGGGTCAGCGGCGGTTACGTTCGTCGGACCGCAGCACTGCGGCGAACTAGCGAGGCTGCACAGCTCGACAGCCGCACTGCCGTCGGTGACTGGCCGGCGGCCTGTTGGCTTGTGTCCTATCCCCAGTGATCACTCTCCAATCGAAGGGTGCTCACTTTTCGACCGAACTACCTGCCACCCACGCTGATTCACGGTGACGTGCACCTCGGCAACTGGTACTTCATGGGAGGCGGTGCGATGGGACTGTGTGACTGGCAGTGCATCTCAGTGGGGCACTGGTCGCGCGACCTGGCCTATGCCTTGGCTTCCACGCTGACCGTCGAGCGGCGACGCAGTTGGGAGCGCGAACTGATCGCGCTGTACCTGCAGCGGCTAGCCGAAGCTTGCGGCGCAGTCCTCGATTTCCCCACCACCTGGGACCTCTACCGACGCTTGGCGCACTGGTGATGTGGACGCCAACCAATTGCCCACCGCGGTTCCTGCCCGCGGTGCAGCCCAAATCCATGACCACCGAGATGCTGCGGCGGATTCTTACCGCCATCGACGATCTCGATGCATGATGCAGCCGTGCATGCCACTGAAAGGCGCGATGCGCGCACCCGCAATATCAGTGATCTGTGCAAATGGTGCTAGCTGAGTTAGGCATCCGATAGTATGCGTACTCGCATGCGCTCTCCATCGTGCGATGTCTCTCATGGCGGAGCCGCCGTGACGGCAAGGTCGCCCTGACCCGCCACCACGACATGGTTGGTGAGCGTGCGTGATATTGCGACGATGGTGTCGAGTGTTGACGAGGGAAGAGGGCTAACCAATGGTGCCTAACGTGGAAACTCTGGCAGCACTGGGTCCACGTCCAGAGGACCTGCACGCCTCGGGCGCGGCTTGGGTGTTCACCCTCGTCGTCGGGATCGGCTTCGTTCTGGTCGCGGCCTGGTGTCTCACCTACGCCATCCATCGTCGAGATGTGTTGCCGCTGGTCATGCTTGGCAGCGGCCTGCTGTCGGTCGGGTTAGAACCGGTCGTCGACACCATGGGCAAAGTCTGGTACGCCACCGACAATCCGTGGGTCGTCTATACCGGGATGGGTGTTCCGCAGCCAGCATTCCTCGTGCTGGGATATGCGCTGTTCTGGGGCGGCAGCGTCTACGTGGGTTCTAGATTCGTCTTGAACGGAACAAGTCTGGGGAATGTCTTCGCGACCATTTTCGCGATGGACTTGTTTGTCGAGTATTTGGGCGCGCCGATACTCAAAGTCGGTGTCTACTACGACTTCTCACCATTCAATATGCTGGGCTTTCCAGTCTGGTGGGCATTTGTCAACGGCGCAGCCGGCGCCGTCGGGGTCTGGCTGCTCATCGTCCTGGAGCCCCGGCTCACCGGATGGCGGCGTCTCGGTTTGCTGCCGGTGTCGGCCACCGCGTTCGGCGCGACGCACGCGACCTGTGCGTGGCCGGTCTGGGTCTGCCTGCACTCGAACGCGCCGCATTGGCTGGGCTACGTGGCTGGTGCGTATGCGATCGCGATGGCGTTCGCCGTGGTCGCCTTCGCGAGCAGTGAGATCCGATCGCGCACATCGGCATCGTTGTCACCCTCCGACGCCGAACCGCAGCGCCCCGGCGCGGGAACTGCCCACCCCGCTGCCAGAGCTGGCTAGCTTCTCCTGCCTCAGCTCGCCGGCCGGCAGTCACCGAAGACGGGAGCGACGACGGGACTTCGCCCCACGACTGGTTCGACGACCCGGCAAACAGCAGCTTCACATGGTGGCGGTGTGATCGGGGTCTGCGAGAACCGAACGGGTCGGATTCCCGTGGCTGCTCACCCCTGCGTCCCGGTAGCTGCAGCTGTATGGCGGCGAGAACTTGGTGGCGACCCAGGTGCCGAGCCGCGAAGGAGAGCCGTCCGCGCCGACGCGTCGCCACGCCGCGCGGCAGCGGGGAGACTCTCGCAGATCACGTGGCAGTCGGGGCCAGACGAGCCGAAGGATTCCGAACGTTACTGCGGCCAGGGCCCGGTGACGGCGGCCGGTTGGCAAGTTTGGGTACTGCTCGCGTACGTGAGACGGAAGACGGTAGGCGTTCAGGCTGAGGACCCATCCGATGGCCAGCCGATCCTTCAAAGGTCCCGTGATGTTGCCGCTCAGGACCGTCGACCTCTGAAGGTATTCGGGGCTCACCTCCATCACCTGTGAACCGACGACGCGGTCGAAGTACGCCACGAAGGACGACCATTCGGCAGGCAGGCGGGCCTCGTCGATGCCGAACAGCAGGGCGAAACGACGGCACTCGTCGTAGTACCTGCCGATCTCGGCCTGAGTCAGCCGGCCCTCGAAAATCTCGTAGTACTCCTTGAGCGGCCGGGCACCTTCGCCGTCGGTTGCTGCACCCACTTAGCATATTGGGTTTGGGAGCTCGCGGACCGCGGTCCGACCGCCAGGTCGTGAATCAGCGCGACACCATCGACGCTGGCGGCGAGAATCCGGGATTAGCCACCGCCGTTGCCATACCGCTACCGATGGGTCCCTTCTCGTCGAACAGCGTCGCCACGCCGGTGGCGATCCCCGCATGGTCGTAGTGCGTCATCGACGCCAAGCCGATGTAGATGCCGTCCGGCAGGCGACTGAGCGCGATCGTGTAGTCGGCGTTGATGAACTGCAGACCCGCGGTGCCCCAATGGGTCAACGAACTGGTGACGTCTCCGGCCATGACGGCGCGGGTAAAGGGTGACAGCGGCTCGTCGTCGACGAGGAGTTTCGTCTCCCGCACCCACGCGAACTTCTGCCCGTCGTGTCGCCACTCGGTGAGACCGACACCCGGACTGCCGATGACCGGGTCGCGACCGTACGAGTGCAGCAACATCGGGAGCTCATCAGGAAACACGTCGGGTTCAGCCGGTACCGCAGGCATCGTCACGGGCGACGTCCACACCGTGTCCACGGCGTGCTCGCTGCGGCGCAGGAACAACGCGCTGGCCCGTGCCACCATGACGTCGTTCTGAATCATGACCGCGTCGACGAGTCGGAGTCGGCGGCCGTCACGCACGACCGTCGAATGCACCTGAAGGGGTTGAAGTGCCACTGGCCTGAGCAGGTCGACCGTCAGCCGGGCGGGTTGCAGCTCGCCGTCATCGACCTCCTGCTCGACCGTTCGTCCGAGCAGTCCTCCGATGTAGTTGCCGCTGAGGGACGGACCCCATGGTCCTCTCGCCACAGGGGTTGGCAGATAACCTTCGCCGTGGGTGACGAAGAAGCAGGTCTCGGTCACGTCTCCCTCACCTTCGTAGCCGACATCGCTCGGCGAGGATCTCTGCCAAGCGTTCGGGGTGGCTGAACATCACGTCGTGGCAGGCATCGATGGGGATCACGTCGTTGACCCCGCCGAGCGCAGCGATGCTGGCGTGCTGCGACTTGTTCGACAGGGCCCGGTCTCGGGTGGTTAGTATCCACGTGCGCGGGACGTCGTCGGGAAGCGCACTACGATCCACCGGTTCTCCAGGGATTCTTGCCGATTCGGCGTACAGCCTCGACATGGTCAGCTGGCGCTGTTGCTTCGTCATGCCATTGCAGAACGCATACCGCGCCGCCAGGCGAGGAACCTTGAAGGCTCTACCGCTTCGCGCGGCATATCGCGCGAACACCGCCAGCGGACCGCCCAGCGTGTCCACGATCGCCTGTCCTTGTCGGGGAACGAACGCCGCAGCGAGGATCATCTCGCGCACCCGCGCGGATCCCAGTTTGGCGACGACGCCGGGCACCGTCACACCGGCCATCGAATGACCCACGATCACGACGTCACCCAGACCTGCGCGGTCGATGTCGGCGACGACGGAGTCGACCCATTCGTCGATCGTGGCGGTCGCGAGGTCTCCCGGCGTGCGGCCGTGGCCCGGAAGATCCACCGCCAGCGTGCGCAGTTCCGGTGCTTGACGGCGTAATTCGGCGACGACGAGATCCCAACAGTCGCCGGCGTGCTCACCACCGTGGACGAGGACGAGGTCGGGTAGAGGCACGGAAGGCAACCCTCAGCGGTGGATCAGCTGGGAAGCCAGCAGATCGATGTCGGTTCGGAAGTCGGTGAAGCTCCTGCTGGCCGGCTCGATGGTGATCCACGTGACGCCCGCCTCGGCGTAGGCGTCCAGCCGCGGCTGCACGGCTGCACAGAATGCCGCGCAGTCGCCGCTAGCGAGCAGCTCGGCTTCGAAGGGGACGAACGCGACGTCGGCAGGCCCGCGGTCCGACTCCGCGCGCCGCTTGTTCACCGTCGCGATCCAGTCGCCCAGCGTGTCGACGTCCTCGAGTGGGCGGGCGCGCGTGATCGCCGCCATCTCGCCCGAAGCGGCCATCGGCATCCAGCCGTCGGCTACTTCGACGACGCGGCGCTGCGCGGCCGCGCCGTTGCCGCCGATCCAGATTGGGGGACCGCCCGTGGTCAGTGGCAGCGGCAGTGCGACGTGACCGCTCACTCCGAACTCCGGCCCGTCGTGGTCGACGCCCGCCCAGGTTGCCTTCCATGCCGCGATTGCCTCATCGAGGAGTGCACCGCGGCGGTCGAAATCGGCGCCCAGCGCGTCGAATTCGGATTTCAGGTAGCCGGCGCCGGTGCCCAACGTGAACCGTCCGCCGGACAGCAGGTCGAAGCTCGCCGCTGCCTTCGCGGTCAGATGGGGGCTGCGATAACCCGACACCAGGATGTAGGTCATCAACCGGAGCCGGGTGGTGGCGGCCGCGGCGAAGCTCAGCGACACGAACGGATCGAAGGCGTGGTGGCCGCCGTGGGCCAACCACTCCTTGTCGGGGTACGGGTGCTCGGACATCGAGAACGCGTCGAAGCCGGCTTCTTCCACCAGCCGTGCGACGTCGCCGATGGCGGCGCCCTCGCACCAACGGTTCCAGTGCTTGACGGCCCGCATCGGGAACATCAGGTTGTAGCGCAAGGTTCTCCTATCTCACCAGCGATCGCGCGATGATCTCACGCTGGACTTCCGTGGCACCTTCGCCGAGTCGCTTGACCCGCAGGTCGCGGAACCATCGCTCCAGCGGCAGCTCGGTGGAGATGCCCAGCGCTCCGTGGATCTGGATGCAGCGGTCCAGAACCCGGTAGGCGGCCTCCGTGCCGAACATCTTGGCCGCCGACGCGTCCACCCGAACGTCGCGCCCAAGGTCGGCGTTCCAGGCCGCCTGGTACGTCAACAACCGGGCGGCGCGCAGGTCCACCTCGCTGTCCACAAGCATCCACTGGATGCCCTGCTTGTCAGCCAGCTTGCCGCCGAAGACGTCTCGGTCCCTTGCCCACTGACAGGTCATGTCCAGCGCGCTCTGCGCGATGCCGATCGGTCCGGCGGCGTAGACGATGCGGCCGTGGACGAGGAACTCACTGGCCAGCGAAAACCCCTGTCCCTCTGCGCCGACCAGCTGGTCGGCCGGTATCCGCACGTTGTCGAAGTGCAGCTCGTAGGGAGCGAAGGACGCCATCACGGGGATGCGACTGAACGTGACGCCGGGCGTGTCCTTCTCCAGGATGAAGGCCGAAATACCCTGTCGGCCTTCGCCGGTACGGGCGTAGATGACACCCCAGTCGGCATCGGGAGCATGCGAGATCCACATCTTCGTCCCGTTGAGCACGAAGCCGTCGCCGTCCCGCACGGCCTTCAGCTTGATTGCCCGTGCCGGGTCCGACCCGCCGGAAGCCTCGGTGATTGCGGTGTAAGCCTTCGACATGGTGCCGTCGACGATGGGCTTGGCGTACTTGTCGAACTGCTCGGGCGACGCCTTGAACATGATGTTGGGTGGGTTGCCGCCGAACGCGCCGAGAGCCGGAAAGAAGGCCCCCATCCGGCATTTCGCCGCTTCCTCGCCCACCACCACCTGGCCGAGTACGCCGAGCCCGGCGCCTCCATACTCCGCGGGCGTCTGCAGCGCCCACAGCCCGAGCTCCCTAGCCTTGGCCTGCAACTCGACGAGTTGGTCGCGAGGCAGCCCGACCGTGTCGTGGTCCAGCTTCTCCTCGGCCGGATGCACGTGCGCATCCATGAACCGCCGTACGGTATCGCGCAGCATCACCAGTTCTTCCGGCAGCTCCCAGGCGCCAGAAGGGTCTTCGGGCATGTCAGACCCGCGCTGCGGCGGCCGCCCGCAGGTCCCGTGCGCTTTGCAGCTGCGGCTCGTGGTTCGCCTCGTACTGCTCGATCCAGTCGTGCGGCAGCTTGCCCCACGCCTCACCGATTCGCAGCCGTTGCTCGGAACTGAACACCTCCGCGGCGACCACGTCGCCGACGAAGATGGTGTTCTCGTCGTTGTCCAACGAACCGGTGATCCGGCACTCGACGTAGCTGTGCGCGTCGAGCAGGATCGGCGCCCCGGTGATGCCCGGCTTCGTGCGCAGCTTGGCGATCTTGTCGCCGTCGCGGCCCGAGCTGCCTCCGAGGGTCATCAGGATGTCCATCGAGGCGTCGATCTCGTCGGGACCAGCGGACAGCATGTGCATGACGAAGATGCCCGAGTTGACCAGCATGTCGTGCGTCTTGTTGAACTTGGTCAGGCTGACGCTGGCGCGGGGCAGCTCTGGCACGATGCTGGCCGCGCCGGCCGACAGCGATATCAGGCCGTTCGCGACGCCGCCGTCGATCGTGGTGACCGCCACCGGGTACGGGCGCAGTCCGGCCAGTACCTTGTCAGCGGCTGCAAGATCTGTGGTCATTTCCTCTCCTTTGGATTAACCGAGCGTGAACGGGTCGCGGGTTGCTCCGGAGAGCTCCACCCACACCGCCTTGGTCTCGGTGAAGTCCTTCACGGCGTCGATGCCGTTCTCCCTCCCGATGCCGCTGTAGCCGATACCGCCGAACGGAACATGGGGTGCGACAACGCGATAGGCGTTGACCCACACCGTTCCTGCCCGCAGCTTGGCAGCCACCCGGTGCGCACGGTGGACGTCCTTGGTCCACACGCCTGCGGCCAAACCGAACTCGGTGTCGTTGGCGGCGGCGATGGCCTCGTCCTCGTCGGCGAAGGTCATCACCGCGAGCACGGGTCCGAAGACCTCCTCGGCGACGGCCCGCATCGAGCGGTTGACGCCGGTCAGCACCGTCGGCTTGACGAAGAAGCCGCCGAGCTCGCTGGCCGGCTCGCCACCGTAGGCCACCGTCGCACCCTGTTCGCGGGCAGAGGCGAAGTGCGACAGCACCTTCTCGTACTGCGGCTGATTGGACACCGGACCCATCTCGGTCGCTGGATCCTTCGGGTCCCCGAGCTTGATGGTGGCTGCGCGGGCAACGATGCGCTCGACCAGCGCGTCGGCGACGCTCTCGTGGACGAGCAGCCGTGACCCTGCCAGGCAGGTTTGGCCGGTCGCCGCGAACACCCCGGCGATGACGCCGTTGGCCGCGGCGTCGAGGTCGGCGTCGGGGAAGACCACCTGCGCGGACTTGCCGCCGAGCTCGAGCGAGAATCGGGTCATGTTCTCGATCGCAGCCTTGCCGACGTTAATGCCGGTGGCCGTCGACCCGGTGAATGCGATCTTGTCGACGCCAGGGTGTGACGCAAGAGCAGCGCCGGTGGCCGGCCCCCAGCCGGTGACGACGTTGATCACCCCGGGCGGAAAACCCGCCTCGGTGAACAGCTTTGCGAATGCCAGCGTGGACGTGGGCGTGTGGTCGCTGGGCTTGACGACGAACGTGCAACCGGCGGCCAGGCCTGCGGCGAGCTTCCACGTCAGCAGCAGCAGTGGCGAGTTCCATGGCGTGATCGCCCCGACCACGCCGACCGGCTCGTGGCGGGTGTAGACGAAGTAGTTGGGCTTGTCGACCGGTACGACGTCGCCCTGCAGCTTGTCCGCCAGCCCGCCGTAGTAGAAGTAGTAGTCCGGCAGCGCCCGCATCTGGCCGACCATCTCACGCGCCAGCTTGCCGCCGTCGCGTACCTCGAGCTCTGCCAGGTTCTCGGCCTCACGCGCGATGACCTCGCCGAGCCGCCACAGCAGCTTTCCGCGGGCGGTCGCCGTGAGCGCGCCCCACGGACCGTTCAATGCGGCGCGGGCGGCGGCCACCGCGCGGTCGACGTCGGCGGCGGCTCCATCGGGTACGCGCGCCCATGGCCTGCCGGTGAACGGATCGACGCTGTCGTAGGTGAGCCCCGACGCGGCGGCCGCCGTTTCGCCGCCGATCAGCAGGTCGAACTCCACCAGCTTCTCGGTCGCAGTGTCAGTCATGCGGTCTCCTCATCGAGTGCGCGGTCGCTTCTTGTTGTTCAGCGAGTCCGGGGTGGCGCCGGCGTTGCCGATGTGGGTATACGACATGCCATGGCGCGCTGCCGTGGTGGGCGGCAGGTCGCGGGACTCCCACATCGCCCGCACCGTGCCCTGGATGCCTTGCGTTCTGCGAGTGGCGATCTCGGCGGCCAACTCGAATGCTCGGGAACGCAGTTCGTCGTCGGGCACGACCTCGGTGACGATCCCGACCCGCAGCGCAGTCTGCGCGGTCATCCGTTCCTCGCTGCCGAGCAGCGCCCAGCGCATCACCTCGCCATAGGGCACGCCGAGCGCGAGCATGCCCATCGGCTCGAGCGCCGAGACGATGCCCGCATTGGCGTGCGGGTCGAAGAAGGTGGCGGTCTCGCTGCAGATGGAGAAGTCACACTCGTTGACGAAGTACATCGCGCCGCCCGCGACGATGCCGTGCAGAGCGGCGATCACCGGCTTCCACACCTTGTGTCCCTTTGGACCGAGGAAGGCGCCGGGGTCCTCCTGGTTGAAGATCGGCTGGTGCTTCCACCAGGTGCCCTCAGTGACGTCGATGCCGGTGCAGAACGCCCGCTCGCCGTTCGCGCACAGCACCGCGACCCTGATGTCGTCGTCGTCGCGCACCCGGCCCCAGGCCGTGGCGAGGTCGGCGGCCATCTGCTCGGTGAAGCTGTTCAGCCGCTCGGGCCGGTTCAGTGCCACCGTGGCGATGTGGTCGGACACGTAAAACTCGATGGTGGCTAGGTCGGTCTTCTCGGTCACGGGCGCTCCTCGGTCGATCCGGTCGATACCGGCATCTTCTCATTCGCATCGTTCACCTGGTTCACCTGGTTAGCTATCTCGCGTTTGAGGATCTTGCCCGCGGGGCCGAGCGGGAATTCCCGCCAGAACGCGAACCGGCGCGGCTGCTTGTAACCGGCCAACTCGGCGCGGCACAACGCGGCGAGTTCATCGGTCAGCGCGGCCTGGTCGTCAACGTGAGACTTGGGGATGACCACCGCCACCGGTGTCTCGCCCCACTCCGAGTCGGGCACGCCGACCACCGCAACCATGTCAACCCCTGCGTGCTGCGCGATCACCCGCTCGATCTCGGCGGGGTAGACGTTGAAGCCTCCTGAGATGATGAGGTCGGTGCGGCGTCCCGTGATGTGCAGATAGCCGTCGGCGTCGAGGTAACCCAGATCACCGGTGCGCAGCCCGTCGGGACGGAACGTCTCCGTCGTCTGGTCGGGCAGGTTCCAGTAGCCAACCGCATTGGCGGGGCTGACGATGACGATCTCGCCGACGTCCCCGGTGGGAGCATCGTTGCCGTCGGGGTTGATGACGCGGATCGCACACATCGGCGTCTCTTGGCCGCACGACGTGGCGATCGACGTCCTGCCATCGACGATGTCGCGGTGATCCTGCGGCGTGAGAATGGTGGCCTGCCCGCCGCATTCGGTGAGTCCGTAGCGCTGCTGAAGGTCGCAGCCGAGCAGGTCCATGGCCTTGCGGGCCAGGCCCGGTGGCACGGGTGCCGATCCGTATGAGATCCGGCGCAGGCTCGACATGTCCCGTGGCGGGCCGTCTTCCAGGATTGCCAATGCACGGTGCAGCATCGTCGGGATGAACGTGGTAAAGGTGATGGCGCTGCGTTCGATCTCGTCGATCACCGCCTGCGGGTCGAATCTCTGGTGGATCACCATGGTCTGTCCGAGGTAGAGCCACGACACCGTGCGCACCATTCCGCCTGCCGTGAAGAACGGGGTGGTCGCCAGCATGACGTCCGATCTGCTGGCCTCGGTGACCAGGTTCGTGTCGGCCGCCTGATAGAGCAGGGCGCGGTGGGTGTGCATCACGCCTTTGGCGCGACCCGTGGTGCCGCTGGTGTACAGGATGACCGCGACGTCGTCGGGTGTGATGTCGAGCGGCGGCCCAGGATCAGCTGCCGCCAAGGCGGATTCGTACTCCGGTCCGATGGTCAGCACCAGTGCCAGGTCAGTCAGTTCGCCGAGGAACTTCTCCAGGTGGTCGGCGTGGACGATCACGGCGCGGGCGCCGCAGTCGTCACGGACGTGGGCCACCTCGTCGGGCGCCAGCCGGATGTTCACCGGGACGGCGATCAGCCCGGCCTTGGCCAGACCGAACGAGATCTCCGGCCATTCGATGCAATTGCGGGCGATCACCAACACCCGGTCGCCGGGTGCCAGCCCCCTCCCAGCCAGGTATCCGGCCAGTCGGCGGGCCCGCTCGTCGACCTGGGTCCACGTGTGCACGCGGTCGGCGTCGACGAGTGCACGCTTGTCCGGGTATCGGCGCGCGTTGTTGGTGGCGATGTCTCCGATGAGCATTAGACGAGGAAGGCCTTCATATCAGGAATGCCAGGGTCTCGACCGGGCCGCTTGCGTCGATCAGGTTCACGGTCTTGCGGACCAGCTGCGGTCCGTGGGGGGAGCGGCGAATCGTGTGGCTGACCCGGCCCGCCCAGAAGCGTTGGCGGATCCGGTATTCGAATAGTGCGAAGTTGGATTCGACGGTAATGGTGTCGCCCTCCTCTGCAACCACTTCGCTGTTGGAGACGACCCGGCGCATCACCGACGGCGGCGTCTGGGAATGCCGGTTGCCGGTGTTGAGCTGGGCCACCCGGCTCTTGATGCGCCGCCGGTTGTCGTTGACGTAGGCCAGCGTGGTCCGCGGATCGTCGTCGGGGTGCATGGGGACGCGGTACTCGACGTTGTCGTCGTCATCGGCCCATAGTGCCTCCCACTCCGAGTAGCGGCCCTCGTCGGCCAGTCGCGCCTCCAGAAAGAGGAACGACAGGATCTCGGCGTCCGGCAGCGCCCGCAATGTGGGACGTGTCCGGGGTTCGGAGTTGACGGTCATGCTTCCGCCTTTCCGCCGACGACGGCCGCCCACTGCGCGTAGAAGCCTCGCTGCGGAGTCTCGGCGCTCTTGTCCCGGTTGATGATTCCGGTGGTGTCGTCGACATCGCTTTCCATCCCGCGCGCGAGCATCAGCCACTCCGGCAGCTCGGCGGCGAGCCCGGCCTGGTTGCGCATGCCGATCTCGCCGTCGTCGGCGATGAGGAATCCGGCAGGACCCATCGCCCCCTCGGAGCGGCGCAGCGTGCGCTCGTTCAACGCATCCTGGCCCGGGATCAGCACCGCGGTGGTGTAGGCGATGGTGCGGTCGGGGGCCTGTGGCTCGACGAACATGACGTTCATCTCGGCCAGGAACAGGTTGGGCCAGATCAACGTGTGGGGTGGACCCACCACGAGCGCGTCGTGCGCCTGTTCGGGTCCGTGCACCTGCTCCAACGCCTCGACGTACCCGCCGAGCTTCACCCGCGGGATACGGCCATACCAGACGAATTCCTCGTCGAGCTTGCGGTATTCGTCGGTGTAGTCGATCTCCGAGTGGCCGTTGCCGAGGTCGCGGACCAGCACGTCGACCTTGGTCGGGACGTGTGACACCTTCGCAGGCTTGATCGCATCGTACACCGAGGCGTGGGTGAAGAGCGCGTGGTAGCCGTCGACGTTGTTCTCCACCACCATCTTCCAGTTGGCGTGGTGCAGGTGCTTCATCCAGTTGGCCCGCAGGTCGATTTCGCGCGTGGGGGATAGGTTCAGCAGCCGGTCGATGGCCCCCGTCGCCCTGCCGAGGTGGTCGCGCAGTGAAATACCGTCGGCCGCCAGTGAGGCGAAGACGAAGCCGCCGTAGCTGTCCACCCGAGGCGCCTGAGCCAGGCCCAGTCCGGCGCGCACCTCGTTGAATGTCTCGCCGTAGCCCTCGCGCATCGGAATGCCTTGCAGCGCACCGGTGTTATTGAAGGTCCAGCCGTGGTACGGGCATCGGAACGAGTTGGCGTTGCCCTTCTCGGCGTTGCACAGTTTGTTGGCGCGGTGCGTGCAGCGGTTGAGCACGACGCGAACCACGCCGTCCTTGCCGCGCACCACGACGACGGGGTCGTGGCCGATCACCCGGGTCAGATAGTCGCCCGGTTCGCTGACCTCACTCTCGTGCGCGACGTAGACCCAGCCGGTCTTGAAGATGCTGTCCATTTCGCGGCGGAAGATGTCGGCCGAGGTGTAGACCGACCCGTGCACGCGGTCGCTCCGGATGACGTCGTTGACGTCGAATTCGTCGAGGATGGGCGCTGATTCGAGCGTCGTCACTGGTCCTCCGTGGTGTCGATGGCTGGGATCGCGACGTCGCCGAGGCGGCGGAAGCCGATGCGTACGTGTGCACCGATGGCTGGTGCGACGTCCGCGGGCTGCGCGGTCGTCATCACCAAGCGGTGTCCGCTCCGCAGTTCGACGTCGACGATGGGGTAGGGGGCCCGAGCATGCACCAACCCGGGTTCGCGGCGGTGCATGAGCGTCGCGGCGTGCACGGTGCCGCGCAATTCGACGGTGCGCCAGTCGTGTTCGGTACCGCCACAGTGGTCGCACACTTCCTGGTCGAGTTCGAGCGGCTGTGCGCACGCCGCGCAGAATGGCAGCACGAGCTCGTTGCCGCTCGACGCCCGGTACAGCGGTGCCAATGGATCGTGCTCTGGGTGGGGCGCCAGTGCCGGATCGAGCAGCCAGTCCTCGAGTGCTTGCTTGTTCATGGTGGTCACGCCGCACGCTCCAGTACCAGCGCCGCGTGGTGGTCCAGCCGGCCTCCGATACCGCCGACCAGGGCCACGGTGGCATCGGGAACTTGACGCTCCCCGCCGGTTCCACGCAGCTGAATCATGGCCTCGGCCAGTGGCGTCATGCCCTGCAGGTAGAAACCGGACAGTTGGCCGCCGCCGGTGTTGGTGGGCAGCGCGCCGCCCGGACCGGTGTGGCCGTCCTGCACGAAGGTGCCCGAGGGCACGCCGCCGGTGAGCCGGTATTCGTCGAGCAGCGCCAGGGTCACGATCGAGAAGGGGTCGTAGAGCTCGGCGACGTCGAGATCCGCGCGCGTCATGCCGGCCTGCCCGAGTGCGTCGTCCACCGCCCGACCGCCGCCGCCGAACCACGATTCGGCTCCCGCGCGCCGGCGGCGCACCGGATGCTCGCGGCCGGCGCCACGTACCCGAATTCGGGTGCTGCCGATGGAGGCCGAGCCGGTGAGCACCACCGCCACCGCCCCGTTCACCGGTCGCGCACAGTCCAGCAGCCGGAGCGGCTCGGCGATCATCGGGCTGGCGTCGTAGCCGTCCTCGTCGAGCGGCTCGCGGTTGACGGCATCGGGATTGCCGCGCGCCCAGTTCCGTGCCGTGGTGGCCACGGCGCGCAACGCATCTGGGCTCGTGTCGGTGACGTGCAGCCACCGCTGGGCCATCAGTGCGTAGGTCGGCACCGACCCGAGCAGCCCCGAGGCTCGCTCCAGCCCGCGCACCCCGGCGTTACCGCCGCTCTGCGCGTAGGTCGAGCCAGCTCCCCGGCCCGCCACCAGCGGCGCGTCGGCGAACACGCACAGCACTGTGGTCGCCTCTCCGGTGGTGATTGCGTGGCGCGCACGCTGAATCATGGCGATGGTCGTCGCACCCTTGATCTCGACGTGCTCCAGAAGGCGTAGGTCCGAGAAGCCGCCCTGGGGGGCGAAGCCGACGCCCAGCCGATCGGGTCGCACCCCCTGCGAGGAGCCGACCAGAAGCCCATCGACGTCGGCGCGCCCGATTCCTGCGTCGGTCAGCGCGGCGGCGCTTGCCTCGGCGGCCAGTGCGAGTGGTGTCGCGCCGGGCCGCAGCGACATCGGGGTCATACCCAGTCCGATCAGGTCGACGTCGGGCGCGCTCATTGCTGTTCCCTTGGTCGACGCTCGCCCCGGTAGTTGCCCACCCGCAGCCAGTCTTCGCGGTCTTCGGCGGTGGCCTGGGTGAAGCTGGCCAACTCCAGTGGACACAGGAACACCTGCTCGCCGTTGTCGAGGTCTTCGACTAGCAGGCGAGGGCCGTTGCCGCTGACGTCCAACGACACCCGCACGGCCGCGAACTCGTTGACCAGCTCGGCGAGCACGCGGCGTTCTGCCGGAGTGTTCACTCGCCCAGTTCTACCGCATACGAGTGTCAGAAGCAATGGAGGTAAGCGGAATGCTCGGGCAGGCGTCTTCTATGGTGATCGAGTGGTGTGAGACTTTCTCTACATGGGAACATATCGTTTATGCGACGATGAGGAGACGTGCATGGCGCCGCTAGCAATAGATGACGGTGCTGTCAGAAGCGAACATTTGAGAAGGTGAGATGAGCCAAGCGCATGCACCGGCCGCCGAGGCGGTCGGAGCGGTCGTGAACACCGACCACTACCGCAGTATCTGGATGTACCTCAAGGAGCTGGAGTTCCGGCAGGGCTTCGTCGACATCACGGTCAACGGTGCGACCGTGCGGACGCGCTATGCCGAGGCTGGTGCGGACGCGAGGAGCAAAGAGGCAGGCGCGGACGCGAGGAGCAAAGAGGCAGGAAGCCCGGACAAACCGAACGTCATCCTGCTGCACGGCACCGGCGGGCACTGGGAGACGTTCGCTCCGAACCTCGCCGCGTTGAGCGAGCACTTCCACTGCGTGGCCATCGACATGGTCGGCAACGGATTCTCCGACAAGCCGGACTACGACTACGAGATCGCAGTCTACGTCGAACACGTATTGGGGCTGATGGACCACTTCGGCATGACGTCGGCCAACTTCGTCGCCATGTCGCTCGGCGCGTTCGTCGCGTCGGCGATGTCCGTCGGTCACCCCGACCGGGTGGACAAGGTGATCCTCATGTCGCCGGCAGGACGGGAGGCCTCGGCCGCGAACATGGCGCGCATCCGGGCGGAGCGCACCAAGGCGGTCAACGAACCGACGTGGGAGTCGTTGCATGCCGTGTTCGCCCACCTGATCGCCGACGAGACCAACCGGCTGCCCGATCTGATCGGCCTGCGCCAGGCGGTCTACCGGCGCGACGACACCCGCAACACCATTGATCGATTGCTGATCCTGCAGGACGAAAAGGTCCGCCACCGCAATCTGATTCCCGACGACAAGTGGCGGAGCATCACGGCGCCAGTGATGATCGTGGCCTCGGGCAAGGACCACGGCGTCTACCAGGACACCGCGCGGGCCATCGCGGAGCTGATCCCTAACTCCGAGGTGTTCGACATGGCGTCGGTGCGGCACTGGCCGCACTTCGAGGATCCCGAAGCCTTCAACGCGGCAGCGGTCGAGTTCCTGTTGCGATGAGCAGCCCCGCCGACGCTGAGCTGGCCGACATCGCGCGTCGGCTGTATGAGGCCGAGCAGACGCGTACCCCGATCCGGCAGCTGTCCCTGGACTACCCCGACATGACGATCGATGACGCCTACGCGGTCCAGCGCGCGCTCGTCGCGCTCAAGGTCGCCGACGGCCGAGTTGTCAAGGGCCGCAAGATCGGTCTGACCTCGAAGGTGATGCAGCGGGCGGTGTCGATCGACGAACCCGACTACGGCGCGCTGTTCGACGACATGTTCGTCGAGGACGGCGGCCGGGTGCCGTTCGGGCGCTTCATCCGCCCGCGCGTCGAGGTCGAGCTGGCATTCGTGCTGGGTCAGCCGCTGACTGGCCCGGGCGTCACGTTGTTCGACGTGCTGCGCGCGACGGAGTTCGTCACGCCCGCACTCGAGATCCTCGACGCCAGGGTGCAGATGTCGGACCCCGAGACCGGTCATCTGCGCACCATCGTCGACACCATCGCCGACAACGCCGCGGATGCCGGCCTGGTGTTGGGTGGTCGGGTGGTGCGGCCGCTGGACGTCGACCTGCGCTGGGTGGCGGCGCTGCTGCTGCGAAACGGGGTCATCGAGGAGTCCGGGGTGGCCGCTGCCGTGCTGAATCACCCGGGCAACGGTGTCGCGTGGTTGGCGAATCGACTTGCTCCGCATGGTGTTTCGCTGGAGTGTGGCGAGGTGGTTCTGTCCGGGTCGTTCACCAAGCCGGTCTTCGCCGAGCCGGGGGACACCTTCGTTGCCGACTACGGGCCGCTGGGCACCGTGTCGGTGACGTTCGACGGGCGCGTGTCGTGACGAACCGGTGGACCGAGCGCCTTGGGGCCGGAGCGCCGCGGTTCGGCATGTGGCTGGCCTCGGGCAGCGGTTACGTCACCGAGATCTGCGCGGGTTCCGGGATCGACTGGGTGCTCTTGGATCAGGAACACGCGCCGAACGATCTGCGCACCACGCTCGAGCAACTACAGGTGCTCGCCGGGTATCCCGACGTCGACGTGTTGGTGCGCCCGCCGTCCGCCGATCCGGTGTTCGTCAAGCAACTGCTCGACGTCGGTGTCCAGAACCTCATCGTCCCGATGATCGACGGCGCGGACGGGGCATCATCGGCGGTTGCCGCCACCCGCTATCCGCCAGGGGGCATTCGCGGCGTCGGCAGCGCACTGGCCAGAGCTTCTCGCTGGAACCGCATTTCTGACTATCTCGTCACCGCCGATGCGACAGTGTCGTTCACCGTTCAGGTGGAGACAGTCGTCGGCTTGGAACACCTTGGCGAGATCGCCGATGTCGACGGGGTGGACGCGGTGTTCATCGGACCCGCTGACCTTGCGGCCTCGATGGGCAAGCTCGGTCAGCCAGAGCATCCAGACGTGGTGGGCACCATAGAGAATGCGCTGGTGACGATCGTCGAGCGCGGAACGTGCGCCGGGGTGAACGCGTTCAACGAGGCGATAGCACGCCGATATGTCGAGGCCGGGGCGAGCTTCGTGCTGGTCGGAGCCGACGTGGCACTGCTGGCCCGCGGCGCCGAAGAACTCGCCGCGAGGTACCACAACCATGGCTAGCGCATTGTTTCTGACGATTGTGTCACCTAAGATCGGGGATCATGGACCTCGATTTCACGGCTGACCAGCTCGAGTTCCGCGACCAGGTCCGCACGTGGCTCGACGAGAACAAGCCGACCGAACCGCGCCCCCGCGACGACGCAGGCATCCGCGAATACGACCTGGCCTGGCAGCGCACCCAATGGGAAGGTGGCTGGGCGGGCATTGCGTGGCCAGAGGCGTATGGCGGCAAGGGCCTGACCTTGCTTCCGCAGTTGATCTGGTACGAGGAGTACGCGGCGCGGGGGTTCCCCGGCATCGACGCGTGTTTCGTCGGCAACTCGCACGCCGGACCGACGCTGATCACCAGGGCCACCGACGAGCAGAAGTTTTCTCACCTGCCGAAGATCCTGCGCGGCGAGGTGATCTGGTGTCAGGGGTTCTCCGAGCCCGACGCAGGATCGGACCTGGCGGCGCTGCGCACCAAGGCCGTGATCGACGGCGAGCACCTGGTGGTGTCGGGGCAGAAGCTGTGGACCAGTTTCGCCACCGTCGCCGACTACCAGGAATTGCTGGTCCGCACCGACAACACCGGCATTAAACACAAGGGCATCACCTGGGTGATCTGCGACATGAGCACGCCGGGCATCGACGTTCGCCCGATCGAGACCATCGAGGGAGGCTCGGAGTTCTGCGAAGTGTTCTACGACGACGTGCGCATCCCGCTGACCAATGTGGTCGGCGACGTCGGCGAAGGGTGGTCGGTCGCAATGGCGACACTGTCCTTCGAGCGTGGCACCGCGTTCACCGCCAACCAGGTCCGGCTGGCCAAGACCATCGAGGATCTCATCGATTACGCGCGCGACCACGTCGGCCCGGACGGGCGCAGGCCTGCCATCGCGGACGACGACATCGCGCGGCGGCTGGCCAGGGCGCGCGCGTCGGTGGCGTCGCTGCGGGCGCTCACCTACACCAACATCTGCGAGGCCATGAAGACCGAGACGCCCGGCCCGCGTGGTTCGATCGTCAAGCTGTTGTACGCCGAACTGGCGAAGGAGATCGGCAAGTTGGCGATGGACGTGCTCGGTCCCGCATCGATCCGGTATTCGTCGCGGTGGGATGTCGACGGCTGGGTCGGCTATTACTACTACAGCTTCTCGCAGGCCATCGGCGGTGGGACGTCGGAGATTCAACGCAACATCGTCGGCGAACGCGTGCTGGGACTGCCCAGGTGAGCACAGCGAGGAGGCCGTCATGAACCTGCTGCCAGGACCTGAGCAACTCGAAATCGTCGCGGCGGCGGGGGAGTTCCTCGCCGAGCGGCTGCCCGTCGAACGGATCCGCGCCAATCGTCACGCGGAAACGCCGGTGCCAGAGGCGCTTTGGCGGGAATGCGCCGAACTGGGTCTGCTCACACTCGGACTGGACGAGGAATCCGGCGGGTCGGGCCGGTCCATCGACGACGAGGTCCTGCTGTTCATCGAACTCGGCAAGCGGCTCGCGTCAGGCCCGTTCCTCGCGTGCACGCTGGCCGCCCGGGTGGCCGCCCGCTGCGGGGACGCCGCGCTGTCGGCGCGGATCGGCTCGGGAGCGGCCACGGTGGCACTGGCGGTGCTGCGCGGCGACGGCGACGTCCGGCCGATCAAGGGCACCTTCGACCTTTTCGAACCCGCGGGTGCCTTGCACGCACTGGTGGTGGCGCGCGAGGGCACTGCACTCGTCGACATCGCGTCGTTCGGCCCACTGACCGCCGTCGCGGCGGCGGACCCTGGCATCCGAATGTGCTCCGCCACGGTCGAGTCCGCCGAACCACTGCACTGGCTACCCGCCGAGGACGAGCGGATCTGGGAGCGCGCCACGGTGCTCGCCGCCGCCTACCTCACCGGCCTGGCCGCAGCCGCGGCAGCCCTGGCGACCCAGCACGCCAAGACCCGCGAGCAGTTCGGCAAGCCCATCGGCGTGCACCAGGCAATCAAACACGCGTGCGTCGACATGGAGCTCGCCGCGTCGGCAGCCCAGGCCCAGACGCTCTTCGCCGCGATCGCGCTGGCGGGTGGACGCGTCGATGCGCTGCTACAGGTGCTCTCGGCCGTGACGGTGGCCGGGTCGGCGGCCGTCGACAACGCCGCCGCGGGCATTCAGGTGTTCGGTGGGATGGGGTACACGTTCGAGAACGACGTGCACCTCTACCTCAAGCGCGCCCACGTGTTTCGGCACCTGTTCGGCGAGCCGACGGACGTGCTCGCCGAACTGCTGGCCCAGGACCGCGCGCAGTGAGCGGCGCCGTCGCGATCGCGGGCGTAGCCCTATCCGACGTCGGCCGTGTCGACGACAAGGGCCCCTACGAACTCATCGCCCAGGCCAGCAGGCGCGCCCTGGCCGACGCCGGGCTGGCGCCCGCGGACGTCGACGGGCTGGCCTCCACCGGGCAGGGCACTCTGCCCCCGGTCGACGTCGGCGAGTACCTCGGGCTGCGGCCACGCTGGATCGACTCGACCGCGGTCGGCGGCGCGTCGTGGGAGGTGATGGCGGCGCACGCGGCCGACGCGATCACCGCCGGACACGCCGACGTGGTGCTGCTGACGTACGGCTCCACGGCGCGCTCGGATCTGCGAAAGGGATTGCGGGGCGCGAACATCAACTGGGGCGCTCGCGGGCCGCTGCAGTGGGAAGCGCCCTATGGCCACACACTGGTCTCCAAGTACGCGATGGCTGCGCGGCGCCACATGCACGCGTACGGCACCACGATCGAGCAGCTGGCCGAGGTTGCGGTGTCAGCGCGGTTCAACGCGACCGACAACGCGGAGGCCTATCACCGCGACCCGATCACCATCGACGACGTGCTGTCCGGCCCGATGATCGCCGACCCGTTCACCAAGCTGCACTGCTGCATTCGCAGTGACGGCGGCGCGGCCGCCGTGCTCGTCAACGCTGAGCGTGCAAAGGACCTGCGCAGCAAGCCGGTCTGGATACTCGGCGCCGCCGAGACCACCTCGCACATGCTCACCTCCCAGTGGGACGACCTCACCGTCGGCCCAGCCTCGGTCAGCGGGCCGCTTGCCTTCGCCCGCGCCGGACTCACCCCGTCCGACGTCGACGTCGCCGAGATCTACGACGCCTTCACCTACATGCTGCTGCTGACGCTCGAGGACCTCGGCTTCTGCCCGAAGGGGGAGGGTGGTGGGTTCGTCGAGAAGGGCGCGTTGCGACTTGGCGGCGAACTGCCCACGAACACCGACGGAGGCGGACTGTCGGCGTGCCACCCCGGCCAAAGGGGGCTGTTCCTGCTGGTCGAGGCCGCACGGCAGCTTCGCGACGAATGCGGCCCGCGGCAGGTGCCGGACGCGCGGATCGCCTGCGTCAGCGGTACCGGCGGCTGGTTCTGCTCCAGCGGCACGGTGATCCTTGGCACCGAGGAGCCGTAGATGGCGCCCGCACCGCTGAGCTCCGAGGTGGCGGACACCAGGTCGATGCTGGAGTCTGCCGCCGCCATCCATGGCGACATGGAGGCCTACGTCGAGCCCGGTGCGCGGATCACGTTCGCACAGTGGATCGGCCGGGCCCGTTGTGTTGCCACGCAATTCGCCGACCTCGGGGTCGGCAAGGGCGACGTGGTGGTGCTCTGGTTGCCGTCGGGCATCGACTATGCGACGTGCTACGCCGCGGCGGCCATGATCGGCGGGATCACCACCGGCCTCAATCCACGCCTGGGCCGGAGGGAGATCGAATCGATTCTGCGCCAGGCCGATCCCGCGTTGATCGTCGCCGACGACGGGCTCGGTCGGCTTCCCGCCACTCCCGCACGCGTGTTGCCACGGTCGTCGCTGTCGACCGAGACCTCGGGATCCGCGCCGACCCGGGTAGAGGTGACCCGACGGGATCCGGTCGCATTGATCTTCACCAGCGGAACCACCGGAACGCCGAAGGGCGCGGTGTTCGACGCCGACAGGCTGGCGGCGGGTGCCTCGGCGGCGGGCGTCATGAGCGCGCCGTACGACCGACGCCTGACGTCGACGCCGTTCGCGCACGCCGGGTACATGTTCAAACTATGGGATCAGCTGGTGTGGGGCAGCACTCTCGTCGTGGCCCCTACACCGTGGTCGGCCCAGGGCATGTTCGACGTCCTGCGCGACGAACGGGTCACCGTGGCGGGCGCAGTGCCGACCCAGTGGGCCAAGCTGCTCGACGTCGACGGCGTGAGCCCTCGGGTCTTGCCGCACTTGCGGATCGGAATCGCAGCCACGGCGCCCGCACCGCCCGAACTCGTGCGCCAGGTCGCCGTACGGATCGGGGTCCCGTTGGTGGTGCGATACGCGATGACCGAGTGCCCGACCATCAGCGGTACGGATCCGGGGGACAGCGCCCAGGTCCAGTTCCGCACCGTCGGGCGGCCTGCGACGGGGATGGAGGTGCGCGTCGGATCCGACGGAGGCGTCGAGGTGAGCGGTCCATGCGTGATGCGGGGTTACTGGCGCAACCCCGAACTCACCGCAGAGGTGTTGCGTCACGGCTGGCTGCGCACCGGTGACATCGGGGTGCTCGGCGACGACGGCAACCTCACCCTCGTCGGACGTAGCGGCGACATGTACATCCGCGGCGGCTACAACGTGCATCCCGGCGAGGTGGAGCGGGTGCTCGCCGGTCATCCCCGCGTCAAACAGGCCGCGGTGGTGGGGCGTTCCGCGCCGGTGATCGGGGAGCTCGGCGTCGCGTGCGTGGTGCCGGTAGACGCCGCCGTCCCGCCGACGCTGGCCGAGCTGCGTGCTCACGTGGCCGGCGAACTGGCCGACTACAAGGCGCCCGACGAACTGCTGATCGTCGAGGAGCTACCGCTGACGGTGATGCTCAAGCCGGACCGGTTCGCCCTGCGCGAACTGATCACCATGCGCGACACAGACATTCAACGTCGAATGACAGGATGAGGGGGTGCCTCAGGGTTGGTCGGGTCGCAGAACGACGAACAATCCCTCGGCTTCGGCGCACAGGGTGTCCCCGTGGGTGAGCTCCGCGCGGAGAATCCGTTTGCGGCCATGCTCGCTGACGAACCAGGCCCGCACCGCGAGCTCCTCGCCGACGGGTGTGATGGACCGGAAGTCCGTGTGCAGATAGGCGGTTCGCGCGGGGGCCCGATCCCCGCTACTGGCCAGCCGGCCGAGCACCTCGTCGAAGAGCAGCGGGATGGCCCCGCCGTGCACGGCTCCGCCGCCGCCGAGAAAGTACCGGCCGAATGTGACCGTCCCCTGCACGCTCTGGTCGTCACCCGCGGCCGGAATGAAGTTGGGAGACATGGTTTGCCCGCGTCCGGGTAGGTCGAGCCGCCGGGCGAAGATCTGCCTGCGCTCCGGAACGGCTGCCGGCGCCAACCGGTCGGCCCAGCCCCTCAGGTTCTGTGTCAGGGCCACCGTCGTCGCCGTGTCCGGAGCCGCGGCTGCCACGTCGTCGAGGAAGTCCCGCAGCGCGGCGATCATGTCGCCGTACTCGGCGCCGCCGCCCGGATTGCGGACGGTCGGCTCCTGCCAGGTCCGCATCGGTGGGAATCCGCCCCGTGTCGCCAGCTCGTCGGTCACTTCGCCCACCAATTCGTCATTTCCAAAGACTAATGTATTGACATTAATCTTGGTCGCTGCGATGCTGGCGTGGCGTGCGTCACAACACGTCCGAACGAGATCTGCCAGCACACCGTAGGAGCGAATATGCCGGAAGTTGGTTCTGCGTCGGACGGTCCGCTGGTAGGCCTCGTCGTCGTCGATCTGTCAACGACGCTGCCTGGCGCGCAGGCGACTCAGTTCCTCGCCGACTGCGGCGCCGAGGTGATCATGGTCGAGCCGCCCGACGGCAGCCCGTTGCGCGAGCTCGCGAGCTGGCCCGCCCTGCTACGTGGCAAGCGCAGCGTGACGCTCGATCTTCACGACGACGCCGACCTGGAGCGGTTGCGCGCGCTGTTGCGCCGCGCCGACGTCATGGT
>NZ_JAVRPS010000155.1:0-22312 GCF_032162105.1 Mycobacterium sp. | reverse complement strand
CACGTTAGGGATGTCGCTGGCTGCCGTTACGTTGGGTTTCGTCCTATATTTCCTTCCGCTGAAGTGGGGTGAGTTCCTCCTCGGTGCGACGTTCGCCGCGACACAACAGATCGTGCCGATCATCGCGTGCGAGTACGCCCTCGGCGGCTGGGCGATTGCAGTGGCCATCTACCTCCGTACCTTCAACCGAAGTCGTGATGCGCTCGGGTTGAAGGTCGGCTACGTGGCGGTGATGCTTCTTACCTCACTCGGAGCCGCAGTCGCGTTCCGCACGGCATCCGGTGTGGCGCTCGGCATGGTTGCCGCGACGGCATTCGTCGCGACGATGGCCTTGCTGTGGTTTCGTCCGTGGGCTCGCGACGACGACGTGATTGCCCGATTGCCGCACGTGCGCTTACCGGCCGACCCCAAGCGACGAGTGTTGACCCGTGCCGCGGATTCGGTCGCTCGACCCAAGTTGCCGAACACCGTTGCCCTGCGGTAGGTGTCGCGCGCGCACACCACCAACGGCCTCGTGGCATCGTGCCTTGCCGCCACACTCGTCATCTTCGATCCGGTGGCGACATCAGGTACACGGGAGTGCCAGACGGCCGGCTCTGGCTATGGTCGTTTCCGGTGATCGTCCTGGCCGGTGTCCAATTCGCATGGCTGATCGGCACCGGCGAGCGACGGCTTTTCGAATGATGCACTGGGCCTTCGCTTATGCGGTCCTGGCCTTGCGCCTTGGCCCAGCTCCACATGGACGCATTTCCGAACACCGTCGCCCGAATGGACCAGAGTTTGTTGGGCGGGGTCGTCGATCTCCGTCCGCCTGGTTCTTCGGGAGCGGTCATCGCGCCAACGCTGCAGCGGCAGCCTTGGGATGCCAGTCAGCAGTCAGCAATGCTCCGTAGCTGTACTCGGGATCGCTTGCCTGTGCGCCAATATCTCGAATCGTGAAGATGAAAGCTGGTCCGCTGTATCCTGTTTCGGCTGCAGCAGTCAACACGTCAGTGATCTGCTTTGCCTGCTCTTCCTGAGACACGCCACCGGGACCCGGAAAGGTTGGCGCCCCAAGCTCTGTCATCCATATGCGCTTACCGCCGTCGCCGTGAATTGACATGATCGTGTGCACTCTTCCGACGTCTGACCACCCGTTGTACGGATCGGCCGCGAGCCCCCCGGGCGATACGTAGGGGTGCATTGCAGCGGCATCGAAGTAGCCTTTCGCGCCTGCGGCGTACATCTGCCTAACGAATTCCGGGGGTGCGATCTGTCCCGAACGGCTCAGTCCACCCGAGATCACCGTCGCATTGGGTTGCACTCTCTTTATCGCAGAGTATGCGGCCTTCAGAAGATTTGTGTACTTCACCGCCGGGTCGCCTTGGTAGGCGAAGAACCTCTGCTCGTTGGGTTCGTTCCAGATTTCCCAGTTGGTCACGCGGTCGCGGTAGTGCGTGGCCGCTGCGGTCGCGAAGTCGCCAAAATCGTCATCGTTGATTGGTGGTGCGCTGAAGGGCGACTGGGGGGGCTTCGCCCAGTCGGGTGAATACGAAAGAACGACAAGTACGTTCAGTTTATGAGCACGTGCGGTGTCAACAACAAAGTCCGAGTAGCTCCAGTCGAAAATCCCTTTCTGGCCTTCGATGCGAAAGGAGTCGAAGGTTACTCTGAGCCACGACGCCTTGGTTCGTGAAACCGCGTCCAGCTCTCGGTTGAGCTCGTCGGAGCTCAACCTGACATCCCCCCCATATTGGCTGAAGCCGTACCCGGGATTGGGGTCTGTGGGTGCGGCACAGGCCAACTGGGACATTATTAGACAGATCGATGAGACGGCGAGGAATGACGAGGCCAGTCTGCGGAGCCTTTGGCGTTCGAATTGCGCCCTCATGCCAAGCAACGTACTGGATGGCGCGGCGGGCAGGCCTGATTCCTCATGAGACCTCCGATGAAGGTAGGAGTGTTGACGACGGTCCAAACGTAGGCTACGGGCGACGGGGTGGTTTCCAGCAGTCGATGCAACACAAGCTAAGTCTGTGGAGGTTTGTGTGGTGTCGATTCCGGTGTCGTTGAGTCGATTTCTGGAGCCTTTGAGGGTCAGGACGTCGGCGTGCACGATGCGGTCGATCATCGCGGCAGCGACGACCTGGTCGCCGAACACGTTGCCCCAGCGGGCGAAGGGCAGGTTCGAGGTCAAGATCAGCGAGGCGTGTTCGTAGCGGCTGGAGACCGGTTGGAAGAACAGGCTGGCGGCGTCCTGTTCGAAGGGGATGTAGCCGACTTCGTCGACGACGAGTAGCCCGATACCGTCGTAGCTTGGCTAGCTCGGCGGATAGTCGGCTGGCGCGCAGGATCGCCACCCCCGCTCGGGTGAACGGTAGGCCGATGGCGTCGCCCGGACCACCCTGTACCGCTGGATCCGCGACGGATTCGTCACCGCCGAGCAGATCACCCCGGCACACCGTGGCGCATCCGCATCGACCAAGCCCTGCGTGATCTGATCCGACCCGAGGTACCCGACGGCTGGCTCGGTCTCGACGAGGCCGCCGCGGCACTTGGCATTGCCCGACAAACCATGTTGCACAAGGTCCAACGCGGCGAACTGCAAGCCGTCCCCGTCAACCGCGGACGCCGCAAAGGGCTCCGTATCCAGGTCAAACCCGACCAGCATGGACTGTTCGACACACCCTGATAGAAGCAGAGCGCAGTGTTAACCAGCCTCGGACGGGCCGAGCAGGACCACATTGCGGGCTTTGGCCAGGAAGGCGCCGGTGCCCAGGTGAGCAATCATGTCGCGGTTCAGCGCGGGCGTGTGATCGAAGTTGAAGTCGTCCAACGATTCGTGTGGGGAATCCGGCAGAGCGAATACGGGAGGCCTCTTGGGCTGCCGCCTCCCGAGACAGGACGGCGGCAAGATTTTCGTCGTGGCTCCACCCACCGTCGCGGGCTTGCTCAGCCAATCGGGCTGCGGACTCCCGGATGCGTGGCGCCTTGAGCGCTTGGCCGTAATCACACAGCCTCGATCGGATCCTCAGCCATGATCTGGCCACCTAGCCATCGAAACCGGTTGGGCTGGTCGCGAAGTCGACACCAAAAGGGCGGTCATAGCCGGCCAGATCCCGCGACGACAGCTGATCTCCTCCCACCGATGGTCCCTGGCGGAACTGGCGACGCAACGCCGCGGCAGTCTCGACGTGAGCGGGGTCAGTCAGGGTCTGTCCCGCCGCCCAGCAGCGGTCATGAGCCGCCAACCGGCGCCGGGCACGGCTCACGGTCACCCGGTCCAGGCTGGTGCGCACATCGACGAGCTGGCCGATCGCACTCGGATCGACCGAGTAATCGTTGCCGGCGACCCGCACGTAGTGGTCGCGTCTCAGCCGCACTGAATGCACCGTGTCGACCACCGGTGCGACCGGTGGCAGCGCCAACATCTGAGCTCAATCTCGATCGAGGAAGTCAACCGGTCGGCCCGCTCCGCGATCCCCTTCGACTCGGGGTCATAGCGTCTAACTTGCACCAGAGGCGATCGCAACGTCCGCATCAGCGCAGTCACCGGATCGGTCAACCGGCTCGACACCGGGGATCCGGCTTCGTTGTCTCACCACAACTCGTGCGGCACCGCGCCAAAGCTCTGCGAAAGCAGCTGCTACATTCCGGCCACCAGGTCCATGTATGGCGCGACGGCAGCATTACCGCGGCGATAAAACCGGGAGAACGCCGCCACCATCACCAGCACCGGCAACCATCGCCTCCTGGCCGAACCCGACCGGGATCTTGGCTAGGGGGAACCACAGATCGCACTGGGCCGTTCGCCCTGGCGGATGCTCGAGCCGGTCGACCGGATCGGCCGGCAAGTACTCCTGCAGTCTCTGGTTACTGAGCGGTCTGCATTTCGGAGTCGCGTCAGCTGAGTATTCATGTCCCGAAGAGTTTTCGCTATTTCGAAGGCTCGCCGACTGGCACGTCGACATCGAACCACGCCTGGCCAGGGTGTCGACTGGCCCGCAAGCCAGGTGCCGTCGGATTGCGTTGCCGCGCGCATCAGCTCGGTAGCCTCGGTCGCGCGGGTCGGGACGCGCGTTGTCCTAGCGAAGCCTGGCATCAATGAGTGTCATCATCCCACTGCTGCGCACGACGCCGACACATCGATGCAACCCGCACCGTGCACATGCCTTCGATTAGCTGGGTGACTTCGGGGCCGATTTCCTCGTGCGGTTGACCAACGCGCTACGAATACTTTGATCATCCGAGTGGTCGCTTTTGTCTCATCCACGCACGCCAACCCCCATAATTGATCAGTCGATGGAGGTCACGTGTGATCACGATCGCTGTCAGGTTGCTATGACGCGCCGTTCGTGTCTGCCGCGGCGCGGTTACGGGGCGATCTGCCCTACCACTAGCTGGGTCTCGCCTGCGCAGTTGGTCGAGATGGCTGTAGATCAGCGTTGAACACTCCGTTTTGATGCCGGGTGATCAGACGGCCAGGTCGGCGGGTGCGTGCTAACACGGGTGGTTACAGATCTATGAAGGCTGAGTGCGGTTACTTCGCTTCCGCGCAGCTGCTGGTTGATGCCATTAGGTCCTCAAGACGGGGGCGGCTCGTCAGTCATCGCCGACTACCCCTAACACGCGCATTAGCTAGAACGACCGCTGTTCTATTGACCATGATGTCAACGACGGGTTGCCAAAGCACCTCAAGCGGATTTCTGCGAGGGGACGACAATGCTCTCGTTAGCCAACACCCCACGATCTCGGCGGAGGCGAGATCTGGCCGTGGGCGCGTTCTGATGAACGAGCCATTTGACGATGTCGACACTCAACTGTCACAAGTGGCAGGCGCGTCTCGCAGGATGGTGTATCAATCGATACAGGGCATTTCCGGACGCGCCACCGAAGTGTCTGGGGCAGCGTTTATGCCGAAGGGCCTGCCGCCAGGCGGAGGGTGGCCCATCATCGCGATCGGCCACGGGACTACGGGCATCGCGCAAGATTGCGGAGTGTCCTCGGCGGCCGATCTGAAAGGGCTTGGCGATCAGGTCGCCGCGTTCTTGAGTGAGGGGTACGCGGTGGCAATCACCGATTACGAGGGTCTTGGCGCAGGTGGTCCCCATCTGTACCTCGAGCCACACAGCGCTGCATACAATGTCTTTGACTCTGTTCGAGCGTTACGAGCCCTATTTCCAGCCGCATCTGCCAAATGGATCGCCTTCGGAGGCTCGCAGGGAGGTCAGGCGGCATGGGCAGTTGACGAGTTCGACGCCGATTATGGTGACGGACTCGATCTGGTGGGAAGTGTGGCCATCGCCCCAGCAGTGAATCTTGTCAGCGCTGCGGAAGAGTCTTTCACCGGAACCCTGACGGGAGACCAGCTCGGGGCCATGCCACTTGTCGTTGTTGGGTTGGTCCGGGCCTACCCCGAGCTGCGGTTGGATGATTACCTTCATGGTCGAACTCGAAGCAATTTGGAGGTAATTATTGGCTGTGGCCCCAACGCAAATTCTGCACGCGGTGCCACCACAGCTGCCGACGTTAAACCGCGCAACGTATCGGCGGCGCAAGCACTACGTGATGCCCTGCGGCGTAACGCCTTACCGCAGCAACCGCTGTCGGTTCCGATGCTGGTAATAAACGGCCAACGTGATACCGCCATACCGCAGAATTGGATCAACGGTGCAGTGAGACGCACTTGCGAAATGGGAGGCGTTGTTGACCATGTGGAGATCAGCACGATGAGCCACCTCAGCGCTCCACCCGCTGACTTGGTCCGCAGATGGATTGGCGCTCGATTCGCAGGGGAGCCGCCCGAATCAACATGCTCTTAACCGTCAGTCGCCACGTGTGTCTTGTTCCCCTTGGCAATAGGTCAACAAGGGTGACGAGGCAGCGTTCCCGCAGGCGCGAGTTCCGGGATTGCCGAGTGCACCACGCACGCAATCTTCGCGGCGACGATCCTGAACGTACCGGGAGTCCGACACCACACTCGTCGACGATTCTCGGCTCACTCGACCCGGGCATGTTGCTGTTGACCGATTGTGGATTCTCTACATATGTATTGTGGTGCAAGGTATCTCATACCGGACTGCGGATGTCGTGGCGGGTGACTACCGGGGCCAATGGGTGTGCACGGTCGCGTCATTCCCCAGGTTTGGCGCTGCTGTAGTAAGGGCGGCGAAGTGCGGGGTGAGTTCCAGGTGGTTGCGGTCCCGGGTCGTTTCCGAGGTTGGTTGGAGCAGTGAGAATCATTGTGGTCGCCGCCCGAGGGTGTGGTCACCCGGCGAGTACGGGTCATCACGCTTCCTGTATCGCTACTCGGCACCGACGCGGACTCCCACGCATGAAGGATGCCTAATACCGACCGGAGAGGCCTTAACCACCCACGGAACTACCACGCGGCGCGGGAACTTTTATCCGGCCGCCAGTGGGGACATCGTCTTGGCAACGACAGGCCCAACCTCAACGACTGTCATCAACCATCGGCCGCCAACCCCTTGACTGAGCGGTGTTGAGATAGCCGCCAGGCCTCTGTTCTCTGGTGCGGATGAGATTCGCCACCGTCTCGCACACGTGGTCGAGTGAGTCCTGATAGCAAACGGAACATTCAACCGCGATCGGAAGCTGGCGGTATTACGCTTGCCTCAGCTTTGGATGTGAAGTTGATCGGCCCTGGCCCAGGCACGCTATCGCGCGTAGCCTCGGCCACGGGGAGGGAGTGATAGCTAGGTGCAACTTGGCAAACCGGCGACGCGGCTTCGGGGGGATCATTACACGGTCCGCGTTGCGCCACGGCAACCGCGCCCCGTCAATGGATTACGCACAAAGGGACGCGATGACTGAGAGGCGCAATATGCAAACCAGGTGGATGCAGGGTGGCGCGCGCGACTTCATCACCATCTTCGTGCGCGGGTGGCCCCTAGTTCTGGGCGTCACCGTTGTTTGCGGTATGGCAGCTCTGGCGTACAGCTTCTACGTGAAGCCGGTCTATGAGGCGACAAGCACCCTGTTTCTGGCATCGGGCAGCAGCTCGATGCCGTCGGCATACGATTCGGCAAAGGCCTCGCAGGAGCGTATGGCCACCTACTCTCAGCTGATCTACTCAGACGCCATACTGTCGCCTGCTCTTGAGGGGGCCAGGCTGGATAGAACGGTGGCCGATGTTCGACCAGCCATTCGTGTCACTTCGAACCCTCAGGTGTCTCTTCTCGAGGTATCGGCACGCGATCAGAATCCCGAGGTGGCGCAGAAACTTGCAAATGCCGTCTCGGATTCACTGGCAGACGCAGTTTCTCGCCTAGAGATTCATGGGCTTGGGGCAGAGCCCACCGCGCGCCTCACCGTCGTTACCACAGCAGAAGTTAAGCCTGCTTCCGTCCTGCCTGACACGAGACTGAATGTCATCCTAGGATGCCTCGCTGGTTTCGTCGTGGGGCTATTGAGTGTGCTTGTGCGAGAACGTCTCAACAACACGGTTCGGGATTCGCGTGATGTCGAAGTTGCACTGGGTCGACCGGTCGTGGCCGATATTCCAGCTGCCGTAACCGCCGCTACCCGAGATGTCGACTTCGCCACTAGCTCGGATGGAGCCTCCTTGGCGTACCGCGATCTGCGGTCGCTACTCCTTGCGTCGCGCGATACCTCAATCAAGACATTGCTCCTCACAACGACGCTGACTAGTGAAGATGCGGCCACAGTTGCTAAGAACCTGGCCAACGTTATGCGCCGAGCAAGGGTCGAGGTCGCTTGGGTGAGCGTGGATTTCAGCACCGATGAACCGTCGCCGGGTCTGGCGGACGTCATCCTAGGACGCAGCACACTGGCTCAGGCGCTGCAACGCGACAACAGCGGAATAATTACGCTTGGACCGGGTCGCAGCGGAGGGACGATGCCGGCCGATCTCGTAGCCATGCCGGAGTTTCGTCATGCCCTCGACGAACTTGGCGCCACGCACGACCTCGTCATAGTCAACGCATCGGGGATTGTAGACGGAGGTGGCGCCGCAGCTGTCGCGTCAGCGGTTGACGGGGTCCTCTTAGTCGTCCGAGTCGGTCGGACGAAGATGACCGATTTGGCCACCTCTAGGAGGCATCTGGCCGACCTGCAAGCGAATGTTGTTGGAGCCGTTCTCTGCGCCCGATCAGGCAGCAGTACCGACGAGCGGCAGGGTGAGAAACAACCCGCAGGCAAGCTGGCCCGTCATAATGGCAGATCAGTAGGCGCTCCCCTGGATGCTGCTGAAAAGGTGTGAATCCGCGCGAGATTTCCTACGCGACTCCCGAGGCCATGCAAGTACAGCAGCGGCAACACCTCGGCCATCTGCGGGTACATGCGCGCACGCGGGCGGAATCGCCAGGGAAAACCACCGCCGTTCACCAGTGTCGGGATCGACCGGCGATCCATGACCCGCGGAGCTGAATTTCGACAGCCTTGGCGGCGGTCAGCACCTCACCGGCCCGGCGGTAGCCGTTACGTACCACATCCTCGGGAAGGTGCGCCCGCTTTCACGCCACCTCGCCCATGCTCATCCACGGGTATCGATTTCATTGCTCCGGTTTCGCCGCTAGACTGCCCAAATCGTGAGAGGGAAAAATCTCATTGCTGTGTGTTTGCTGTCGGTGACCGCTTGCCATTCGACTCCAAGCGTTCCGTCGGTAGAACACGCACGTCTACCTGTCGTAGACCCTGTCACGGTGATAGCCGATTCGTATGCCCCCACGTCGGGAATCGAAGGTCACGACGACGGGAACTGGCCGCAATTGATGTTGCACCAGCTGGTTGGCGACGGGTTCTTGATAAGCCCGGCAGTCGGCGCAGAGGCCGGCTCGGGTTATGTCGCTCGCGGCACCGACGGCAAAGCGTTCGGTGAGAAGCTCGAGGGTGGGGTGCCTAACGATGCACGACTAGTGGTCTTCGTAGGCTCCCGCAACGACGCGGATATACCGCCGGAGCAACTCGCGGCCGCGGTAGCTCGAGATTACGCAATGGTCCATACGATTGCTCCGGCCTCGCAGATTTTGGTAATCGGACCCGCCTGGCCTGACGCCACGCCGCCGCCGGATATTGTGGGCGTGCGTGATGTTCTCAAGCGAGAGGCCCAGGCTGCGGGTGCAACTTTTGTCGACCCGCTTGCCTTGGGTTGGTTCGTCGGCCAAGCAGACCTTCTAAGCTCGGACGGCAACACTTTAAGCGCCGCTGGCCATCAGTATCTGTCGGATATGGTTGCTCCACTGGTCGAATCGGCGCTTTGCGCGCCTCACGAATTTAAAGCCTCGAAAGCGCCGCCTGAAGCACCCCCGGCCGCCTGCGCACGGCTCAACTGATCCGGCAGCCGTGTATTACACGTACGGGACGGCCAATGTCGGATTAACGGTAGCCCCACCGACACTAGGTCCGACAACCGGCGGTCCTGGCCAGTATTACGTTTGTACCCCAAACCACCTGTCGTAGCAGGCAAATCACGGTTCAAGACGCTACGAGCTCGAAATCCCGAGGGGCATGTCCAAATCCAGGCGCATATGATGTCTGAGAAGACGGCACGACGAATCGATTGGGTGGTCTGAGTGTTGCACACGCTGCACCGGTTCTCGACTGCGTTGATGGTCCTGCTTTTGATCACGAGCTGTTCATCAACGGCAAAGTCGCCTACGGACACTGCAATTGAAGCGCGCCTGGACTTCAGCGCCTCGAAGGACGGGCCGGCACCCGGAACCTTCGGCCCGGGTGCTTCATTGCTTCTTGTGACTCCACCGACCGATCTTGGCGGCGTTTTCAGAATCGAAGGTGGAAAACTCGTTAGCAGACCAACCGTCGATGGCCGCTCGGCAAGCTATTTCTCCACTGCGGACCTTGGAAACCCGATCGCTAGAATCGGTGCGCGGTGGGTTTTCACGCCGCAAGGAGGGGGGTCAGGCACGATGGTCTTGATTGTGTCGAAACGTGCAGTATTTCCTCCGTTTTCAGCGGAGCTCTCTGTCTCTCCCAAGTCTTGGTCTTTCGGTGTCCGCGAAGCCGGCCAGGCCGAGGGATTCAGCCAAATAACGATTCTGGAGACTGGATCGATCGACCCCCCTCTGTCAGAGGATGGATCTACTAGCTATCGGGTAGAAGTCAGAATCGCCGGCGAACGAGCGGAGTTGACGCTGCCAGACGGGCACACGGAAATTGTGCATGACAAACGAATCGCAGAGTGGGCCGGATCCTTCGGGACGTTCGAATCGTATGTTGAGCACGGGCTGACCGATTCTCGGGCTGACTTCATTGAGATGTGGGCCGTAGCCGAGAACAGCTCTTGAACGGACGCATCAGACTAAAACCCGCACACGCTTTGGTTGGGACCTTGCTATTTGCAGCCGGATGCTCCGATATCCTTCAAATTCGACTCCAACCTGGACGCGTACTGCCGGTGTCCAGCGGAGTTCGGGTGGTACCCGTCTGACACGAACAGCTCCGGTTCGGCAAGCCAATTTTCCTCGATAGGGTCCACGTAAAGAACGCCGTTCTTCTTCGCCGCCTGTCTGATTGCGTCCGAAATCGGACGCAGGACTGTTGCGGGTTTACCCGGTGATGCTACGGGGCCAATAACGACGATTGAAGGACTCGGCCCAAGCGCGCTCCGCAAGTCCATGAACGTGCGATCTGCGGCTGCGGTCACCTGCTCTGGCGGAAAACCGTCATCGTTAAACCCGCCTTCGACAATGACCAACTGTGGCTTCCCCGCTACGGCGTCGCCCAGTCGGGTCGGAATCGCGCTTTTGCCTTCCGCCCCACCGTCATTGACGTACCCGGTACCTCCCTCCGAAGCGTTGTTAACCAGCTTCCAGCACAAATCGGCCGCAAGGAGCGGTACCCATCCGTCGCCGGGCCGCCCCGCTCCGGCGCCCTCGGCGTATGAATCACCGAGGACTGAGAATGAACTGACCTTCTGTGGCGCCTTAGCTTCCTGTGGCGCCTTCGCTTCCTGTGGCACCGTAGCTTCGTGGGGCGAGATCAGCCAGGCGGCTCCAATGAGAAGCGCCAGCGCAGTCAAAATTATAATCTTCAACAGGCGCATCAAATTTCCATTCGGGCTGTTCCTCAACGCTTTCAGTGGTAGAAGGGATGGGGGTAATGACCGGTCGTTTACCTCAACCAGGCGCCGCGCAAGTATGCTTCCTTTTCAGCGGACTGCACTACGGATACCAGGGCCGCGACCGATCCCACCGTGAAATACAAGAGCCGGTCGGTAAGCTGATTCTCGATCGTCCCTAGACCGAGCCATGTCAACATGGAAATCAACAAGCAAGCCCCAAGATAGCTTCCCCGTGCTCGAAGCTGCCAACATGAAGAAATAACACCTATCCAATATGCCAGCATTGCAAAACCAAGGACAAGACCACCGCTGGCAAGGATTTGAAGATAAATGTTATGAGCTTCGACGATGTGCCGTAAGCCTACGCCAAATACAGGATATGACTCGACGTCGTTTATGGCTTGCTTCAACAGAATTGCACGCTCAGCATCACTGTCGCCAACACCCGTACCGCCCGTACTGAACCGAAACAAGTCCCCTAGTACATTGCTCGCAAGCGTTTCCACCAACACAAAGAGCGCCGCTGTCGAGACCGCGAGAGTGATCGCCACATTCTTGAGAGCAGCACGCCGCCGTTCTGGAGCCGACATCAAGGTTGCCAGAATAATTATAGGAGCTGCGAATTGCGTCCCCCGGGACCCGCATGCGACGACGCCGCCAAGCAGAATCACAATGGCCAACCGAGATGCTATCCACGTTACTCGTCCACGTCGCGCCATGAAGAAGATCGCGATTGGAAGCGAGATTGCACAAGTGAAGCCGAGTGTATTCGGGTGATCTGTGAGGCCGGTCTGCCGCGAATTGTTGCTGTCATAGCCTAAACTCGTAGCTATACTAGTCACTTGGAGAAGATCGGTGACCGAGATGGCGGCAGATAGGGCAACGCCTCCTATGAATGATCCCATGACCCAACGAGGTGTTCGGGGTTCGATCGCCGACCAAGCGACTATCGTCAGCGGCACCAACACCAGAGCCGCCATCCAGATCGCGGCTTTGTTCAAATTTTCTGGCACGTATGGCGTTGCGACATAACGAATGGCAAGCATGTTCTCCGGCACCGGGAGGAACCATCTGCCTACTGCACAAATAATGACGCCGAGTGGTGCAATCCACATCCATACGGGTGTGATAAACCGCAACTGGCCAAAAAATACGTGCAAAAGCGCTATACCCAACGCGAGGACTAGGCACACGTCGGATATAGGACCGACGGCACCCCAGGAGGCCGTGAAGGCTCCGACAGCCAGGATTCCTACGCCGATATAGACCATGACCCGCGATTGCGGGATTACTCTCAAATCCTGCTGCGTAGTCATACTCGGCACCCCCGATCTCGGCCGTACCATGGACCCAGTGGTAAATATCTACAGCCGACGCCCGTCCCATCATGCACCAATGAACCGTCTTATGTTGCAGATGAGCCGCCTTTGAAACCGGGCGGTTCAGCGCTCTCCTATTTGGCGAAGCTAGACGTCGGCGGGCTGGATGTCGCACGCCACCTTTGTATCTCGACTCGCCTGTCGGTGTTGGCGTTGCCGTAGAACTGCTCGGCAGTGACATATGGGGCGTCTGTCTTGCTGATGGAAGGATGTGAGTACGGGCCGTAGGTAGTGCCATTGGGGGCCAGAACCCATGCCTCGCCGATGTCCTTGCGGACGTAGACGGCTACGTGTTGAGTCTCGGTCGTGAAAGTTCTTCCGTAAGCAACATTTGCGATAATGACCAGTGCTCCGTTCTCCCACACGCCATACTCGAAGTGGTCATTCAAGAAGACGACGTGTGCTGGGCTGTCGGGGGGCCGAGTACTCCCGAGCGAGCCGGAAGGTATGGGGCTCGCAAACAGGCATAAGGCTAATTGACCGCCGTCTGTCGTCCCTGAGGAACTGAAATTCCAGTCGGCCTCGATGTATGCGGCGGTAGCGCTGAGCTGACCGGACGTGTATCCCGCTCCTTTCCCCGCGCCGCTGTAGGTAATGATGGACCTGCCGCCAGAAATAGTCGGGAGGGCGGTCTCGTTCGGGGTGTATGTGAGAGTTACCTCCTGACCGGAGTCGAACGTCGAAGGATGTTGGCCGTTCGGCTTGGTGGTGTAGTCCTCGTACAGATCGACGTACTCGACCATCGATGACGATCGCGCGCAGCCGGTGGTCAGCAGGCTGAGCAATAATGCTCCGGATGCAATGCCGCGCAGCACTTTTGATGTCACCGTCGGCCTTTCGCCATCGTGCCGGATCCTCCTCGCGGGCCGTTCTGCGCCCGCATTACCGACGCGCCCGCCGGTCTGGACACCAACCAGGAGCCAGGGGTGTGAGGTCGCCATATGAGCCATATGAGCCATCCGAGCCCTTCCGGTGGACCGCTTTCCTTACAGGATTATTGCGAACCCCGCGCCGTTTCGGAGGGAGACCTCGCGTTGCCGGCAGATCTTCTCATCCACGGCCTTGAACCGCATCGCCGCGTGCACAGCGATTGCTGTGCTTCAGCGCCGCTCAGATCCAGCCGGGCTTCAGATTACGTGCGGCCCGGCCAGCAGACCGACCGACTTGAACCGGCGTCAACTCCATACCGGATAGCAGCACGGCGTTGTCCCGCGATGGCGCGTCAGCACGCCGATGAACTTGCCGTCTTCCTTACGGCTATCAACCGTCGATGCGGCAATGGCCCCGGGGTTGGCTGAAGAGGTCGCCGGCGTGGATTACCACCCGCGGATCCCTTGATGGCGCAAATGGTTGCTATAGGGGATTTGCTGTTAGGAACCGTCGACCGCGAGGCCACCGTCAGCGCGGGTTCGACGTCACCGCGCCGCGCGCTGGCCAAGGGTGCGACGACGAGCGTCCGGGGGCCGGCAATCCCGTTGATGCACCATGGCTTCGCTGGTGGGCGGTAATCTCGATGCAGATAGCTGACCGCGCTGTGAGGGGAGCCGTGTCGTGGGGTTGCCGCGTGACGTTAGCCCGTATGGGTCGCAGACCGTGACGGGTCCTGGTTGGCCGAACGTCGAGGAGGAGCAGCTCGCGTCGGCCGCGGCCGAATACTCGGCGTTCGCGACGAAGCTGACGGGCTCCGTCGTGCCGTTGCAGCAGAGCCAACTGCAGGCGCTCGCCGCGCAGTGGACCGGTGCCGGTTCCGTCGCCGCAGCGGGCGAGGCGACCTCGATCATCGCAGGTCATGAGGCCAACGCCGCGCACGCGGCGGCGATCGCGCTCAAGTTGCAGACCATGGAGGTCAGCGTCGCCAAGACGAAGGCGCTCGTCAACGCGACGGCCGAAGAGGTCCAGCAGGAGTGCATGGCGCTTCAGGCAGCGTCCGCGTTGGTCAGCAACACCGAGGAGCTGATTCAGAGCCGCATCAAGATGGGCCTGTCGCAGAACATCGCCTACGTCAGCGAAGGCGCGGCGGAGATGGCCAACGGGCTCGGGGTGCCGCCGAGCATGCCCAGTGCTGGCACCCCGCCGGGCACGGCGCAGGCGGGACAGGCCGCAGGCAAGGGTTCGGAGCAGGCGATGCAGATGATGATGCAGATGGGCCAGATGGCTATGCAGCTGCCGCAGCAGCTCGGCCAAATGGTGACGCAGGCTCCGCAGCAGCTGATGCAGCAGGTATCGCAACCGCTGCAGCAGCTCACATCGATGTTCGGGGGTAAGGGCGGCTCGGGCGGGGGACTGGGCGGCGCGAGCCCCTTCGCCGCGTTCTCCAACCACCCGTTGGCAGGCGGGTCCGGCGCGAGTGGTGGCGGCGGCATGGTGAAGGCCGCGTCCCTGCCCGGATCGGGTGGTTCCCCGGCGCAGACTCCGATGATGGCGAAGCTGGTGGGGACCACCATGACTGACGCTGCGGTGCGGCCTGCGGGCGCGGGCAGCATGGCCGTCGGCGGGGTCGCGCCGGCCGCGGCGGGCATGGGAGGCATGGGCATGATGGGCCACCGAGGTGAGGGCGGCGGAGGCTCCACCACCTCGCTGGCGCCGCCGCCCGCGCTCGACTACGACTTGGGTGATGAGGTTGACGATGACTGGTGAGTCAGGAGGTCTGCGCTGATGGGTGGCCCATTACAGACGCCGGGCAATATCTCCTGGGATCCCGCGTCGGTGGACATGCCGCCGATGCCGACGATCGCGCCAGGCGAGGACGCGATGAGCATGACGATCGCCGCCGTGCTGCCGACGTTGGCAGCTCCGCTCGCTGCCAATGTGACGGCGCTGCAAGCGAAGGAGACGATGTTCTCCGGCAAGGTCACGTCCGCACAGTCGGCGTACGACACCTCCGACGACCAGGGTGGCCAGGCGGTCGGCCAGCTGTCGAGCATGCTCGGTCAGGTCGGCCAGATGGCTTCCAAGGCTGGCGAGGCCGCTGGGGGCTCCGGTGGCGGGTCCAGCATCTTCGGGTCGCTGATGGAACAGGCGATGAAGGCCGCTCAGAGCGGGTCGAGCGGCGGTGGCGCGCAAGGAGCGGGTTCTCCGTCCGACCAGCCGCAGGCCGGGCAACCGGCGCCCGCGCAGCCGGCCGCTGGCCAGGGTGCAGGCGGTCAAGCGGGTACGCCTGCCGGTGCCCCGCAACCGCAGTCGCGCGAGGGTGAGGAAACTCGCCAGGAACCCGCCCCGCAGCACCGCGAGGCCAAGGACGAGCGGCCGCCGGTCGAATCCGCCGCACCCGGCGACAGCGGCAGGCACAGTGCGGGTCCGGCCCCGGTTGCACCGCCCGAGCATCAGCGCCACGGCGACGACGACGATCTCGCGCGCAGGATGTAACGCGCAGGCTCTCGTCCGGCCGTCGCCCATTACCCTCATTACCGATGGATTGGGGTCGGGTAGTGAGAGTCAGCAATACGGCGGTGCGGGCATGAGTTCGCCTCCGCCACCGTGGGAGTCGCATCCGCCGTTGCCGGAGGACGGCTTCTACGAAGCCGATCCCGACGTGGACACCGGACTGGTGCACATAGTGACACCCGCGGACGAGGGCTACTACCCGCCGCCGGCGGAGGACACCTTCGCAGGCCGGTTCACGGCGCCCCTGACGGTTGATCCACGCACGGTGCCGGCCAGGCCCGAGCGGGCGCGTCTCGTACCCATCGTCGCGGGCGTGGCCGGCGTCGACTCCACGGCGGGCTGCGCCACGGCAGAACACGAGGCTGCACGGTGAACCGTGCAGCCTCGTGTCGTGCTTCTCGGGACCTAGTGTCGACGATTGCGGCGCGACACTAGAAGCCGAGACGCAGAATTCCGACTCGGCCGTTTCCGACGTTGACGGCACCCAAATTGCCGCAGCCGACGTTGACGGCGCCCGCGTTCGCGCAGCCGATGTTGGCGACGCCCACCTGCCCGGCGCCGATGTTGGCGATGCCCGACTGCAAGGTGCCGATGTTGGCGATGCCGCCCTGCAAGGTGCCGATGTTGAGCAGGCCGTTGTTGAGACTGCCCAGGTTGGCGATGCCCTGGTTGCCGGAACCGCCGAGCAGGCCGTTGGCCACACCGAAGTTCCCGCCACCGGGGCCGAGGAGGTTGTTGGCTATGCCGGTGTTGCCGGTCCCGCCGTTGAGCAAACCATTGTTGCCGGGCGTGAGGTTGATGCCGCTATCGGCAGTGGCGGCGCCGGCGCCGACGAGTGCGATCGCACCTGCGCCAAGGAGCGAACATCCGAAGATAAGGGCTGAACGGGTAGATGGCATGGACAATCCTTAGCTAGATTTGTACGGACGTCCATCACGTTAGATCGCTGATCAGCGCATGTAAACGTTCGTGGCAAACAATCCGCAAGAGAACTTGCGTCGTCAAGCATGTCAGACCCGGCTGGACATGTAACGCGTGCACGAACGGCGGAGTGTGATCCGCAGGTAACTTTGGCAAATATCCAACCGCCTGGTCTCCGAGCTAATGAGCTGTTTACCTGCATGTAAATACGGATTGTGGCCGTGACGAGCGCCGGGTCGAGCAAGCTCAGCTATCATTAGCATGACTAATGTCTATTGTTGCTGAGCAAGGGGCGAGGTAGGGGTCGCCGATCCGCCGCCCTGCCGGGCCGGCGGATGTCTCGAGGCATTGGGAAACACTCGCCAACGGACATCTCCTCTGCTCCAATCAACTACTTGATCTTGCAACGATTCTTCTGGTGGTTTGCTGTGACTGAATTTTTGTGGCGGAATGTTGCGTGGCACCGATGGCTGTCATCTGGCGCGCGTCGCCGCGCGCGCAATCGATGCACAGCGAAACGTGAACAGATGGCAAACCGTAGGACGACAAGCTGTGTCGGTGACAGCAAGCACCGGACCTGCTCGGGTCAGGCCGGGATCAACTCCACGCCGGACAGCACGACGGCGTCGTCGCGGCTGGGTGCGGTCAGCACCGCGACGAACTTGTCGTTCTCCTTCCAGATGCTGGCCTTGAGCGTCTCGCCGGGGAACACCACGCCGGCGAACCGGGCGCCGTAGGAGCCCACCCGCGATACGTCGCCGTCGAGGAAGGTGTCGACGATGGTCTTGCATCCGATGCCATACGAGCAAAGGCCGTGCAGGATCGGCCTGGGAAAGCCTGCGGCGGAGGCGAACCCGGGATCGGAGTGCAGCGGATTGCGGTCGCCGCACAGCCGGTACAACAGCGCCTGCTGCGGCAGGATCGGCAGCGCCACCTCGGCGTCCGGTGCGCGGTCGGGTGGCTCGACGGATGCCTGAGCTCCCCGTTCGCCGCCGAACCCGCCCTCGCCGCGGGCGAAGATCGACCGCTTCTGCGTCCAGAGTGGGGCGCCGTCGAGTGTGGTCACCGTGGTCTCGGACCAGATCACCGCGGCCTTGCCCTTGTCCCAGATCTCGGTGAAGCGGGTCACCGCCCGCCCCGTGCCCGATGGCGGGATCGGCCCAGGAACGGACACGGCCTCACTGGCGTGCAGCACCTTGGACAGCTCGATGTCGATGCCGGGGTATTGCACGGTGGGCGGCTCGGTCTGGTGGAAGTTCTGCGCGACGCTGCCGAACGTCGGCAGCACCTGTGGGGTGTCGTCGATGAGGTAGGCCAGCTCGCGCTGGTTCATCGGATCGGCACCCGCGCCGAGACCAAGGTGATACAGCTGCACGTCGCTGCTGCTCCAGGAGAACTCGACCGGGTCGAGCTCGGCACCGATTGCCTCGTCGAGATTGATCGGCATGTCAGGCCCGCTCGGCGGCCAGGTGCAGTGCAGCCAGGTAGCCGAACGTCATGGCCGGGCCGATGGTCCCGCCCGGGCCCGGATAGGTGTGACCCATCACGGGCGCGCTGACATTGCCTGCGGCATAAAGGCCCTCGATGATCGAGCCATCGTCGCGTAGCGCCCGCCCGTGTACGTCGGTGCGCACGCCGCCCTTGGTACCAAGGTCGCCGGGCACCATCTTGGCCGCGTAGTACGGCCCGTGGCTGATCTCGCCCAGGTTGGGGTTGGGCTTGTTGGTCGGGTCGCCGTAGTAGCGGTCATATGCGCTCTCGCCGCGCTTGAAGTCCTCGTCGATACCCGTTCGTGCGAAGCCGTTGAACCGCTCGACCGTCGCCTTGAGCTCGTCGGCGGGCAGGCTCGTCTTCTCGGCCAGCTCCTCTAGGGTGGCGGCCGTTAGCACCACGCCGGACTCCAGCCACTTCTTCGGAATCCGTTGTCCCGGTTGAAGGCCCGCGAAGATATAGCGGTCACGGTACTGCTGGTCGAACACCAGCCAGGCGGGCACGTTCTCGCCCGGCCCTGCGCCCTGACCGAACTCGCCCCCGTACATCCGGTGGCACGCCTCGACGTAGGGCATCGACTCATTCATGAACCGCTTGCCGCTCGTGTTCACGATGATCGAGCCGGGGGAGTTGCGTTCGGACAGCGCGAACCACGGCGCGCCGACCAGTGGGACCGTCGGCCCCCACCAGGCGTCCTCCATGACGTCGAGCGCAGCGCCGAGCTTCTCGGCGGCCAGGATGCCGTCGCCGGTGTTGGCCACCGCGCCCACGGTCCACTCGGTGGTGATCGGCGCGCGTTGGTACTTCACCCGCATCTGTTCGTTGTGCTCGAAGCCGCCGCTGCCGAGGATCACTCCGCGGCGGGCCCGGATCAGCTGGGGTTCAGCGGATTCGGGCGCGTTGGTGTCGCGCACGTACACGCCGCGTACGACGCCGTCCTCGACGTAGAGGTCGGTCAGCGCGGTGTTCAGCTGGACGGGCACGCCCGCCTGCTGCAGGCCGATCCGCAGCGGCGCGATCAGCGCGCGGCCCATGCCGACGAGGTTCTTTCCGGTGACCTTGCCCCACGTCGCCCGTACGCCGACCTTGAGGCTGCGCAGCACGCCGCGCGGGTGGCGCTTGAGCTGGTTGAGCCGGACGTAGTCCTGCTGCATGACGACCATGTTCATCGGAACCTTGCCGTACGGCGGTTCCAGGCCGGGCAGATCGGCGCCCAGCTTGTTGGCGTTGAATGGCTTCGGCTCGATCGAGCGGCCGGTGGGCTTTCCGCCGGGTGCCTCCGGGTAGTAGTCGGAGTAGCCGGGTACCCAGCACATCCTCAGCGGCGAGTTCTTCAGTACGAAGGACAGCATCTCGGGACCGCGCTCGAGATAGGTGTCGATGCGCTCGGCGGGGACGACGTCGCCGATGATCGAATGCAGGTATTCGGCGGCGGCGGCGGGACTGTCTTTGACGCCGTCACGTTTCAGAATCTCGTTATTCGGGATCCACACGCCGCCCCCCGACCGCGCAGTGGAACCGCCATAGTGCGGGGCCTTCTCGACGACTACTGTCGAGAGTCCCTGGTGGGCAGCAGTGAGGGCGGCCACCAGGCCCGCTCCGCCGCTGCCGACTACGACGACGTCATACTCCTGTTCCGTCATGTAGAACACGTTATAGAATTGCCCGGCCGACCCACAACTGTGCCGGTCGACGAAACGAGGGGACTTCACCGATGTTGTCCGAGGAAGTACGCGACGAACTGGCCGCCGAGCTGGCTCAGGCCGAGCGCAGCAAGGTGCCGCTGAAACCGTTGACCGACGGTGTTCCCGGCATGGACGTCGTCGATGCCTACGAGATCCAGCTGATCAACATCCGCCAGCGGGTCGCCGAGGGCGCGCGCGTCATCGGGCACAAGGTCGGGCTCTCGTCCGAGGCCATGCAGAAGATGATGAACGTCGACGAGCCGGACTACGGTCATCTGCTCGACGACATGGAGGTCTTCGAGGACAAGCCCGTCGCGGCGGGCAGGTTCCTCTATCCCCGCGTCGAGGTCGAGGTCGGCTTCATCCTCGCCGACGACCTTCCCGGCGAAGGCTGCACCGAGGACGACGTGCTGGCGGCGACGGCGGCATTCGCGCCGTCGATCGAACTGATCGACACCCGCATCACCGACTGGAAGATCAAGCTGTGCGACACCATCGCCGACAACGCCTCGTCGGCCGGCTGGGTGCTCGGCAAGGAGCGGGTGTCGCCCAAGGACATCGACATCTGCAACATCGACGCGGTGCTTACCCGCAACGGTGAGGTCGTCGCCGAGGGCCGCAGCGACGCAGTGCTCGGCAATCCCGTCACCGCCGTGGCATGGCTGGCCCGCAAGGTCGACCAGTTCGGGGTGCGCTTGAAGGCGGGTGACATCGTGCTGCCCGGGTCGTGCACGCGTGCGATCGACGCACGTCCAGGCGACGACTTCGTAGCCAAATTCGACGGACTCGGTTCCGTCCATCTGTCTTTCGAATAGGAGGAATACCGACACATGCCACTGAATTCATCTCGCAAGGCAACCGTCGCGATCGTCGGGTCGGGCAACATCAGCACCGATCTGCTCTACAAGCTGCTTCGCTCGGAGTGGCTGGAGCCGCGCTGGATGATCGGCATCGACCCGGAGAGCGAGGGTTTGGCGCGGGCCCGCAAGCTCGGTCTGGAGACCAGTCACGAAGGCGTGGACTGGCTGCTGGCGCTCGACGAGAAGCCCGATCTGGTCTTCGAGGCCACCAGCGCCTACGTGCACCGCGACGCCGCGCCCCGATACGCCGAGGCAGGCATCCGCGCCATCGACCTGACCCCGGCCGCCGTCGGTCCCGGGGTCATCCCGCCCGCCAACCTGCGCGAGCACCTCGATGCTCCGAACGTCAACATGGTGACCTGCGGTGGGCAGGCCACCATCCCGATGGTCTACGCGGTGTCCCGCGTCGTAGACGTGCCCTATGCCGAGATCGTGGCGTCGGTGTCGTCGGCGTCGGCCGGGCCGGGTACCCGCGCCAACATCGACGAATTCACCAAGACCACCAGCAGGGGCGTCGAGGTCATCGGCGGTGCCAAGCGCGGCAAGGCGATCATCATCCTCAATCCGGCCGAGCCGCCAATGATCATGCGCGACACCATCTTCTGCGCCATCCCCGAAGACGCCGACCAGGACGCGATCACCAAGTCGATCAAGGAAGTGGCCGCGCAAGTGCAGACCTACGTGCCCGGCTACCGGTTGCTCAACGAGCCGCAGTTCGACCCGCCGTCGGTGCACTCGGGCGGCCAGGCGTTGGTCACCGTCTTCGTGGAAGTGGAGGGTGCGGGCGATTACCTGCCGCCCTACGCGGGAAATCTGGACATCATGACCGCGGCAGCCACCAAGGTCGGCGAGGAAATCGCGAAGGAATCATTGTCTGCGATTGCAGGAGGTCAAGCATGACCACCGACATCTTCTTCAACCCCATCTGGGACGTCCGGATGACCGACACGTCGCTGCGCGACGGGTCGCACCACAAGCGGCACCAGTTCACCAAGGACGAGGTCGGCTCGATCGTCGCGGCGCTGGACGCCGCGGGTGTGCCGGTCATCGAGGTCACCCACGGCGACGGGCTCGGCGGGTCGAGCTTCAACTACGGCTTCTCCAAGACCCCGGAGCAGGAGCTGATCAAGCTGGCCGCCGAGACGGCCAAGGAGTCCAAGATCGCCTTCCTCATGCTGCCGGGTCTCGGCACCAAGGAAGACATCAAGGAGGCGCAGCAGAACGGCGGGTCGATCTGCCGCATCGCCACCCACTGCACCGAGGCCGACGTGTCGATCCAGCACTTCGGGCTGGCCCGCGAACTGGGCCTGGAGACGGTCGGCTTCCTGATGATGGCTCACACCATCAGCCCGGAGAAACTGGCCGCTCAGGCCCGCATCATGGCCGACGCGGGCTGCCAGTGCGTCTACGTCGTCGACTCGGCCGGCGCGCTGGTGCTCGAGGGCGTGGCCGACAGGGTCGCCGCGCTGGTCGCCGAGTTGGGGTCGGATGCGCAAGTGGGCTTCCACGGCCACGAGAACCTTGGCCTCGGCGTGGCGAACTCCGTGGAGG
>NZ_JAVRPS010000154.1:0-12452 GCF_032162105.1 Mycobacterium sp. | reverse complement strand
CAAAACCAGCGGCGCGGTCAAGAATCTCATCACTGGCGCCGTCTCGACGGCCGACGAGGAGGACGTGCAGATCTGCGTGTCCGTCCCCGTCGGCGACGTCGGCCTGTCGCTTTAGAAACCACACCGGACTCGAAAGGAACAGCCATGACTGCGTTGCTCGAGAACACCATTGAAGAGGACGTCGCCGACGTTCTGCCCGCCCCAATCCAACAGGCCATCACCAAGGTCGTCGGCGGCAAGCCCGTCACGATGACGCCCGAGATGGCCGACGCCTTCGGTGCCGAACTCGATGCCCTCCGTGAACGCGTGGTCGCCGATCTCGGTGAGCGTGACGCCACCTACATCCGCAGCGTCATCAAGGCGCAGCGGGCGCTCGAGGCCGGTGGCCGGGCACTGCTGTTCGCAGGCGTTCTGCCGCCGGCATGGCTCGCGGGCACCGCGATGCTGGCCGCGTCGAAGATCTTGGACAACATGGAGATCGGCCACAACGTCATGCACGGCCAGTACGACTGGATGGGCGATCCCGCGCTGACGAGCCGCAACTTCGAATGGGACTCGGCCTGCCCCAGTGACCAGTGGCGGCACTCGCACAACTACATGCACCACACGCACACCAACATCGTGGGCATGGACCGCGACATCGGCTACGGCATCCTGCGCATGAGCGAGGACCAGCGCTGGAAGCCGTACTTCCTGGGCAACCCGGTGTATGCGTTCCTTCTGATGGTGTTCTTCCAGTACGGCGTGGCCCTGCACGAGTTGGAGACCGAACGCATCCGCTCGGGTGAGATCACCTTGGCCGACAAGCGCGAGATCCTGCAGGGCATCTGGAAGAAGGTGCGCAGGCAGACGGCCAAGGACTACGTTGCCTTCCCGCTGCTGGCCGGTCCGTTCGCCCCGTTCGTGTTCACCGGCAATCTGACCGCCAACCTGATCCGCAACGTCTGGTCGTACGCCATCATCTTCTGCGGCCACTTCCCGGACGGGACACAGGAATTCACCAAGGAGGAGACCGCGAACGAGAGCCGCGGGATGTGGTACTTCCGTCAGGTCCTCGGCTCGGCGAATCTGACCGGCGGAAAGCTCTTCCACATCCTGAGCGGCAACCTGTCGTTCCAGATCGAGCACCACCTGTTCCCCGACATCCCGGCGCACCGGCACGCCGAGATCTCCGAAGAGGTGCAGGAGATCTGCGAGCGGTATGGCGTGCCCTACAACAAGGGACCGCTGCCCAAGCAGTTCGCCACGGTGATCCGCAAGATCTGCCGCTTGGCGTTGCCGGGACGTTGATCGGCCGACGCGGCTGCAACCGGTTGCAATAATCTCCGGGTGCAGCCGCATTTGGCGGTGGCCCGTCGGTAGGGATCCACACACCCGCCGGATTCACTGACGGGGGAGACGGCCATGTCGCCGGTCGGCTCCACGACGTCGTGCGGGCCGGCGCGCTTCTCGGCTAACCATCACTCGCGACGCATCAGCGCCTGGGTGGCCACACCGGCACCTCGCCCCGCCCCGAACGGAATCGCACGGCCTTCGAGCGGACGAATTCGTGCAACGTCTCCGGCGCGTTCTCGCGCCCGAAACCACTGCCCTTCACGCCACCGAACGGTGACCCCAGGAACGAGCGGCGCATGTAGTTGTTGACGAACACCATGCCCGCTTCCAGTCGCTGGGCGATCCGCCAGGCCTCGGCTTCGTCGCGGCTACAGATCGCCGCGGTCAGCCCATATGCGGTGCCGTTTGCGATCTCGATCGCCTCGTCGATCGCGGAGAACCGCATGATGAGCGCGATCGGGCCGAAGATCTCCTCCTGGCCGACGGTGGAATCCGGCGTGACGTCAGCGAGCACGGTCGGGGGCACCCAGTATCCGGCGGCAAATGCTGGGTCGGTGGGCACGTCGCCCTGACCGACGATGCGCGCACCCTGGTCCAGCGCGGTCTGCAGATAGCCGAGCACCCGATCGCGCTGCCTGGCGTCGACCATCGGCCCGACGTCGGTGCGCGGGTCGAGACCATCGCCGACGACGAGTGCCGTTGCTGCCGTGACGAATCGCTCCAGGAATGCGTCGTAGACGTCGTCGTGCAGCAGGATGCGGGCGGTCGACGTGCACGCCTCACCCTGGTTGTAGAACATGCCCTCGATGGCGATCTCGACAGCCTGCTCCAGATCGGCGTCGGGAAGCACCATCAGGCTGTTCTTACCGCCGAGCTCCATGGTGGCGTAGGTGAGATTCTCGGCCGCGCTGGCCAATACGCGTCGCCCGGTGGCGGTCGCACCGGTAAAGCTGATCCGCTCGACCTTCGGGTGGCCCGCGAGCGCGGCGCCGGCCGCCATGCCGGGCACGGCATTGAGCACCCCGGGCGGCAACACCTCGTTGGCGATCTCCACCAGCCGCAACACCGTCAGCGGTGCCTGCTCACCGGGCTTGATGACGACGGTGTTCCCGGTGATCAGCGCTGGGGCGCCTTTCTTCGCGAAGTGGATCGGCGGCCAGTTGAACGGCAGGATCGCGGCGACGACGCCGTACGGCTCGTAGATCACCCGCGTCTCGATCGGCCCCTGGTCGATGATCTCACCGGAGAGGGTGTCACCGAGGCCGGCGAAGAAGTCGAAGCAGTTGGAGCTGAACGACACGTCGTTGGCCAGCGCATCACGCTTGGGTTTGCCGTTCTCGCGGGAGACGAGTTCGCCGAGTTCGTCGGCATTCGAGCGGATCCGGTCGGCGACCCGGCGAAGATGGGCGCCGCGTTCGCGCCCCGAGAGTTCCCGCCAGGCCGGCAGTGCGGCGCGTGCCGAACGCACCGCCCGGTCGACGAGGACGGAATCGCCGGCCACGACGCGGGCCAGAGGTGCGCCGGTCGACGGCTCGATCACCTCGAAGGTCGGACTGTCACCGACCGGAACGAACGCCCCGTCGATGAAGGCGCCCCATTCGTCGCGCTCCAGCGGTGCGTGTCCGGCAATCTCGGCGTCGGCCATCGTCATCTGCCACTCCAGTCCTTAGGGCGTGCACCACCTGACAAGTGATGGTGCAATCGATTGTGGGCGAGCCTAGTCCGTATCAACACAGCGCGGGAAGTCTCGCTCGGAATTCTTGTTAGGGCGCTTCGATTCCGCCGGTGGCTAACTGGGCGAACGCGAACGTGCTGCTCTAAGTGGCTATTGACACCTTCTGGGTGCCTGTGACACGATTCACTGCAATCGATTGCAGATGATCCACGCGACATCGGGCCACGTGCGGGCAATCGGTCTGACAGAGAGGTTGGACATGCGCAGGACCACTCCACTTCGAGCCCTCATCGGGCTCGCTGTCGTCGTGCTCGCGGCGTCGGGTTGTACGGCTGATCGACCGGAGAACTCCGACACCGTCACCATCGGCGCCTCGCTTCCGCTGACCGGCGAGTTCAGTCAAGGCGGGCTGGACACTCAGCACGGCTACGAGACCTGGGTCGAGATGACGAACGAGAAGGGCGGGCTGCTCGGCAAGCCGGTCCAGATCATCGTCAAGGACGACGCGACCACGCAGGACACCGCCGTCACCAACTACAACAATCTGATCTCCCAGGACAAGGTCAACCTGCTGCTGGGCAGTCAGTCATCACTGCTGAACATCCCGGCGTCCGCGGTCGCCGAGAAGAACAAGATGCTGTTCGTCTGCCCCTCCTGCGGCTCGCCGGACATGTACAACCGCGGATTCAAGTACATCTTCTTCTCCCAGCAGGCCGTCGCGACCGAGCAGGCGAGGGTGTTCGCCGAGTGGATCGCAGCGCTGCCGGCCGATCAGCGGCCCAAGACCGCGGCCTATCCTTCGCTCGATGATCCCTTCGCCGGGCCGGTGGTCGAGGGCGCCGAGAAGATCCTCTCCGCCGCCGGTATCCAGACCGTCTACCGTGACGAATACCCGGCGACGACCAAGAACTTCGATGCCGTGGTGAACGCCATGAAAGACGCCGGAGCCGAAATGGTGGTTCAGGGAGCGCAATTCGAGGACGGCGTCAACATGATCCGCTCGATGAACCGCGCCGGCTACAAGCCGTCGATCGTGTATCAGAGCTCCTCGCCGACCTACGGCCAGCAGTACATCGACGGCGTCGGAGCGCAGAACGCCGATGGCGTGTTCTTCTCCTCGAGCTACAGCCCGCTCGCCGACACCAAGGACAACGCCGATTTCGTGAAGAAGTTCGAGGACAAGTTCGGCGGCCTCCCTCCCGAGGACGCCGCCGACGGCTTCGCCGCGGCTCAGGTGCTCGCCGCTGCGGTGCAGGCCGTCGGCTCCTACGACGACCAGGCCAAGCTCGCCGACTGGTTGCGCGGCAACACCGTCGAGACCGTTCTCGGCCCGCTGCGGTGGAACGAGGACGGCAGCCCCAAGGGTGACTTCCTGGTTGGCCAGTGGCAGAGCGGCGTCTCGCAGGTGGTGCTGCCCAACGATGTCGCGACGAGCAACAAGATCCTGCGCTGGCAGGGCGGCGACATCTAGTCCACCGACTGGTCCGCCGCCCCCAACCTCAGACGAGGAGCAGACAGCATGGCCTCATTCGTCCAGACGCTCATCCTCGGGATACTCGTCGGCGCGCTCTACGCCCTGATGGCCTCGGGCCTCACCCTGATCTTCGGGGTGATGCGAGTCATCAACCTGGCGCATGGTGCCTTCGCGATCCTGGCGGCATTCCTCACCTACACGCTGTGGCAGAAGCTCGGATTGGATCCGATCCTGTCGATCCCCATCGTGATGGCGGTGATGTTCGGGATCGGCTGGCTGGCCTACGTCTTGGTGATCCGGCACGTCCGTGGATCGCACGTGAGCATGACGGTGTTGGCCACCTTCGGCATCGCACTGATGCTGGAAGGACTGATGGGGTTCATCTGGGGGAACACCTCGACATCGGTGCGTGCCTCCTACACCGATGCCTCTGTCTCGCTCGGGCCGCTGTACGTCCCGCAGGTCATGCTGATCGCCGCAGGCATCGCCGTGCTCGTCATCGGTGCGCTGTATCTGATCCTCAATCACACCTGGGCCGGCCGGGCCATTCGGGCCGCGTCGTCCAACGAAGGTGGCGCGCTGCTGGTCGGGGTGAGCGTGGCGACCGTCGCGGCGCTCACCTTTGCCATCGGCGTCTCGACGCTGGGGGCCGGCGGAGCGATGCTGAGCACGGTCTATCCATTCCTTCCCGGTTCGCACTACCAATGGATCGCCCGGCTGTTGGCCATAGTCGTGCTCGGCGGCCTCGGCAGCCTCCCGGGCGCTATCATCGGCGCCCTCGTCATCGGAGTGGGTGAAATGGCGGCCACCACGTATCTCGGTGCGGCGTGGCCGGTCGTGGTGCCGTTCCTCGTCATCATCGTCGTGCTGATCACCCGGCCACAGGGCATTCTCGGCACCCGCCTCAGAGAGGACGCGGTCGTATGACCACCACCTCGACATCGACCGGCACGACACCCACGGCCCGGTTGCTCGACCCCCGACTCTGGAAGCTGTCGAGCCGCGGCGTCGTGATCATCGCGGCCGTCGTCATCGTGCTCTTCCCGCTGTCGCCGAGCATGTCGGCACAGAACACGGTGATCCTCGCCCTGCTGCTGGCCATCGGGGCGAGCGGGCTGAACATCATCACGGGCTTTACCGGGTACCTGTCACTGAGCCAGGGCGCCTTCGTCGGGATCGGCGCGTACGTGGGCGCCATCCTGGCCACCAGGATCCCCGACGTGCCGCCGCTGGTGTGGGTACCCGTGGGCGGTGTGGTGGCCGCCGCCATCGCGATGCTGCTGGGCCTGGTCACCTACCGGTCCCGCGGACCGGCGTTCGTCATCATCACGGTGGCCTTCCTCTTCCTCGTGCAATTCGTCGCCATCGAGTGGGTGCCGGTTACCAACGGAACGGCCGGGTTGACCCTGCCATTGCCGGATTGGCCTGAGGCGTGGGGCAACTGGCCGTTCCACCTGACCCTGGTGGCACTGCTGGGCCTGTCGCTGCTGATGACGTGGGGCATCCGTCGCACCAAGTTCGGCATGGGGCTGATCGCCATCCGCGACGACGAGGGCAAGGCCGGCACCATCGGTGTCAACGCGCCCGTGTACAAGCTGCTGGCCTTCGGCGCCAGCGCACTGTTCGTCGGAATGGCCGGCTCCGTCTACGGCTACTACCTGTCCTTCGTCGACCCGATCGGCATGTTCTCGATCATCACCAGCGCGCTGATCGTGCTTTCGGTGATCCTCGGCGGGCGGGGCACCCTGTTCGGTCCCGTGCTCGGCGCCTTCATCATTCAGCCGGTGAACACGTTCGCCAACGACGCGTTCGGCGGTGGCAACGCCCGGCTGGTGCTCTTCGGCGGTCTGCTGGTGCTGCTGGTCATCCTGCTGCCCAAGGGGATTCTGCCGACCGTCACGGGCCTGCTGGAGAAGGCGAGAAGCAAGGGCAGCGTGGGACTCTCGGGTGCCCGCCTCAACCCACTCGACGGTCCGCTCGAGGTCGCGACCCTCGAACGCGCGGTGGTCAGCGGCCGCACGCTGCTGGAGGTTCGCGGTCTGCACAAGAGTTTCGGCGGCAATCACGCCGTCAACGACTGCTCGTTCACCGTGCCGGAGGGTTCGATCACCGCGTTGATCGGTCCCAACGGCTCGGGCAAGACCACGGTGTTCAACCTCATCTTCGGCACCATGACGCCCGACGGCGGCGAGATCCGGCTCAATGATGCTCCCATCGAAGAACTCTCGCCGTGGTCGCGGGCGCACCGAGGCATCGGTCGCACCTTCCAGATCACCCGGTTGTTCCGGGAGATGACGGTGCTGGAGAACGTGGTCGCGCCGCTGCGCGAGTTCTCGGTGCGCCAGCTCGGCCTCGGTGCGGTGAGCGGTTCGGAGGCCGCCCGCGCAGAGGAACTGCTCGACTTCGTCGGCATGTCCGCCTACCGCGACGCCCGTGCCGGTGCGCTGTCCTACGGGCAGCAGAAGCTCGTCGAACTGGCCCAGGTGCTCATGCTCGATCCGAAGCTCATCCTGCTCGACGAGCCCGCGGGCGGTATCAACCCGACCCTGATCGAGCGGATGGGCGACCTCATTCGCAGCCTCAACGCCAAGGGCACCACCTTTCTTCTGGTGGAACACAACATGCCGTTCGTGGTCGGGCTCTGCGACCCGATCCGTGTGCTGGCGCGCGGCGCGGTGATCGCCGAAGGCAGCCCCGAGCAGATCCAGAAGGATCCGCTGGTGCTCGACGCCTACCTCGGTGACGACTATCTGCTCGAGGCGCCGTCGAGAACCGCGACGCCCGCGAGTGTGCCTGCCAAGGAAGGAAACCCAGCATGATCCGACTCGAAGGCGTGGTCGCGGGCTATGGCGGAGGCAATGTCCTCCAGGGGGTCGACCTCGAGGTCGGAGCGGGTGAGCTCGGTTGCATCGTCGGGCCAAACGGCGCGGGCAAGTCCACCGTGCTGCGCGCCGTCAGTGGATTGCTCAAGCCCAGCGCGGGCCGCATCCTGCTCGATGGTGAGGACATCGCCGGCCGGGCACCGGATGCGGTGCTGGGCTGCGGGGTGACCCAGGTGCCGCAGAGCAACGGCCTGTTCCCGACGCTGACCGTTCGGGAGAACATTCTGATGGGTGCCTACGTGATCCGCCGTCAGCGCGCGCTGGTGCGTCAGCGCTACGACGAAGTCCTCGACATGTTTCCCCTCGTCGCCGACAAGACCGGCATCCGCTGCGGCAACCTCTCCGGTGGCCAGCGACGCATGGTGGAGTTCGCCCGCTCCCTGATGCTCAACCCGAAACTGGTGCTCCTCGACGAGCCGTCGCTCGGTCTGGACCCCAAATCGCTGACGGTGATCGACGAAGCGGTGGCGATCATGCGCGGCAGCGGCAAGGCCGTCCTGATGGTCGAGCAGAACGTCCGGTTCGGCCTGCGCATGGCCACCAGCGGCATCGTCATGGAGAGCGGCAGGGTGTTGCTCACCGGGCCGGCCGACGCGGTGTTGGCCAACCCCGAGATCGCCGACCTCTACTTCGGCGGCGCCGTCCACGCGCGCGCCGAGACCAGTTCGACCCAGCCCAGCGCCACGGCCTGACCGGCCCGACAGTAAGGACGAGGACATGTCCAACCCCGCCCTGAAGATCGGCTGCTCGAGGTGGCCCGCGGTGCCGGGGTCACGTCGGCGCCGGAGAACGTACCGGTGGACGACGGGCTCGCACCGGTGCATTCATGACGCTGACGATCTTGATCTGAAACGACTCCGATCGCTCACCTCTGACAGTTCGGGCACCAGTACATGACGCGCTCGCCGCTGCTGTCTGACTCGATCGTCGTCCCGCAGCGGCGACACGCGTTTCCGGCCCGGCCGTAGACCCAAAGGTCTCGGCCGGGATTGGTGTCGCCGGTCGTCACCCGATTGGCCCGGGACCGGTTGAGCCACAGCATGTCCCGTGCGCGCTGCACGACTCGCAGCGGATCCTTGACGCTGCTCACCGGTGAGGTCGGCAGCCGCCCCAGCACGAAACATAGCTCGTTGGCGTAGACGTTGCCGACACCCGCCATCACCCGCTGATCGAGCAGAGTCTCGGCCAGCGGCCGGTCCGGGTCGTTGACCAGGTTCGTCGCGGCGGTCCGTGGTTCCCAGTCGTCGCCGAGCAGGTCGGGGCCCAGGTGCGCGACGGCCTCCATGTCGTGCTCCCGTTGCAGGATCTCCAGGACACCGAGGTCGATGCCCGCGACGCGAGAGTCGGCCGTTTCCAGGATGATCCGCACCTTGTGCGGCTGCACCCGGTGGATCTGACCGCCGACCAACCACGCGCCGTCCATCTTGAGGTGCGAGTGGATGCTCGCATCGCCGACGCGGATGAACAGATGCTTGCCGCGGCTGATGACCTCGTCGACCTTCTCGCCGGTGAGGTCGACAGTGGCGAACTTCGGCACCCGCACGTCGCACCGGGTGAGTGTCCTGCCCTCGAGCGCCTCGCGCAGCTTCATGGCCGTCCGGTACACGGTGTCCCCTTCGGGCATGCGTCTACGCTACCCGCGCCCGTCCCGTGTTACGCGCAGATGTCCGCTGTGAGGTCCCGATAACCGAAACGTATTCCTGTGATGACCAATCGGAAAAACGTGGCTCCTGTAATTGGTTCAAGCCGAACTTCCCGGCCAGCCGGCATCGTCGCCGAGTCACCCAAGAACCTTCACCGCAATGTTGAAAATCGGAGTCCACCATGACGTTTGACGATTCAATCGCCGAGAAAATCAAGACCTCGCTCGCCGAGATCCCGCATCCGGCCCTGCCCAAGGGCTCCAACATCTACGGCGGGACGAAGATCTTCCCCGACTACCAGGCCGAGGACGGCGAGAGCTACTTCACGCTGGTACACGGCATCGCCCACGAATCGTCCGTCAGCTTCGTCGCAGTACTGCAGGCCACCAGGGCGCTGCGCAAGGGCTTCGATTCGGCGATCTACTTCTACGGACCGGGAGCCATCAACTGCCTGGCCACCCGCGGGTTCCCCAAGACCGGCGACTCCGGATTCCCCGGCGAGCAGAACATCAACGACTCGCTTGGCACCTTCATCTCCGAGGGCGGCACGGTGTTCTGCTGCCGGTTCGGCTTGGCGCTGCACGGCGGCCGCGAGGAAGACCTGATCGAAGGCGTGATTCCCGCACACCCGCTCGACGTGCAGGACGCCCTCATCCACTACGCCCGAAAGGGCGCAATCATCAACTCCACCTACATGGTCTAGGCGATTCACGATGACCAAACTCGCTGCGGTAGCGGCCAACTTCACCCGCGACCTTGAGCAGAACTACGCACTGATCGAGGCACTGGCCCAACAGGCGCGTGACGAGGGCGTCGACTTCATGGTCCTGCCCGAAGCCGCCATCGGTGGCTACCTGTCGTCGTTGGGCAACCACGGCGACACCGTCAAGACCACGTCCAAGTCACTGCCGCCCGCGATCCGCGTCGACGGCCCCGAGATCGCCAGGGTCCAGCGGATCGTCGGTGACCTGGTGGTCGCCATCGGGTTCTGCGAACTCGACGACGACGGCGAAACGCGGTACAACGCGGCCGCCGTCCTGGACGGAGGCACCGTCTACGGCACGTACCGCAAGGTGCACCAGCCCCTCGGCGAAGGCATGTCCTACTCGGCCGGTTCCGACTACGGCGTGTTCGACACTCCGGTCGGCAGGGTGGGGCTGCAGATCTGCTACGACAAGGCATTTCCCGAGGCTGCACGGATCATGGCGCTGAAGGGCGCGCAGATCATCGCGAGCCTGTCGGCGTGGCCTGCGGCACGCACCGCCACCGCGGAGAATCTGCAAGACGATCGGTGGACCTACCGGTTCAACCTGTTCGATGCGGCACGGGCACTGGACAACCAGGTGTTCTGGATCGCGTCGAATCAGAGCGGAACATTCGGATCCCTGCGTTACGTCGGCAATGCCAAGGTCGTGGATCCGGGTGGAAATACCTTGGCGACAACACTTCTCGGTAGCGGGATGGCCGTCGCCGACGTCGACATCGACGGCACGTTCCGCGCCATGCGAGCCGGAATGTTCCACCTGCGCGACCGCAGGCCCGACGTCTACGGCCCGGTGGCCGAACCGACGGGAAGTGATCTAGCCCATGCCTGAGATGACCTTCGACGTGCAGTGGCCAGACGGTCGCGTGCAGCGGTGCTACTCGCCGAGCCTGGTGTTGCACGACTACCTGAGCACGGGTACCGACTACACCGTTGCGGACTTCCTCGACCGCTCCTCCCATGCGCTGCACGCAGCGAGCGAGAGGGTACGGGCCAAGTTCGGCTTCGCGTGCAGCTCCGCGGCATGGACCGAGGAGGAAATCACCTCCGCCGCAACGGAATTCCCATCGAACGCCACGATCCGCATCGTCGGTATGCGACCGGGTTTGGAGGCATCATGAGTACGGACGCCGGACACGTCACGGTCGCAGTCATCGGCGGCGGCCAGGCTGGGCTCTCCGTGAGCTGGTACCTCGGCGAGGCAGGCATCGATCACGTCGTGTTGGAGGCGCAGACCCCCGTGCATGCCTGGGCGGATACCCGATGGGACAACTTCACCCTGGTCACACCGAACTGGCACTGCAAGCTGCCTGGCTACGCCTACGAGGGTGACGATCCCGACGGTTTCATGACAAGAGACGAAGTCGTGGACTGGCTGGACGACTGGCTGCACACCTTCACGCCCCCGCTGCTCACCCACACCCGCGTGACGCGGTTACGTCCGTTGGCTTCAGGCGGTTTCGAACTGACGCTGAAGAATGGCGAAGCAGGTGACGAGTCCTTGACCTGTGACCACGCGGTGGTCGCGACGGGCGGATATCCCGTTCCGATCCTGCCCGCGTTCGCAGGGGCGCTGGACGCCTCGATCAGCCAGATCCACTCCGAGCAGTACCGCAACGCCGACCAGTTGCCCGAGGGTGCCGTCCTGGTGGTGGGCACCGGCCAGTCCGGTGCGCAGATCGCCGAGGACTTGCACCTGGCAGGTAGGCAGGTGCACCTCGCCGTCGGCAGTGCACCACGCGTAGCGCGGTTCTACCGTGGCCGCGACTGCATGACGTGGCTGTCCGACATGGGCCTCTACGACAAGGCCGCCCCCGAGTACCCCGGCGGCAAGGCGGCGATCGAGAAGACCAACCACTACGTGACCGGCCGCGACGGCGGCCGCGACATCGACCTGCGTCGCTTCGCCGCAGAGGGAATGCGGCTGTACGGCACGCTGAGCAACGGCAAGGACGTGACACTGACCTTCGAACCGTCACTGGGTGAGGCGCTCGACAAGGCCGACTCCGTGTACAACTCGATCTGCTCTGACATCGACGCCCACATCGAGCGCGAGGGCATCTCCGCGCCGCCGGCCACCCGATACACCCCCGTCTGGGACCCCGACGCCGAGACCACCGAATTGGACCTCGCCGCCCAGGGAGTCACCAGCATCGTCTGGGCGATCGGTTACCGGCCCGATTACCGGTGGATCGAAGCGAGTGCGTTCGACGGCGCAGGCCGGCCGATGCAGAACCGCGGTGTCACGGGAGTCGAAGGCCTGACGTTCATTGGGCTGCCGTGGATGCACACCTGGGGTTCGGGCCGTTTCCTCGGCATCGACCGCGACGCCAAACACATTGCGACAACGATCATCGACGATCTCCGTCACCAGAACGCGCCGCGCCTCGCCGTGGCCCGCTGAAACAAGGAGAAACCGTGCCAGTTCAGCCCATGTCAGTCTCTACTCGAGTCGACCTCGCCCTGTTGGGTATTCGCGGCCGCCCACCCGTGAGCCGTACCGCAGGTGCGGGGCCCAGCGACGACGGCCATCTGATGATCGACGGCCGCGCTGCCGCCATCCCGCACAATCCGTCGAGCCCGTTCGTGTTCGACGGAAGCCGGGTGCTACTCGACGGCGAGGACTCCGGCCTCGACGTCACCGTCATCGACCGGCCCCGGTTCTACGACCTGCACACCG
>NZ_JAVRPS010000153.1:0-2724 GCF_032162105.1 Mycobacterium sp. | reverse complement strand
AGCACGAACAGATCCTGCCGAAGCCGGGCTGGGTCGAGCACAACCCGGTGGAGATCTGGGAGCGCACCTCGTCGGTGATCATGTCGGCGCTCAACAAGACCAACCTGTCGTCAGGCGACCTCGCCGCCCTCGGCATCACCAACCAGCGGGAGACGGCGCTGGTGTGGAACAAGCGAACCGGACGGCCGTACCACAACGCCATCGTCTGGCAGGACACCAGGACCGACCGGATCGCCGCCGCACTCGACCGCGACGAACGAGGTGACGTGATCCGCCGCAAGGCGGGCCTGCCGCCCGCGACCTACTTCTCCGCGGGCAAGGTGCAGTGGATCCTCGAGAACGTCGACGGCGTCCGCGCCGATGCCGAGAAGGGCGACGCGATCTTCGGCACGCCCGACACGTGGGTGCTGTGGAATCTCACGGGCGGGTCGCGCGGCGGCGTGCACGTCACCGACGTGACCAACGCCAGCCGCACCATGCTGATGAATCTGGAGACCCTGGACTGGGACGAGGAGTTGTTGTCGTTCTTCGGGATTCCGCGCCAGATGCTGCCGCAGATCAAGCCGTCGTCGTACCCGCAGACCTATGGTGAGACGCTCGACAACGGCCCGCTTGGGGGAAGCGTGCCGTTGACCGGCATCCTCGGGGATCAGCAGGCCGCCATGGTCGGCCAGGTGTGCCTGACCGCGGGCGAGGCCAAGAACACCTACGGCACAGGCAATTTCCTGCTGCTCAACACCGGCGAGAAGATGGTGCGGTCGGAGAACGGGCTCCTGACCACCGTCTGCTATCAGTTCGGTGACGCCAAACCCGTTTACGCACTTGAGGGTTCGATCGCCGTCACGGGATCGGCCGTGCAGTGGCTGCGGGATCAGCTGGGCATCATCAGCGGCGCCGCCCAGAGTGAGGCGCTGGCGCGGCAGGTCTCCGACAACGGCGGCGTCTACTTCGTGCCTGCGTTCTCGGGGTTGTTCGCCCCGTATTGGCGATCGGATGCCCGCGGCGCGATCGTGGGGCTTTCGCGGTTCAACACCAACGCGCACCTGGCCCGCGCGACGCTGGAGGCGATCTGCTACCAGAGCCGTGACGTCGTCGACGCGATGGAAGCCGACTCCGGCGTGCACCTTGAGGTGCTGAAGGTCGACGGCGGCATCACCGCCAACGACCTGTGCATGCAGATCCAGTCCGACGTGCTCGGCGTCGACGTGGTGAAGCCGGTCGTCGCGGAGACCACCGCGCTGGGCGCGGCCTACGCCGCCGGCCTGGCCGTCGGATTCTGGGCCAGCCCCGATGATCTGCGGGCCAACTGGCAGGAGGGCAAGCGCTGGTCGCCGCAGTGGGGCGACGACGAACGCGCCACCGGCTACGCGGGTTGGCAGAAGGCGGTGAAGCGAACTCTCGACTGGGTCGACGTCGAGTGATTTGTGAGCGCTTCCGTTCGCGCAGCGATCGTTTGCGCGCCCAAATCGCAACTAGTGGGTGAAGTCGGCGGGCAGTTCGATGTCGGCGACGGCCAGGTTCTCCTCGAGGTGCTGCACCGACGACGTGCCGGGGATCAGCAGCACGTTGGGCGCCACCCCCAGCGTCCACGCGAGCGCGATCTGCGCAGGGGTGCAACCGAGGTCGGTGGCCGCCTGCTTGACGGCGGGATTGCCCAGCACCGGGTTGTCGGCCGAGAAGCCCGACCCCAGCGGGAAGAACGGTACGAACGCGATGCCGTGTTCAGTGCAGGCGTCGAGCACCGGTTGCGACGTGCGGTCGACGAGGTTGTACGCGTTCTGTACGCAGACGATCGCGGTGCGGTCCAAGGCGATTCGCAGGTGCTCGGGCACGATGCTGCTCAGCCCGATGCCGTCGATGAGGCCGTCGTCGCGCGCGGTGATCATGGCGGTCAGCTGCCGGTCGAACAACTCGTGGTCTACCTCGCCGGGCGCGCTGGGATCCGCACTCATCACGCGCAGATTTACCGCGGCGAGCCGGTCCGTGCCGAGGGTTTGGAGGTTCTTCTCGATGTCGGCCCTCAGATCGGCGGGCTCGTGCGCCGGAACCCAGGCGCCCTTGTCGTCGCGCCGCGCGCCGACCTTGCTGACCAGCGCGAGGTTCTCCGGATACGGGTGCAGCGCCTCGCGGATGAGTTCGTTTGAGACGTCGGGACCGTAGAACTGTGCGGTGTCGATGTGGTTGACACCCAGCTCGACGGCCCGTCTCAGCACTGCCAGCGCCTGATCGCGGTCACGCGGCGGGCCGAAGACACCGGGCCCGGGGAGCTGCATGGCGCCGAATCCGACGCGGCTGACGGTGTATTGGCCGAGCTGAAAGGTCGTCATTGGCTCAGGCTAGCGACGTCGCGACCTCGGCGCGGTTCCGTTCGCTGAGCGACGGAAACCGCGCCGAAATCGCTGACGGTTACTCGGACTCGCCGAGGATCTGGTAGATCTCGCGGCGGGCGTTGTTGACGATGTCGATGATGCGCTGCTGCTGCTCAGCCGTGGCGGCGTGTGCCGACTGGGCGACTGCGCCCATCAGTTGGCCGACCGCGCTGCGCAGGCTCACCGCGCCGGGGTCGGCGCCTTGGGTGATCTCGTCCCATGGTGCGGTCTCGATGCCGTCGGCCGCGGTGCGGCCGGCATCGGTGAGCTCGAAGAGCTTCTTGCTGCCGTCGGACTCGGTCGCGACGATCAGGCCCTCGTCGACCAGCAGTTGCAGCGTCGGGTACACCGAGCC
>NZ_JAVRPS010000152.1:0-18887 GCF_032162105.1 Mycobacterium sp. | reverse complement strand
TGGTGGCCGTCACCGTTCTGGACGGACCGGGATCTGATGGGGTTTAGATCATCGGTGGACCGCTGGTCGCCGGGCCTTTCAGCGCCGCGCAGTCTCTCTGCGGGGATGCAGGCCGTCGGGGGGCTGTTCGCAATGTCGGCCGACGCGGTCAAGTTCGTCTTCCGCAGGCCCTTTCAGGGCCGAGAGTTTCTGGAGCAGGCCTGGTTCGTGGCTAGGGTTGCGCTTGCTCCCACTTTGCTGGTCGCGATTCCGTTCACCGTTCTGGTCAGCTTCACCCTCAATATCCTGCTGCGCGAACTCGGGGCGGCGGACCTGTCCGGTGCCGGTGCGGCGTTCGGCGCGGTCACCCAGGTGGGTCCGATCGTGACGGTGCTCATCGTGGCCGGTGCCGGCGCGACGGCGATGTGCGCCGACCTTGGTTCGCGCACCATCCGTGAGGAGATCGACGCCATGGAAGTGCTGGGCATCAACCCGGTGCAACGCCTGGTGACCCCGCGGATGCTGGCCTCGGGTCTGGTGGCGCTGCTACTCAACAGCCTGGTCGTCATCATCGGCATCCTGGGCGGCTACTTCTTCTCGGTGTTCGTCCAGGGCGTCAACCCCGGCGCGTTCGCGGCCGGCATCACCCTGCTGACCGGAGTCCCCGAGGTCATCATCTCCTGTGTCAAGGCCGCCCTGTTCGGCCTGATCGCCGGCCTGGTGGCCTGCTACCGCGGGCTGACGATATCCGGCGGTGGCGCCAAGGCGGTGGGCAACGCCGTCAACGAAACCGTGGTCTACGCATTCATGGCGCTGTTCGTCATCAACGTCGTCGTCACCGCCATCGGCATCCAAATGACGGCCCGGTGACCACGTGGCTGCGATGACACTGAGAGCCCTCTACCCGCAAGCTACCCACCAGCTCGGCAAGCCGATCTCGCTTCTGGGCCGGATCGGCGACCACACGCTCTTCTACGGCAAGGCAATCGCCGGGGCGCCGTTCGCGGCCACCCACTACACGCGTGAAATCATCCGCCTCATCGCCGAGATCAGCATGGGCGCAGGCACCTTGGCGATGATCGGCGGCACCGTGGTGATCGTCGGGTTCTTGACCTTGGCGACCGGCGGCGTGCTGGCCGTGCAGGGATACAGCTCGCTGGGCAACATCGGCATCGAAGCGTTGACCGGATTCCTGGCGGCATTCATCAACGTCCGCATCTCGGCACCGATCGTCGCGGGCATCGGCCTGGCCGCCACCTTCGGCGCCGGGGTGACTGCGCAACTGGGTGCCATGCGGATCAACGAAGAGATCGACGCGCTTGAATCCATGGCCATCCGGCCCATTTCGTACCTGGTCAGCACCCGGATCATCGCGGGGATGATCGCGATCACGCCGTTGTACTCGATCGCGGTCATCTTGTCGTTCGTGGCGAGCCAGTTCACCACCGTTTTCCTGTTGGGGCAGTCCGGCGGTTTGTACGACCACTACTTCAACACCTTCCTCAACCCGATCGACCTGTTGTGGTCGTTCTTGCAGGCGATTCTGATGGCATTGGCCATCCTGCTGATCCACACCTACTACGGCTACTTCGCCACTGGAGGTCCGTCTGGTGTTGGTGTCGCGGTGGGCAATGCGGTGCGTACGTCCCTTGTCGTGGTGGTATCGGTGACATTGCTTGTCTCGCTTGCCATCTATGGCTCCAACGGCAACTTCAATCTGTCGGGATAGGGGACAAGTCGTGACGCAAAACCTGGGCCCGGGTCCGATCCACCGGTCTGAAACCGCCAGCGTCGCTACTCCTGTCGCTGCATCGCCTGGGCTTAGTTTCGGCGCGGGCGGGTACGCGCGTCCACTTGCTGGTCTGGCGATGGTTGTCGCCATTGTCGCCATTGTCGCCCTTGCCGTCGGGCTGTTCCGTGGTGGTTTCACGAAAACCGTTCCGGTCACCGTGATTTCGCAACGCGCCGGCCTGGTGATGAATCCCGATGCCAAGGTGAAGATGCTCGGCGTGCAGGTCGGCAAGGTCGATTCAATCGAGGAACGGCCGAACGGCCAAGCCGCGATTCACCTGGCGATGGAACCGTCTACGCTGCATCTCATTCCCTCCAATGTGCTCGTGGACATCGCGTCATCAACGGTGTTCGGCGCCAAGTACGTTCAGCTGATCCCTCCTGCCGAGCCGTCGCCGAAGGCCATGTCTGCCGGGCAGGTACTCGACGCCAAACGCGTGACGGTGGAGATCAACACGGTGTTCGAGCAACTCAGGTCGGTGCTGTCGACGATTGAGCCCGAAAAGCTCAATGAGACTCTTGGGGCGATCGCGTCCGCATTAAATGGCCGTGGCGAGAAGATCGGTCAGATGCTCACTGATCTCGATTCCCTTCTTGCCAAGTTGGAGCCGAGTCTTCCGAATCTGAGCCATGACATCGCCGTGGCGCCCGACGTGTTCAACGCCTACGCCGATGCGGCGCCGGACCTCATCAAGACCGCCGACAACGCGACGCGGATCAGCCAGACCTTCGTCGACGAGCAACAAAACCTGGACACGCTCTTGGTCAGCGCGATTGGGTTGGCCGACATCGGAAACGACGTCGTGGGCACCAACAGGCAGCCGCTGACCGATGTCCTGCATCTGCTGGTGCCGACCACCGACCTGACGAGCCAGTACCACGAAGGGTTGAACTGCGCGCTGGCCGGCCTGGTGGCATTCACCAAGAATCCGCCACTGCCCGAGCCCGGTGCCGAAGTGTTGATCAGCTTCGCGCTCGGGGTCGACCGCTATCGCTATCCGAGCGACCTCCCGAAGGTCGCCGCAACCGGCGGTCCGCATTGCCAGGGCCTGCCGAACGTGCCCGCCGGGGTGCGTCCACCGTTCCTGGTCGCCGACGTCGGCGCCAGTCCCTGGAAGTACGGAAACCAGGGAATCCTGCTGAACTCCGACGGCCTCAAGCAGTTGTTGTTCGGGCCGATCGACGGCCCACCGCGCAACTCCGCGCAGATCGGGCAGCCCGGATGATGCGGTCCGGACGCGCGACGTTCCTGAAGTTCGCGTCATTCGTCGTGGTGATGGCGGTGCTGACCGCCTTCCTCTTCCTCATCTTCGGCCAATACCGCACCGGTGCGACCAATGGCTATTCAGCCGTGTTCGCCGACGCATCGCGCGTTGAGCCCGGAGACTCCGTGCGGGTCGCCGGAATCCGGGTGGGCACCGTCAACGCCGTCTCGCTGCGCACGGACAAGACGGTGGTGGTGCAGTTCGACGCCGACCACGGCGTCGTACTCACCGCAGGCACCAAGGCAGCAGTGCGCTACCTCAACCTGGTCGGCGATCGCTATCTCGAGCTCGTTGACGGTCCCGGCTCGACGCGGGTGCTGCCAGCCGGATCGCAGATTCCCGTCGACCGTACCGAGCCCGCACTGGACCTCGATCTGCTGCTCGGTGGGCTGAAACCAGTGATCCAGGGCCTGAACCCGCAGGATGTCAACGCGCTCACCTCCTCGCTCGTACAGGTCTTCCAGGGCCAGGACGCCACCCTGGAGTCTCTCCTATCGAAGACATCGTCGTTCTCAAACGCGTTGGCGGACAACGGTCAGGTGGTTGAACAGCTGATCGACAACCTGAACACGGTGGTGGCCACGCTCGCCAAGGATGGCGACAAGTTCTCCAGCGCAATCGACGGTCTGGAAAAGCTGATCACCGGCCTGTCGCAAGACCGCGATCCGATCGGAGCCGCGATCGAGTCCCTCGACAACGGAACCGCGTCCATCGCGGACCTGCTGACCAATGCGCGCCCGCCGCTGGCGGGCACGGTGGACCAGCTGAATCGAGTGGCCCCGCTGCTCGATCAGGACAAGGACCGCATCGACCTCGCACTTCAGAAGGCGCCGGACAACTACCGCAAACTCGTCCGGCTCGGTTCGTACGGCAGCTGGTTCCCGTACTACCTCTGCGGAATCAGCCTCCGGGCCAGCGACCTGCAGGGCCGAACGGTGGTCTTTCCCTGGGTCAAACAAGAAGGCGGGAGGTGCAGCGAGCCCTAATGCTCAAGTATCGCGGATCCAATCTCATTCGTGCCGGATTCATCGGCGTTGTCCTGATCGTCCTTGTCATCGCGATCGGGCTTCAGCCCCAGCGGCTGTGGTCAATGGCGACGGCGATCAGATACCAGGCGCTGTTCTCCGAAGGCGGCGGACTCGCCCCCGGCAACGACGTGACCGTCTCCGGCATCAAGGTCGGCGCCGTGTCGGACGTGGCGCTGCAGCACGGCGATGCCTTGGTGACGTTCACCATCGACGGGGCGGTTGCGCTCGGGTCGGACACCACCGCCCACATTCGGACGGGCACGCTGCTGGGTGAGCGGGCACTGACCTTGGAGTCGGCGGGCGCCGGGACGATGCATCCGTCCGACGTGATCCCGGTCGCGCGCACGTCCTCGCCGTATTCGCTGACCGAGGCGGTCAGCGACCTCACGACGAACGCCGCGGGAACCGACACCGGTTCGCTGAACCAATCCCTCGACACGCTGTCCGAGACGATCGAGCGGATAGCACCGCAATTGGGACCGACCTTCGACGGCCTGACCCGGTTGTCGCGGTCGCTCAACAGCCGGAACGAGTCGCTGGGCGCGCTACTCAAGAGCGCCAGCGATGTCACCGGAATCCTGTCGCAACGCAGCCAACAGCTCAACACGCTCATCCTCAACGCCAACGACCTGCTCGGGGTGCTGGTGGCGCGCCGGCAGGCGATCGTCGACCTGCTCGCCAACACATCAGCGCTGGCCCAACAGCTGTCGGGTCTGGTGCACGACAACGAACAGGAGCTGGAGCCGGCGTTGCAGAAACTGAATTCGGTCACCGCGATGCTGGAGCGCAACCGCGATAACATCGCCAAGGCATTGCCGGGTCTGGCGAAGTTCGAGATCACCCAGGGCGAGGCCGTCGCCAACGGTCCCTTCTACCAGGCGTTCGTGCCCAATCTCGTACCCGCACAAATGCTGCAGCCGTTCCTGGACTATGCATTCGGGTTCAGACGGGGTGTCGACGCCGGGCAACCGCCGGATAACGCCGGGCCTCGGGCCGAGCTGCCGTTCCCCTACAACGGAATCCCACAGCCGGGGGACCACCCATGATGTCCCGCAAGCGGTTTGCGGCGATGCTGGCTGTCATCCTGGCAGCGCTGCTCGTCGTCGGCGCGGCACTGGTCGTCCGGCAAGCGTTCTTCCGGCCCAAGACGATCACCGCCTACTTCACCACCGCCACCGCGGTGTACCCGGGTGACGAGGTGCGGGTATCCGGCGTCAAGGTCGGCAGCATCACCTCCATCCAGCCCGAGGGAACTCAGGCCAAGATGACGCTGGACGTCGATCGCGACGTGGCCATCCCAGCCGACGCCAAGGCGGTGATCGTCGCCCAAAATCTGGTCGCGGCCCGCTATGTCCAGCTCGCGCCGGCATACCGGTCCAGCGGCCCGACGATGCCCGACGGCGCGGTGATCCCGGTCGAACGGACGGCGATACCCGTCGAGTGGGACGAGGTCAAGGCCCAATTGATGCGATTGGCAACGGATTTGGGGCCCACCAGCCAGGTCTCCAGCACGTCGGTAGCACGGTTCATCGACAGCGCCGCCGACGCCCTGGGCGGTAACGGCGACAAGTTGCGGCAGACATTGGCTCAACTGTCCGGGGTCGGGCGGATCCTGGCCGACGGCAGCGGCAACATCGTCGACATCATCAAGAATCTGCAGACATTCGTCACGGCCCTCCGCGACAGCAACACCCAGATCGTGCAGTTCGGTGACCGGCTCGCCACGCTGACCAGCGTGGTGAACGACAGCACGTCGAATCTGGATGCCGCGCTGACCGACCTCTCGGTGGCGGTCGGCGACGTGCAGCGGTTCATCGCGGGAAGTCGTGACCAGACCGCCGAGCAGATCCAGCGGCTGACCAACGTCACCCAGAACCTCGTCGATCACCGCATGGACCTCGAAAACGTCCTTCACGCGGCGCCCAACGGGTTCGCGAACTTCTACAACATCTACAACCCCGACACCGGGGCTGCCGTCGGCCAGTTCGTGGTCAACAACTTCTCCAACCCCGTGGCGTTCTTCTGCTCGGCGATCGGCGGCATCGAGAACATCACCGCGCCCGAAACGGCGAAGCTGTGCGCGCAGTACCTCGGCCCCGCGATGCGCTTGCTCAACTTCAACTACTTGCCGTTTCCGGTCAACCCGTACCTGACGAAGTCGGCAAGCCCGGACAACATCGTCTACTCCGACCCGAGCCTGGCACCCGGCGGCGCCGGCCCGACGCCCGGGCCGCCCGAAATACCGCCCACGGTGTCCGCGTACACGGGGCTGAACGGAGATGTGCCGCCGCCCCCGGGGTATGGGCAGCCGCCTGGAGTAGCACCTGGCCCGTCGGCACCCGATCATTTGCCGGCCTTTCCGTCACCTGCACTGTTTCCGGGAGCGCCGGTGCCCGCCGCGCCGACGAGCGTGGGAGACATGTTGCTTCCGGCTGAGGCCCCGGCGCCCAGCGGGCCGCTGCCCGGCGCACCGCTCCCCGCGGAAGGGACACCACCATCATGATGGGCGCACGATCGACGCGCCGACTGCTCGTCATCGCGTGCAGCGTCGCGGTGACGGCGACAGGATGTGCCTTCCAGGGCGTGAATTCGTTGCCGCTACCCGGCGCGGTAGGCCGGGGGACCGGCGCCATCACATACCACGTCGAGATCGCGAATGTCGGTACGCTGGAGTCGAATTCGCCGGTCATGATCGACGACGTCGTGATCGGCAGCGTGGGCAAGATGACGGTGCAAGGCTGGCATGCCGACGTCGAGATCTCCGTGAAACCCGATGTCGTCATCCCCGCGAACGCTGTTGCAAGCGTCGGGCAGACCAGCCTGCTGGGATCCATGCATCTCGCCGTCAACCCGCCGCTCGGCCAGCCGCCGACCGGGCGGCTGCAACCGGGCGCCACCATTCCACTCAACAGGTCTTCGACGTATCCGTCGACCGAGCAGACATTGTCATCGCTGTCGGCCGTCGTCAACGGCGGAGGACTGGGGCAGATCGGCGACATCATCCACAACTTCAACGCCGCCTTGTCCGGCCGTGAGGACCAGGTTCGCGACCTGATCACTCGCCTCGACACCTTCGTCGGCATGCTCGACCAACAGCATGACAACATCATCGCCTCCGTTGAGGCACTGAACCGACTTGCCGCGACGTTCGCCGAACAGCGCGACGTCATCACCCAAGCGCTGCGCAAGATACCGCCGGCACTGGACGTCTTGAACAAAGAGCGGCCGCGCATCACGACGGCCCTGGACAAGCTGCGGCTTTTCAGCGACACCGCCAGCGGGCTCGTCAACGACACGCGGGCCGACCTGGTGAAGAACTTGCAGAACCTTGAGCCGACGATCAAAGCGCTCGCCGACATCGGACCGGACCTGGATGCCGCGATTGCCCAAGCGACGGTATACCCGTACGCCCAGAGCTTCATCGACCGAGCCGTCCGAGGCGACTACGTGAACTTCTACGCCATCCTCGACCTTACGGTTCCCCGACTCAAGCGGACATTGTTCTTGGGCACCCGCTGGGGTCAAGAGGGCGCTGAGTTGGTGCCGGCGCCGGGGGACCCGTGGTATCTGAACTACAGCTATAACCCCCTCGGTGTCGGCGTCAACCCGCCGCCCGCGGATGCTGCGCCGCCGCCGGACGCACCCGCGCTGGCGGTGCCCGCCGAAGCCGGGTCCATGCCACCGGTGACGGAGCCGTTGCTGCCGGTGGTTCCGCCGATGTCGGCACAAGCGCCGCCACCGCCCGGAAGTTCGCCACTTCAGATTTTTGCGGGTGGATGATGCTGACGCGTTTCGTCCGAATCCAGTTGACGATCTTCACGATTGCGTCGATTGTCGGCGTGCTGGTGATGGTCTTCTCCTACATTCAGGCGCCGACCCTGCTCGGTGTCGGCCGCATCACCGTCACGTTGGAGCTGCCCGCCTCCGGTGGCCTTTACCGCTTCAGCAACGTGACCTACCGAGGAGTCCAGATCGGCAAGGTGACCGCGGTCGGGCTAACGCCGAACGGCCCGAAAGCGACGCTATCCCTTGACACGTCGCCCAGGATCCCGGCGGACCTGCAGGCGGAGGTGCGCAGCATCTCGGCGGTCGGCGAGCAGTACGTGGACCTGCGGCCACGCACAGACTCGGGGCCCTACCTGAAGGACGGTTCGGTAATCCCGGCGCGCGACACCACGATTCCGCAATCGGTTGGCCCGATGCTGGATCAGGTCAGTGCCCTGATCACCAGCATTCCGAAGGACAAGCTCAGCGGATTGCTCGACGAGTCGTTCAAGGGTTTCAACGGGGCCGGCTACGACCTGGGTTCGCTGTTCGACTCGTCAGCCAAGGTGGTCGGCGACGTCAACGGCGTCGCCGACTCCACGCGGACCCTGGTCGACGACGCCGCGCCGCTGTTGGATTCGCAAGCCGACACCACCGACGCGATCAGGACCTGGGCGCGCAGCCTGGCCGGAGTCACGGAGCAGGTGGTGATGGACGACACGCAGGTGCGTACGCTTCTGCAAACCGGGCCTGCGGCCGCCAACGAGGTGTCTCGACTCCTCAACCAGGTGAAACTCACCCTGCCGGTGCTGCTCGCCAACCTCACCACAATCGGCCAGGTCGCGGTGACATACCGCCCGTCATTGGAACAACTGTTGGTGTTGCTACCGCCCTCGGTGGCCTCTACGCAGGCGTTCGGCCTGTCCAGGAACAACCCGACCGGGTTTCCCCTTGGCGACTTCGGCGTCAGCGCCGGCGATCCGCCCGCGTGCACGGTCGGGTTTCTCCCACCCTCGCAGTGGCGATCCCCAGCCGACACATCCACGGTCGATACCCCCGACGGGCTGTACTGCAAACTGCCTCAGGATTCACCCATCGTGGTTCGCGGTGCCCGCAACTACCCCTGCATGGGGCACCCCGGGAAGCGCGCGCCGACCGTCCAATTGTGTAACGACCCCAACGGGTATCAACCGTTGGCGCTGCGCCAACACGCAACCGGCCCCTATCCGCTGGACCCGAACCTCATCTCGCAGGGCATCCCGCCCGATGACCGGGTTACCTTCGGCGACCACATCTTCGGTCCGGTGGAGGGAACGCCGATGCCACCGGGAGTGCCTCCGCCGCCGGCACCTGAAGGCCCCGAGGGTGCTCCACCGCTACCAGAGCCCGCTCAGACTCCGTCGCCACCCGCGGAGGCACCGCCATCACCGATTGCGGCTCCACCACCAACCGCCGCCGATGGTGGTGTGGCGCCCGCAGCTCCGAGTTCGTTCGGCACCGCCGAGTCGGGGGCGGGGCCTTCGGTCGCCGTCGCGCAATACAACCCGGGCACAGGCATGTACGTCACTCCCGACGGCCAGGTGTTCAAACAGTCGGACCTAGTGGCGCAGGCGGCGCCCAAGACATGGAAGGACATGCTGCCCACCTAGATTCGGCCGAGCCGGCCTCTCGATCGGCTCCGTCGATCGCAAGTCAGCGTTTTGCGTAGAGGAGCGAGTGATGAGCGCACGTGGTGTGATCGCCGGCGCAACCGCGGTCGCGGTGGCGGTGATCGTCGGCGTGGGCACACCGGCGTCCGCCCGCGCTTCCGGAGATGACCTGGCCCTCAATGGGACCTACCTCGCGACGTCGAACGGCGATTGGGCGAAGACGAACGATTCCTACCACGACGAGACGACTGTCAGGAGCACCTGGACTATCACGTCTACGTGTTCCAACCCCGTCGATTGCACCGGCCAGGTGACGAGTGACCAGGGCTGGACCGCACCGATTCGCCACAACAGCGACGCATGGATCGTCGAGCGCGAAGTTCCGAACTGGGAGAAGTGTCCCGACGGCACCGCGGCCCCCGGCCACCAGAGGTACAGATTCTGGCCCGTCGACGCGACGGGCTACGTGGCGGTCGGGTCGCCAACGCTGGCAGGCGAGGAGAGAACGACCGGCCCCAGCGGCGCCTGCGGCGTCAACAAACTGCTTGTCATCAGGATGCCGTTCAGGCTGGACGAGGTGGCGTAGATCGATGACCGCGGATCGCAGGCGAACAGCAGTCCGGGAAACGTCGAACCTCCTTGGCCCACGGGCTCGTAACGTGGTTCGATTCGACATGCTGGCGGTCGCTGTGCTGCTGGCCGCCGGGATAGTGGCCGCACCGCCTGCCGCCGCCGAACCGACTGCCTGCGACGTCCCCAGTTGCACGCCGGGCATCGCCCCCGGCGCGGTCATCGGCGCACCGTGCGATAGCACCACCTATTACGTGTTCGCGACCACGTCGTGGGGAAGGCTGGTCTTCTGCGGCTCGCCAAGAAGGTTCGCGCCCAGATACTTCCGGTCACCTTCGATGGCAGGTATCAAAGAACTCGACAGCAACTGCGTGGGTTACGACAACAACGTCGCGCAAGCGCCCGATGGGATGTTCCTCACCTGCATCGCAACGAATGGGCAATCGCTCTGGGTACGCGGTGACACCTAGGATTGGGCCCGCCACTCCCGAGCACGGGCAATGAATGGCTAGCCGGCGGCAAGCGGCCATTCGACTCGGAGCCGGCTACGCGGCGGGGCTGACGTTCGCGCACATCCTCGCCGCCGCGGCAGTCTCATTGGTAATCGTCTCGCTCACCCGAAACACGGTCGGTGACGCGAGCAACCTGCTCACGGCGAGGAATCTGATCGCGCTGTGCGGTCTGGTCGCAGTCTCGGCCACAGTCGGTGCAGTCGCCGGAGTCCTCAACATGGTTCCGTCCTTCCGCTGGTTCGCCGAGGGCGCCGAACCGACACCGGCACAACAACGCGCGGCCCTGAGCATCGCTACTCGCCAGACCCTCGTCCAGTTCGGTATCTGGGCAGCCAGCGGTGTGGTGTTTTCTCTGGTCAACCTCCACTCTGGCGGTGGTGTCGCGTACGTGATCGGTGCCGCCATCTTGGTAGGGGGCGCCACCACCGCCTGCCTGGGCTACCTCATAACGCAGCGGACCTTGCGCCCGATCCTTGCGGCGTCGATGAAGACGGCAACGGCTACCGGCGAAATGCCCGGCGTGCTGGCACGATTGATGATTACCTGGGTCCTCTTCAGTGCGCTGCCCACGGCGGGGATCGCGCTGATTGTGTTGGCGCGCTCCAACGGATGGTTCGTCCAGAAATCAGCGCCAGTCGAAACGCCAATTCTGGTGCTCGCCGCTGTGTCGCTCCTCTTGGGATTTCGGGCGATGGTCTTGGTTGCCCGGTCGATTTCGGATCCCGTTCGCGACGTCGTCGTCGCGATGACCGAGGTGGAACGAGGCCAAAGCGGGGCGTTCGTCGAGGTGTACGAACCCTCCGAAATCGGCCGCCTGCAGATCGGGTTCAACCGCATGGTGGCAGGACTGCAGGAACGCGAACAGCTCCGCGACCTCTTCGGACGCCACGTGGGCGTCGACGTTGCGCGCCACGCACTTCAACAAGACGACTCGCTGTCCGGCGACGTCCGAGAGGTCGCCGTATTGTTCGTCGACTTGGTGGGATCAACCACAATTGCCGCGTCCCGCCCACCAGAGGCAGTAGCGGAGATCCTCAACGACTTCTTCCGCATCGTGGTCGCCGCCGTCGATCATCGGCAGGGTCTGATCAACAAGTTCGAAGGCGACGCCGTACTGGCAGTCTTCGGGGCCCCGCTCGGCATCGAAGATCCATCGTCGGCCGCGCTCGCGACAGCAAGAGCGCTCGGGGCCGAGCTAAAGAAACTGCCCCTTGTGGACTTCGGTATCGGAGTGTCCGCGGGTCCGGTGTTCGCCGGCAACATCGGCGCTGAGAACCGCTACGAATATACGGTCATCGGTGACGTAGTCAACGAGGCCGCCCGATTGGCCGATCACGCCAAAGATTGGCACTCCAGAGTTTTGGCGTCCGGCGATGCGATCGCCCGCGCCCAGGCAACCGAACGGTGCCACTGGGTAATGCGGGGGTCCGCGGCGCTTCGCGGCCGATCGGCGGTCACGGAGCTGGCGGAACCAATGCTTAATGATTGAAACACCGAGGGATTGCATTCGAACTGGTGTTGCGGCTCGACGCATTGCCGTCCGCGGGTGCCCTGGGATCGGGTCCCTGGAACCGGGCACTTCGGGCCTTGGCGCGCCGTGACGGGCTAGCGCTTGATGACCGAGATCGTGTTGTCCGCGAAGTTGACGACGCACGCGGTGTGCGCGGACGGGTCCGCAGCGACGGTCTGCGGACCGTCGCGGTCAGTTGAGCTCACTCGTGAGCGACATCTGAAGAGCTGCAAGCGAAGACCTATCGATGTTGCATTTTGGATCAGCCAGATCCGTAACCTGTGCAGCCGACGCCGACATGCGTAGGTTGACAGCCTGTCTGACCATTCAGACCCGGGAAACTCTGTGCTCGGATCGCGTCTGGAAGTCGCCCCTGATTCCCGTCCGAAGGACGGATGCTGCGTGGATGCGAGAGCCGTGTCCATTCAAACTAGAGAGCCCACATGATCGAGATCGAGAACCTGACCAAGCGGTTCGGGGACCGCATCGTCCTCGATGACATCTCGTTGTCCGTTGCCAACGGCGAGATTCTTGCCGTCGTCGGCCCCAGTGGCGCAGGGAAGACGACGCTGTCGCGGTGCGTGAGCTTCCTGGAGCGTCCAACCGGTGGCACCGTTCGCGTCGACGGCAAGGACTTCACCAGGTTGGATGGTCCCGAGCTCCTCGCGGCGCGTCGCAGTGTCGGCGTCATCTTCCAGACTGCGCCGCTGCTGCGGCGCCGTACGGTCGCCCAGAACGTCGCGCTGCCGCTGGAGTATCTAGGAGCCACTGACGGCTCCATCGAGAAGCGCGTTACGGGGTTGCTTGACCGAGTTGGCCTTGCCGATCGCAGCGGGTACCTCCCCGCGCAGCTCTCCGGGGGACAGAAGCAACGGGTCGGGATCGCCCGTGCGCTCGCCCTTGGCCCGTCCTACCTGCTTTCGGACGAGGCGACCGCGGGTTTGGATCCAGCCACGACGAAGGCGATCCTTACGCTGCTCAGCAATCTTCGCGATGAGTTCGGCCTCGCCATCATCTTGATCACCCACGAGATGGAGGTCGTCCGAGAGATCGCCGACTCAGTGGCTCGCATCGACGGCGGCCGCATCATCGAGAGTGGCTCCGTCGACGACGTCATCCTCGACCCGACCTCCTCGCTCGCCCGTGAACTGCTTCCCGACCGGCCGAGCGTGCCGTTTCGGGGCTCCGGCGAGATCTGGGAGGTCTCGTACGCTTCGCGCGACGTGCCGCTCGACTGGCTCACGTCCATCCACACGATGCCCGGTATCTCGGGCGCGCAGGTGAGCGTGCTCAGCGCCAGCGTCGAGGCGATCCGCGGAGTGGCGGTCGGGCGCGCGATCCTCGCCATCTCCCCGTCCGCACCGGCCGGCTTCGAAAGCTACCTCAAGGAGCGCGGACTGCATGTGGCGGCCGTCAACGCCAACTCCGAAGAGACAGCCGCATGAACCTCGCCGCGGGGGAGGACTTCAGCACGCCTTGGGACAAGGTCCCCGACCTGCTCCTGCCTGCCTACGGGCAGACGTGGTTGATGGTCGGCATCACCATGGTGCTGGTCCTGCTCATTGGCACTCCTGTCGGGATCACCCTCCACAACACCTCCGTTTTCGGGCTCTTTCCGGAGCCGAAGGTGTTCGCCGTGCTCAACACGATCGTCAACGTGGGCCGCTCACTGCCGTTCCTGATCCTGATGACGGCGATCATCCCGGTGACGCGGTTGCTGGTCGGGACCACGATCGGCATCGCGGCAGCGATCGTGCCGATGACGACTGCGGGTGTGCCGTTCTTCGCACGACTCGTGCAGAATGCTCTGCGGGACGTGCGATCCGACGTCACCGACATGGGCCAGGTCTCCGGCGGCACGCACGTACAGCTGATCCGGACGGTCCAGTTGTCCGAGGCTCTCCCGGCCCTCGCCGGCGCGTTGACGGTCAACGTCATCGCGATGATCGAGTACTCGGCCATTGCCGGCTCGATCGGCGCCGGCGGTGTAGGAAACCTGGCAATCACTTACGGCTACAACCGTTTTGACCACAACATCATGATCGCGACGGTGATCGTTCTCATCATCACCGTCCAGGTCGTCCAGTTCGTCGGCGACCGCCTCGTCAAAGCCCTCACGCGCTGACTCCTCAGTTATCCCCGATTAGCAGAAGGAACGTCGATGACCGACCAGACCACCTCACCCGTCGATGACGACATCGAGATCAAGAAGAAGAAGCGGTGGCCGTGGATCGCCGTCGCCGTGGGTGCCGTAATCGTCATCGCCGGTGGGGCGCTCTACGCGAACGTCTCCAACGAGGACAAGCCGTTCGGCACCAACCTCAAGGTCGCGACCTGGAGCACCGACATCGCCGCCGAGAACCTCTTGAAGTACATCACCGACGAGGTTGCTCCCGCGCACGGCATCACCATCGAGCCGACGAAGATCGACAACCTCATCGAGATCAACCGCGCCGTCGACGCGGGCACCGTCGCAGGCAACTTCTTCGAGCACCAGCCGTTCCTCAACGACGCCGTCGCGGCCAACGGATTCAAGCTCACGCTCGCCGCACCAACGTTCACCTGGGATCAGGCGACGTACTCCGACAAGTACCGCAGCTGGGACCAAGTGCCGAACGGTGCCAAGATCGCGCTGCGCGACGACCCAGCCGGACAGGCGATCGCGCTGCTCGACCTGGCCTACGACAAGCAGATCACGTTGAAGCCGGGAAAGGACACGTTGGCAGGCCTGCCGCAGTTGGGGGACATCCAGACGAACCCCAAGAACTACCAGTTCGTCCAGGTGCCGATCGGCCAGCTGGCTCGCAGCCTCGCTGACGTCGACGCCATCGTCGTTCACATCTCCGACGTCTACGCCGCGGGCCTCACCGAGAAGCAGATCATCGCCCGCGAGCCTGCACCGAAGGGCAGTGAGGGTGGACTGGTCGTCAGCGACAAGCACCTCAACGACCCCAACGTGCAGAAGCTGATCGAGACCTTCAAGGACCCGAAGATCGCCGAGTTCCTGCAGACCACGGACAACCAACTGATCCGCAACACACTCGGTCCCATCAACCCGGAATCGCAGTCCGGACAACAGGCGACGACCCCGTGAGCAAGCGCCCGCTGTACTACTCGGCGTTCGTCATGAACACCGCTTCCCATGTGCTGCACGGTCTCTGGCGTGCTCCGGAGGCAGAGAACCACAAGTTCAACTCGCTGCGCCACTGGACAAGAGTTGCAGCGGAAGTGGACAAGGCAGGATATGACCTCCTGTTCTTCGCTGACGTCTTCGGGCTACGTGCGCCGTGGAACGGAAACTGGAAGAAGGCCGTCGAAGGTGGCATCCAGATCCCCGTCAACGACCCGTCGGTACTGGCGTCGGCGCTCGCCGCTGCCACCGAGAACCTCGGCATCGTGTTCACCAGCTCGGTCGTCCAGGACCATCCGTTCAACTTCGCTCGGCGGATGTCCTCGCTCGACCACTACACCGACGGCCGTCTCGGCTGGAACATCGTTACGAGCTTCAACGAGAACGTGTTTCGAAGCTTCGGCCACGAAGGAACGCTCAATCACGACGAGCGCTACGAGTGGGCCTATGAGTACGTCGACGTCGCCTACAAGCTGTGGGAGGGCTCCTGGGATGAAGACGGACTCGTGCAGGACAAGGAGCGCGGAATCCACTCCGACCCGACGAAGATCCACAAGATCAACCACGTCGGGAAGCGCTACAAGGTCGAAGGTCCCCACTTCGTGTCACCGTCGCCGCAGCGCACACCAGTTCTCTTCCAGGCAGGCTCATCTCCTGCCGGCCAGCTCTTCTCGGCCCGCAATGCCGAGGGTGTCTACATCAGCAGTCCGACCCCCGAGGCTGCGCACCAGCTGACCGCCGAGACCCGCGCGCTGGCAGCCGACAACGGCCGCGACCCCGAGGACATCACCTTTGCCCAAGGTCTGTCGTTCGTGATCGGTGACACCCACGCCGAAGCGATCCGCCGCAACGACGAACTCAAGCGACACCTCGACCTGGAAGGCATCGCGCTGCACGCCCTTGGCGATGCCGGGATCGATGCAGGCAGCTTGCCGCTGGACACTCCGATCAGCCAACTCGGTGAGTTCACGGGCGTGCAGAGCTTCAAGCGCTGGGCGGCCGAAGTGTCCGGCAACGACGAGCCGACCATCCGTGACATGGCCTGGGTGATGGAGGGGGCAAACCGGGTCGTCGGCACCGCCAAGGAGATTGCGGATCGCCTGGAGGAGTGGCGTGAGGCCGGCGTCAATGGGATCAACGTCTATCACGCGACCGTCCCTGGCTCATTCCGGGAGGTGGCCGACCGTCTCTTCCCGACGCTGCGTGAACGGGGGCTGCTCTCCACTGACAAGTCGGGAACGTTGCGTCACAAGCTGCTGGGCCGCGGTGACCGACTGCCCGACACGCACCCGGCCGCCGCCCATCGCGGGGCCTTCGCCGACAACGACCTGCTCAACGACGTCGGGAATCCGGTCCGCGCCGCGGGTTGAGCTGCGCGGCAGCAACACTCAGCCGGTAGCCGCTGTAGCGGCCAGTGTCTGGCGCGGGCCACGTCGATCACCTCACGGTCCCCGAACAAGGAAGCGCGGGTCGTCGTCACGCTTGCGGCAACCATCGTGCCGTGGCACCGCGAGGGCTGGGTGGTGCCGCAGCAAACCCGTCTGCAGCGCCCTCGATCGCTGGGTACAGTGGCGCCGTGCACGACGACGAGCCCGATCCCGACGCCGAACTTGCAGAGCTGATTTCAGACGGCGAGCTGACCGAGGACGACATCGAAACGTCCGAGCAGGACGAGAACGCGCGCGTGCTGTCCATCCGCCGCGCGGACGGCGAAGAGGTCGTGAGCATCGTCGCGACGGGCGACGAGTGGAGTGTTCATCTTCAGCCCGGCGGCGCGATCCGTAACGCCTTCATCGGCTCTCGCACCGACACGCCCGTGTGGCTGAACACGTGGGATCGCGAGATTGAGCGCGATGAGGACGGCACGTACGTGATCCGCCTCGACTGACGCCGTGGCCGTCGCCGCCGCGCCGCCGTCACGGCGCCGCTGATTGCCGAGCACCTTGGTCGCAGTGCCATTTCGCGATCGAGCCGCACCCTGCCCGAGGGCAGAGTGCGGCTCGATCCGTCTCGATCAGGCGCCCGGGGCGCCGTCGCCGCCGTCGCCGCCCTCGGAGCCGGTGTGGTTGTTACCGGGGTTGGTGCCGGTGTTGGCATCGGAGCCGGCGGCCCGGTCAGCACCCGCCGAAGTGCGGCGTGATCGCGGTACGGGGCGTGTACGCGGATTGGCGACTCTGGGCGACGCTCGCTACCGGTTTCAGTCAGGCGCAGCAGCTGGGGTCCAGGACCGAGCACAGCGCGACGAGCGCATCACGCCTCGGTCGGTGATAGACGTTCATCCCACGCCGTTCCGACTCGACTATCCCGGCGCGCCGCAGCTGCGTCAGATGATGGCTGACGGTGGATTCGGTGAGGCCAACCGCCTGGGCGAGATCGCAGCTGCACACCTCGCCCTCGGCTGAACTGAAGAGCAGCGAGACGAGTTTGACGCGGGCCGGATCGGCCAGCGCCTTGAGCCGCAGGGCGATGCCCAAAGCTGCGTTGTCGTCCAGAGGTCCGGCCGCAACCGGCGCGCAGCACACGGGCGCGGAGATGTCGACGACCGGCAGTGTCTTGGGCATGGATCCGATCTTGCCAGAGACATTGACATATGTCGAAGAGGTAGACATGATCGACCATAGTTCGATATATGTCTCACAGGTCTGGAGGGTCCTCATGTCCCGTGTTCAACTCGCTCTCAACGTCGACAACCTCGCCGAGGCGATCACCTTCTACTCCAAGTTGTTCAATGCTGAGCCGGCCAAGGTGAAGCAGGGGTACGCCAACTTCGCCGTCGCGGAGCCGCCGCTCAAACTGGTCCTGATCGAAAACCCCGGTAAGGGGGGAAGTCTGAACCACCTGGGCGTCGAGGTCGAGTCCAGCGACATCGTGCACGACGAGATCGCGCGGCTTGCCAATGCTGGCATGTTCACCGAGGAGGAGATCGGCACCACCTGTTGCTTTGCGCAGCAAGACAAGGTCTGGGTCACCGGCCCGGCGGGTGAAAAGTGGGAGGTATACACGGTTCTCGCTGACTCCGAAACCTTCGGCACAACCCCTGAGCTGCTTGCCGCCGATGAGAACGGCGGCTGCGCTTGCGGCACCGGTGCGCCCGCCGAGGTGGCGGCAGCGACGTGCTGCCGCTAGCGCGGACAGCAGGTGATTGACGGCGCGTGGCGGCGATTGCTGGCCGAGTTCACGGGCACGGCACTCCTCGTGACCGTGGTCGTCGGGTCGGGCATCGCGGCCGCTCAACTCTCACCCAATGACGTTGGGCTGCAGCTGCTGGAAAACTCGACGGCCACGGCGTTCGGGTTGGCCGTCCTCATCCTGATGCTTGGCCCCGTCTCGGGCGCTCACTTCAATCCAGTGGTCTCGCTGGCTGATTGGTTGCTTGGGCGACGATCCGGCGCGGGGCTGGGTGCGCTCGAGGTAGTGGCGTACACGGTTGCCCAGACGGTTGGCGGCATCGCCGGGGCGATCCTTGCAAATGCGATGTTCGACCGGCGGATCATCGAAATTGCGACTAAGGAACGACTTTCTACCGGGCATCTCGTTGGTGAAGTAGTCGCGACGGCAGGTCTCGTTGCTCTCATCTTCGCCCTGGCGAGGAGCGGACAAGCCGCACGGTCTGCGGCTGCGGTCGGCGCGTACATCGGTGCGGCCTATTGGTTTACCAGCTCCACGTCCTTCGCCAACCCAGCGGTGA
>NZ_JAVRPS010000151.1:0-26936 GCF_032162105.1 Mycobacterium sp. | reverse complement strand
CGCCCCAAGAGGGAAGCTGCTGAGCGTCTCGAACAGCGCGCCCTCCATGCCCGCGTTGACTACCGCACCCATGTCCTTGCCCTCGTTCAGCTGCAGGTCGAGCGCCGAGCCACCAAGGATGGAGAACCAGACGAAGGACACGAAGCTCGGGACCAGGATTACGTAGACCACGAACTCACGGATCGTCCGGCCTTTCGAGATCCGCGCGATGAACATGCCCACGAAGGGCGTCCAGGAGATCCACCAGGCCCAGTAGAAGATCGTCCAGTCCGACAGCCACGGTGCGGCCACCCCCGAGTCGAAGACACCGTCGCGGAAACTCATCGCAGGCAGATTCGTGAGGTAGCCGCCGAGCGACTCGGTGAAGGTACCCAGGATGAACACCGTAGGGCCGACGACGAACAGGAAGAGCGCCAACAACGCGGCGGCCACTGCGTTGGCGTTGGACAGCCACTTGACCCCGCGTTCGATCCCGCTGACCGCAGAGATGACGAAGCACGCCGTGAGGAACACGATCACCCCGACGGCCAGCAGCTTGGAGTCGCGGCCGGATCCGAAGATCTGGTCGATTCCCCCGGTGATCTGCAGCGCCCCCAGGCCGAGCGACGTCGCTGAGCCGAACAGGGTGGCGAAGATCGCGACGACGTCGATCGCCTTGCCAGGCGCCCGATCGACCCGGTTGCCCAATAGCGGCCGGAATGCCCCCGACACCAGGTTGCCGTTGCGCTTGCGGTAGGCGAAGTACCCGATTGACAGGCCGATCACGGCGTACATCGCCCAGGGATGGAAGCCCCAATGGAAGAAGGTGTACTCCATCGCGAGCTGCGCGGCGGCGGGCGTGCCGGGCTCGGCCATCCCCATCGGTGGGGCGTTCAGGTGGAACAGCGGCTCGGCCACGCCATAGAACATCAGGCCGATACCCATCCCCGTCGCGAACATCATCGACACCCAGGAGAACTTGGAGAACTCCGGCACGGAGTCATCGGGGCCTAGTTTGATGTTGCCGTACCTGCTCAGGGCCAAGTACGCAGAGAACAGCACGAACGCCGCGCTGGTCAGGATGAACAGCCAACCGAACGACCCGGTCACCCACGACATTGCCTTACCGGTGACGTCACCCATCTTCTCCGGCGCGGTCACGCCCCAGATCACGAAGGCGACGGCGAGGGCGGCGGACACCGCGAAGACGACGCGGTCCACCGGTGGGCCCTTTCGAGAACGCACCTCGCCGTCCGGGGCGTCCTCGGTGGACTCGGACACGCTGCTGGTCATGGCGAGGCTCCTCTGTCGCGGTGGGCTGCAATGTGTCGTGCATGTTGCGTATTGCACACCTCATCGCGCTATACGCAACAATTCATGTTCTGTATGTTGGGCGCTCGACACCGCGGAGTCAAGACCTGAGCGAACACTCGGGTGCACTGCCCGGACGCAGCCGAACACTCGCTGTTCGCCGGCCGGACACCGAATGTTTGTGGCGCCAACCGCTTACGCCCGGCGGGCTGCGACAGGATGGGCGACGTGACTTCAGATTTCACGGCAGACTTCGCCCTGCTCGACGTGCCTCGGGACGCGCCGCCGACGGATGCGGACGCGTACCTGCGGGCAGCGATCGCGTGGCACTTCGGCGCCGACACCGGTTCGACGTTCTGGTTGCAAGCGGCCAAGGGCCTCGACTTCGACCCGCTGACCGACGTCCGCACGTTCGCCGATCTGCGCCTGTTCCCCAACCTGGTCGACGAATTGCGCAGCGTGCCAGTCGAAGACCTCATCCCCCGCGGCTACGGAACACCGCTACCCATCCCCCGGATCTACGAATCCGGCGGCACGACGGGAGCCCCCAAGCGGACGGCGCAACTCCCCGACTGGGTCGAGCAGGTCACCCGCTGGCAGGTCGAGGACTTCACCGCAGGCGGCTTCGTGGAGGCCCGCGGGCTGCTGTGCATGATGCCGAGCGGCCCGCACGGCGTCGGCCACTTCGACCGCGAAGTCGCGGAGCGCCTCGGGTCGACGTTCCACCCGATCGACCTCGATCCACGCTGGGTGAAGAAACTCGCCGCCCGTGACGCGACCGCCGAGGTGGCCGCCTACGTCGACCACGTGGTCGAACAGGCGCGGTTCATCCTGGAGACGCAGTCCGTCGCCAACCTGCACGCCACACCCCCGCTGCTGGAGGCCATCGCGCGCGACGACGCCCTGGTGGACCTGGTGAACGAGAAGATCCGGTACATGCTGCTCAGCGGCGCACACGTCGACATGGACACCCTCGACGTGCTGCGCGACGTGTTCCCGCACACCGCCGTCGCCACGGTGTTCGGCAGCACCATGATCCTGTCGCAGGCGGCCACCCGGATCGCCGACGACGGATCGTTCGTATTCGACCCGAGGTCGCCCTACGTCGTGTTCTGGGTGATCGACCCCGAAACCGGCGAGCAGGTGGCCTACGGCGAGCGGGGCCAGGTGGTGATGAACCACGTCAGCAAGTGCATGTTCATTCCGAACAACCTGGAGCGCGACACCGCGATCCGGACACCTGGCCCGGCCGGACACGTCGGCGATTCGGTGAGCGAGGTCGCGCCCGTCGCCGTGTTCGGCGGTGAAGCCGTCATCGAAGGCGTGTACTGACCATGACGGGCGACCTCGTCGCGCTCGACGCCCTCGGTCCGAACGGTGAATACCCAACGCGCAAGCGCGAACTCATCTGTGACACCGGCGGTGCACCCGTCGCCGCGATGAGCCTGGTGCCGAGACTGTTCGTCACCCGCTCGATCAACGCCCAGCGCGCGGCGCGGCCGTTGCCGTTCGCCGACCGCGAGGCCGCGTTGGCCCGCGCCGCGGAGATCTTCGTGGCGTCGTCGATCGCCGGACTCGGCTTCGACGACTACGTCGGACTCACGTGCCGGGTCTCGGGCCTGCCGCTGGCCGTCGCCCGGGCGGGCGCTCGCGTGGTCGCCGACTCCCTGGCCACCACGTTCGACGCGGTATGGCCGGCCCGGCCGACCGGCGCGACGCTGGACTGGTTCGACCAACCCGACGGCGGCGCGGTATGGGCGCGCCGCGGTGAAGTGCTCGCCGTGCACGCACCCGGCAACGCCCTCGGTGTGCACGGCCTGTGGCCGCAGGCCCTCGCCCTGGGCTACCGGGTGGCGGTGCGGCCGTCGCGGCGGGAGCCGTTCACCGCCCACCGGCTCGTCACGGCGTTGCGCCGCGCCGGTTTTCGCGACGAGGACGCGCTGTTCCTGCCGACCGACCACGCCACCGCCGACGAACTCGTCCGCGCCGCGGACCTCGCGCTGGTGTACGGCGGTCAGGACGTCGCGGGCCGCTACGCCGACGACCCGACGGTGCTGGTGAACGGCCCTGGCCGGACCAAGATCGTGATCACCGCCGAGCAGGACTGGCGCGAACACCTCGACGTGATCGTCGACTCGATCGCCGGACTGGGCGGCATGGCGTGCGTGAACGCCACCGCCGTGCTCTACGAGGGTGACCCCGGCCCGCTCGCGGACGCCATCGCCGAGCGGCTGTCGGAGCTGAAGCCGCTGCCGAACGTCGACGAAAAGGCAACTCTCCCAACCACCCCCGTCGCCAACGCGCATGCTCTGGCGGAGTACCTCGCCCGCAAGGCCGTTGGCGCGGAGGCGGTGCTGGGCGCCGACCAGGTGGTCGCCGACCTCGGCGACGGCTACGCAGCACTGCGTCCGGCCGTGCACCTGCTGCGACGACCCGACGCCGACACCATCAACGTCGAGCTTCCGTTCCCCTGCGTGTGGGTGTCGGGCTGGGTTCGCGAGGACGGCCTGGCTCCCCTGCGGAATTCCCTGGTCATCACCGCCATCACCAGCGACGGCGGCCTGATCGACGGTTTGCTCGCCGAGCCGACGGTCACCAACGTCTACCGCGGCGCCATCCCCACACATTTTGCGGCGCCGCACATTCCGCATGACGGCTATCTCGCCGACTTCCTGATGCGCAACAAGGGTTTCGTGCGGCGGTGACCTGGGCCACGAAGAGGTGACCGCGTCGGCTGACGGCCACACCCGGTTCACTCGCACGTGTCCTGCCCGCCGACTGCGAGTCGAACGGGCGGTGTGGACTGGCAAGGTTCTGAAACTGCGACGGAGGAACCTGATGCCAGACCAAGACACCACCATCGATCAAGACACCACCATCGATGAAGCCGAGGCGACTGCGGAAGCCATCCGTTCGGAGCCGACCGAGGTCACCGTCGAGGTCGTCCACACCGAGGACGACCGTGCCGAGAACGACGGCGGAGCGCCGGAATCTACCCGCAACATCGTCATCCGCCACGTCCTGGAACGCCAGCTCGTCGCGGGCCAGGGGCTGAGCACCCAGCTCGTCGACGCGGCCACCGACGTGACGGTCGCCGTCGCCCACGCTCCGGCCGGCGTCGTCAGCGAGATCCGCGGCGGCGCAACGCTGCCGACGGCGTTCGCGCGCACGGGTACGTCCGTCCGCGAGGTCGTGGCCGATGCCGGCGGCCGGGTTCGCACCGCGGTCGGCGAGTACGTCGGCAACCAGGCCACCCTGCCCAACGCCGTCGTCGTCGGGGCCGCCGACGTCGCCGAGACCGTGTTGCGTGCTCAGGGCACCGTCACGGCGTCGGCGCTCAACGCCGCGTTCACGCTCGCCACGTCGGCCACGCAGGGCGAAGGCGTGCGGGAGGTCTTCGGCCGGGAACGCCGTGAGGTCGGTGCGACCGCTGACGCCGCACGTGAGCGCATCGGCGAATCGGTGAGCCGGGCACGTGACGAGATCCGGAGCCGCATCAAGGATTACGACGAGCTGGTCGAGGCGTTCTCCGACGAGGATTAGGCGCGCACAGCCACCGCACAGCATTGCATTCGCGGTGATCGCAACCGGGGTGATCGACGTCGCACGCCGGTAGCGTCCCGCCCGTGAACGAGGACTGGCTCGCCGTCATCGTCGGCCTGGCACTGCTGGCGCTGGTGCTCGCCGGCGCCATCTCTGGCGACGTGATCCCGTGACCGAACAGACGACCACCGAGGACGCCGAGGAACGCCCGGCGAGCACGCGACCCGTCCTGGGTCATGCGGTCGCAGGCATCCTCGTCGTCCTCGTCCTGGGTGCGGCGACCCGTTTCCTGGAGACCCAGGTGCCGCACTGGGCGGCAGGCACACCGTTGGCCAAGGTGGCCAAGTCGATCGAATTCCCCGTCTACGCAATCGCGTTGGGACTGATCGGCAACGCCGTGCTGACCAAACTGGCCGTCCGCGACGCGCTCTCGCACGGCTTCCGCACCGAGTTCTTCATCAAGACCGGCCTGGTGCTCCTCGGCGCGTCGATCAACCTCAAGGTGCTCGTCACCGCCGCCGGACCCGCGATCATCCAGGCGCTGCTGTTGATCTCGATCGTGTTCGGCTTCACCTGGTGGCTCGGCGGCCGTCTCGGCCTCGACGACAAGTTGCGCGCCCTGCTCGCCTCCGCGGTGTCGATCTGCGGGGTCAGCGCCGCGATCGCCGCGGCGGGCGCGGTGCAGGCCAAGCGCGAACAGCTGGCGTACGCCGCCTCCCTGGTCATCGCGTTCGCATTGCCGTCGATCTTCCTGCTGCCGTGGCTCGCCGACGTGTTGCACCTGTCGGACGCCGTGGCCGGCGCGTGGATCGGCGGCAACATCGACACCACCGCGGCCGTCGCGGCGGCCGGTGCGCTCGCCGGCGAGGACGCGCTGCAGATCGCCACCATCGTCAAGACCACCCAGAACGCGTTGATCGGCGTCGTCGCGATCGGCCTGACCGCTTATTTCGCCCTGAAGATCGAACGCAAATCGGCCGACGAAGCCCGGCCGTCCATCGGGGAGTTCTGGGCTCGCTTTCCGAAGTTCGTGCTCGGCTTCATCGCCGCATCGGTGATCGGCACCTTGTACCTGCAGTGGGTCGGCGACAAGAACGCCATCACAACCGTCAACGACCTGCGGACCTGGTTCCTGATCTTCGCGTTCGTCTCGATCGGCCTGGAGTTCAGCCTGAAAGGCCTCCGGGAAGCCGGCTGGCGACCGATCGCGCTGTTTGCGTCGGCCACGGTGGTCAACATCGTGGTGGCACTCGGTCTGGCCGCGGTGTTGTTCGGCAGCTTCACCATCGGTTAGCGATTACGCTCGGCCGCGTGCCTTCAACGTGGTCCCGGCGGAGTTTCCTGGCGATGGCCGCGGGCCTGGCGGTTACGGCCGCGGCCTGCAGTTCGGAGAAACCTGGCGTGGTAGCCAAGGACGGCTCCGTCACCATCAAGCACGCCTTCGGCGAGACCAAGATCCCGAGCCCGCCCAAGCGGGTGGTGAGCGCCGGCTACACCGACCAGGACGACCTGTTGGCGCTCGGCGTGGTGCCGGTCGCCGTGACGAACTGGTTCGGCGACCAACCGTTCGGCGTATGGCCTTGGGCGCTACCGAAACTCGGCACCGCGCAGCCGGTCGTGCTGGACCTGTCCAACGGCATCCAGGTCGACCAGATCGCCGCCCTAGAGCCCGATCTCATCGTCGCGACCAACGCAGGCATGGACGCCGATACCTACACCAAGCTGACGGCGATCGCCCCGACGGTCGCGCAGTCCGGTCAGGACGCCTTCTTCGAACCGTGGAAGGACCAGGCCGCCACCATCGGTCAGGCGGTGTTCAAGTACGACGAGATGCGCAAGCTCGTCTCCGACCTCGACGACAAATTCGTCAACGCGGGCAAGAACAACGCCTCGTTCAGCGGCAAGAAGGTGTTCGTGGTGCGCGGCGCGTTCATGGGGGACGCCCTCCAGATCACCCCGGCCGGTTGGCGCACCGACTTCCTGACCCAGATGGGGTTCGTCATCCCCGACGGCATCGACAACTACGTCAAGGGCGGCGAAGCGCTGGTCCCCCGCGACCGAGCGGCGTCGGTGCTGGACGAGGCCGACGCGCTGATCTGGACCACCGAGAGCGACGAGGAACACGCCGCCCTGCTGGCCGATCCGACGTTCGCCAAGTTGAAGGCGACGAAGACGAATCGCAACGTCCTCACCGGGAAGGATCTCGCCGGCGCCATCACCTTCGCCACCGTGCCGTCCTACGCCATGGTGGCCGACCAACTGCCACCGCTGATCAACAAGGTGCTCGCCTGAGAAGATGACCGGGTGACAGAACTCGTCGACGGCGACCGGCCCACCTTCGCCGAGGTCGGATCCGCCTACTATCCGATCCTCGTCGCGGTCTTCACGGCGCTGGTGATCATCTCAAACGTCACCGCCACCAAGGGCGTCGCATTCGGCCCGATCATCACCGACGGCGGCTTCATCGTGTTCCCGCTGACCTACGTGATCGGCGACGTGCTCTCCGAGGTCTACGGGTTCAGGGCCGCCCGCCGCGCGATCCTGCTGGGGTTCTCCATGAACATCCTGGCCGCGGCCGCGTTCTGGGTGACCATCTACCTCCCCGCTGCGGACTTCTACCCCAACCAGGCGGCGTTCGAGAACGTCGTGCACGCCTATACGCAGCTCATCATCGCGGGGCTGGCCGGGTTCATCGTCGGCCAAACCATCAACGCCTGGGTCGTCGTCGCGATCAAGGAGCGCACCAAGGAGAAGCACCTGTGGGCCCGGCTGGTCGGCTCGACCTTTGCCGGCCAGCTCGGCGACACACTGGTGTTCTGCAGCATCGCGGCCAGTGCCATCGGCATCACCAGTTTCAAGGACTTCGTCGTCTACACAGCGTTGGGGTGGCTGTACAAGACCGCGGTCGAGGTGGTCATGCTGCCCATCACCTACCGGGTGATCGCCTACATCAAGCGCCACGAACCGACCTATCAGCCCGCGTTATGAGCCTTTGCTAAGGCTCCTCTGGCGAGCTGTTAAGTCCCGGATAAATCTGGCTACTCGTGGGTAGCTTATGGGGATGACCGTGACGACGGAATCGATGGACGCGCTACTTCGAGGCACAGTCCATGACTACGGGGATCAGGCGCTGCTGCTCGAGTTCGACAGCACCGCCGAAGTTCTGGCGTGGAGCGACGCGCTGGCCGAGGCCGACCTGCTCGGCGTGCTCGACATCGTGCCCGCGTCGCGGACCGTGCTGCTCAAACTCGCGGGACCGCGCTACCAGGAACCGACCCGGCAGCGACTCGGCAAACTGCGCGTCGAGCACGTCACCGTCGAGGACGTCACCGCACCGATCGACCAACGGGCCGACGTCGAGCTCGAGGTCACCTACGACGGCGCCGACCTCGAAGAGGTGGCCCGAATCTCCGGGCTCACCCCCGACGAGGTGGTGGCCGCACACACCGCCGCCCCGCTGCGGGTCGGATTCGGCGGATTCGCACCGGGTTTCGCCTACCTCGTCGGCGGTGACGAGCGTCTGAACGTCCCGCGCCGGGCGGAGCCGCGGACCCGGGTACCCGCCGGGTCGGTGGGGCTGGCCGGCGAGTTCAGCGGGGTGTACCCACGCGAGTCACCCGGCGGCTGGCAGTTGATCGGGCACACCGACGCCGTGCTGTGGGACGTCGACCGAGATCCACCCGCCCTGCTGACCCCCGGCACGTGGGTTCAGTTCCGGGCGATCGGATAGGAGACCGTCATGAGCACGTTGGAGATCCTGAAGACCGGACCGCTGGCACTCGTCGAGGACCTCGGCAGGCCCGGCCTTGCGCGCATGGGCGTCACCCGCTCCGGGGCCGCCGACCGCCGCTCCCACACCCTGGCCAACCGTCTCGTCGCCAACCCCAACGACCGCGCCACCATCGAGGTGACGTTCGGCGGCTTCTCGGCGCGGGTCCGCGGTGACGACGTCGCGATTGCCGTGACCGGCGCCGACGCCGACCCCTCGGTCAACGGAGTCCCCTTCGGCACGAACAGCATTCAGTACGCCCATGACGGACAGGTGATCTCGTTGGGGTCTCCGCACTCCGGCCTGCGCAGCTACCTGGCGGTCCGCGGCGGCATCGACGTCGCACCGGTGCTCGGGTCGCGCAGCTACGACGTGATGTCGGCGATCGGTCCGCAGCCCCTGCGGGCCGGCGACGTGCTGCAGGTGGGCGATCACACCGACGACTTCCCCGAACTCGACCAGGCGCCGGTGGCCGCCATCGAGGACGACGTGCTCGAACTGATGGTGGTGCCCGGTCCGCGCGACGACTGGTTCACCAATCCCGACGTGCTGATCCGGACCAACTGGCTGGTCACCAACCGCAGCGACCGGGTCGGCATGCGGCTGGTCGGCATGCCGCTGGAGTACCGGTGGCCGGACCGCCAACTGCCGAGCGAGGGCGCGACCCGCGGAGCGATTCAAGTGCCGCCGAACGGATTTCCGGTAATTCTCGGCCCCGATCATCCGGTCACCGGCGGGTATCCGGTGATCGGCGTGGTGACCGACGACGACATCGACAAGATCGCACAGGTTCGGCCGGGCCAGACCGTTCGGCTGCACTGGTCGCGGCCGCGCCGCCCGATTGTGAACTGACCGCGACACAGCTGGGCTCACCCTGGTAGGAACGAGGTGTGCACACCCAGGAATATGGTGCTCCTCGCGTCCGCGGGGTCCACACCGCACGCCTGGTCCACACCTCAGATCTCGACGCCGAGACCCGTGAGGGTGCCCGCCGGATGGTCATCGACGCGTTCGGCGGCGGCGAGATCGACTTCACCGACGCCGACTGGGAACACTCGCTCGGCGGCATGCATGCCCTGATCTGCCATCACGGCACGTTGATCGCGCACGGTGCGGTGGTGCAGCGCCGGATGGTCTACCGGAACACCGCGCTGCGCTGTGGGTATCTCGAGGCGGTCGCGGTGCGGGAGGACTGGCGCGGTCAGGGGCTGGCGATGGCGGTGATGGATGCGCTCGAGCAGGTGCTGCGCGGCGCCTATCACCTCGGCGCGCTCAGTGCCTCGGAGGCGAGCAGGCCTCTGTACGTCTCGCGGGGGTGGCTGCCGTGGCTGGGCACGACGTCGGTGCTGGCGCCGACCGGGCTGACCCGCACGCCCGACGACGACCGGTCGTTGTTCGTCCTGCCGGTCGGTTTACCCGACGAGATGGAGCTCGACACCACCGACGAGATCACCTGTGACTGGCGTGACGGCGACGTCTGGTGAACCACTAGCCTCCCTCACAGACCCCCCGCCTCAGCCGTGAGGGGAAGTTCACCACCGGGTCACGCGCTGTCCGCCGCGACATGGTCTGGCAATGACCGGGTAACGGCTTGGAAACACCGACTGCATTCACTGTGAGGTATGGCTGAGCCCACCTGGGCACCGCTCACCGGGTTCCGTGTGGCGGTGACCTCCGCGCGACGCGCCGACGAACTGAGTGCCCTGCTGCAGCGTCGCGGCGCCACCGTGACCAGCGCCGCGGCCATCGCCATGGTCCCGCTGCCCGACGACGACGAGCTGCACCAGCACACCAAGGCCTTGATCGCCACCCCGCCGGACGTGGTGATCGCGACCACGGGCATCGGCCTGCGCGGCTGGATCGCCGCCGCCGACGGCTGGGGGCTGGCCAACGACCTGATCGAGGGGCTGGGCAAGGCCAGGGTCGTCTCCCGGGGGCCGAAGGCCACCGGCGCACTGCGGGCGGCCGGGCTGCCCGAGGAGTGGTCACCCGAATCCGAGTCCTCCCGCGAGGTGGTGCACTACCTGGTCGAAGGGGGCATCAAGGGGCTGCGGATCGCGGTGCAACTGCACGGCGCCACCGACGACTGGGACCCCTTCCCCGAGTTCCTCGATGAGCTGCGCGCGGCGGGCGCCGAGGTGGTGCCCATCCGCGTCTACCGCTGGCATCCCGCGCCCCGCGACGGCGCCTTCGACCAGCTGGTGGCTGGCATCGCCGACCGCAAGTTCGACGCCGTCAGCTTCACCTCGGCACCCGCCGTTGCGGCAATGCTGATGCGCGCCGTCGAACTGGGCCTCGAGGATCAGGTGCTGTCGGCGTTGCGGACCGACGTGCACGCCATGTGCGTGGGACCGGTGACCGCTCGGCCCCTGGTGCGCCTCGGGGTTCCGACGTCCGCGCCGGAGCGGATGCGGCTGGGCGCACTGGCCCGCCACATCACCGACGAACTGCCGCTGCTGCAGTCGCGGACTGTGAAGGTGGCCGGGCACGTGCTGGAGATCCGCGGCACCTGCGTGCTGGTCGACGGCGTGGTCAAGGAACTCTCGCCCGCGGGCATGGCGACCATCCGGGCGCTGGCCCACCGGCCCGGAACCGTGGTGGCCCGCCGCGACCTGCTCAACGCACTGCCGGGTTGCGGCACGGACACGCACGCCGTCGAGACCGCCGTGCTGCGGCTGCGAACGGCGCTGGGCGACAAGCAGATCGTGTCGACCGTCGTGAAACGCGGGTACCGGTTGGCCGTCGACGAGTTCCCCGTTGGCGTGGCGTGAATCCCATCCTGGTCGCGCACGGGACCCGCAAGACCCACGGCGTGACGATGATCGGCGACCTCGCCGACCGGGTCGGCGACGTGCTCGGCGCCCGGGTGCGCACCGCGTTCGTCGACGTGCTTGGACCGACGCCGGCCGAGGTGCTGCGGGCACTGCCCGGCCCCGCCGTGCTCGTCCCCGCCTTCCTGGCAGGCGGCTACCACGCTCGCACCGACATCCCTGCGCACGTCGCCGCCAGCCGCCATCCCGACGTCATCGTGACCGATCCACTCGGGCCATCCACCCAGCTGGTGCGCGTGATGACCGAGCGAATGATGGAATCCGGTTGGCGATCAACGGATTCCGTGGTCATGGCCGCGGCGGGCACCTCGGACCCTGGTGCGCAGCGCGACCTCCGCGCGACAGCCGCGCTGCTGTCGGCGGCGATCGGACAGCGCGTCGAATTGGCCTACGCGGCCACCGGGGGACCGCGCGTCGCCGATGCCGTCACCGCTCTGCGGGCCCGCGGCGCGCGGCGGGTGGTCGTCACGTCATATCTCTTGGCGGACGGGCTGTTTCAGGACCGTCTCCTGGCATCCGGCGCCGACGTGGTGACCGAGCCGCTTGGCACCCATCCCGGGGTCGTCCGGTTGATCGCGAGCCGGTTCCGCCGCGCCCGACTGCCGGTCGCCGCCTGACGGGCCTCCCCCGAAATCTGTCCTGGCGAGCGGACAATGGCGTCATGGACCGCGACACCGCGTTGGACACCTACCGGTACCTGCGCGGCGGCATCCCCGTCATGCTCGTCATGCTCGGCGCGGCGCTGATCATCGAACGCGCCGGAGCGACATGCTGGCAGACCTCCATCAGCGCGTACTACTTCACCTCGGCACAGGGCGTGTTCATCGGCGCGGTCTGCGCGATCGGCACACTCCTCATCGTCTACAAGGGCAGCAAGGACACCGAGGACATCCTGCTCAACCTGGCGGGAATCCTGGCGTTCGTCGTCGCGTTCGTGCCGACCTCGCGGCCCGTGCTGCTGTGCGGTGAATCAGCCGTGCCCGTCGGCGCCGTGACGGACGTCGCGGTCATCGGCAACGCGTGGGCGCTCGTCGTCGCGCTGGTGCTGGCCCGCGTCGCGTCGTGGTGGATGTACCGCCGCACCAGGACCGGGCGCACCCGCAGCCCGCTCGGCGAGGTCGCCACGTGGATCCAGCGGGCCGTCCTCGCGGTCGGCCTGCTGACGCTCGTCTTCGCTCCGCAGTGGTTCGTGGCGAATGCGCATGGCGTGGCCGCGGTGACGATGTTCGTCTCGTTCATCGGCACGGTGCTGATCAACGCTTTCCTGGCCGGGCGCCAGGACGAGGACAAGTGCCCGAACACGCGGACGTACCACCGCGTCTACCAGGTGATCTCGGTCGCCATGGTGCTGACGCTGATCGCCGCGGTGACCGTGCACCTACTCCTCGATGGCTTCAACCACGCGGTGCTCGTCGTCGAGGTCGCGCTGATCGTAGAGTTCGGCGCCTACTGGCTGGTGCAGACGGTCGAGCTGTGGAACACCTCGACCCGCGACGAACTCGTCGACGTCGACTGCCGGCCGGCCGAGAAACGCCTCCTGCGGGCGCTGTAGCGGTCACCGGAATGCCGGCATGATCTCGTTGGCGTAGGTGCCCAACTGGTAGCGGTGGACGTCGCCGTCCTCGTCGTCGGGCAGTGACTGGCCCCAGGTTTCGTAGATCAACCAGTCCAGGGCACCGCCACCGTAGACGTTCGCCACCTCGGCGATCTGATCGCGGACCTGGTCGGCGGTGCCGCACAGCAGGTGGCCGCTCTCGATCATCCGTTGCGTCAACGCCCGTGCACCGCCGAGGTCGAAGGGTGCGTTGGGGTCGTCGGCCTCGGTGCGGAACACCTCGGTGAACCGAAACTTCTGGAAGAAGTTCTGATACCAGAAGCCGTAGGTGCGGGCGGCGAAGTCGAACGCTTCCTCGTAGGTGTCGCCGAAGGCGATCTTCACGAGGACGCCGAAGTTCTCGCCGAGACGCAGATCTCGGCCGGCGTCGCGCGCGGTGTCGCGGTAGAGCTCGGCGGTGGCGCGCGCCCTTTCGCGGTTTCCCGCCGCGAAGACCAGCGTGCGTCCGTGCCGGGCGGAGTCGATCGCGGTCTGCGGTGAGAACGTGTTCGGGATGAAGACCCTGGGCTGGTGTAGGGGTTTCGGCACGACGCCGATCTCGCGGACCGTGCCGTCGGCGTCGACCTCGCCGGACCCACCGTATGCTCGCGTCCAGTCGGCGAGCGCCCAATCACGGATGCCGTCGGCAGGGTACGGCGCTTGGTAATACTCGCCGTGATGGTTGAAGGAGTCCTGCGTCCACGCCTTCTCGATGACCGAAAGGTAGTCGTTGAACCTGTCGCGATTTCGCTGATCGGACAACGGGTTCAGAGCTACGACGTTCTCGGACTGGGTCAAGGTCTGCATCCAGCGGGTCTGGTAACCGCGGGCGAACTGAACACCGGCCAACCGGCCAGGGAACATGTGCGTGAACAGAGCCAGGTCCTCGGCGACCCTGATCGGATCGTGCGACGTCACGACGACCGACATGGGCATGAACTGAAGCCGGGACGTGACAGCAGCCAATTTGGCATAGAACAGAAGGGGATTCGGCATCGACTCCCCACCTTCGGTTTGCAGGTGATGTTCGGTACTACCCAGACCGTCGAAGCCGAGTTCGTCGGCCAGCCGTGCCGTCTGCTCGTACTTGCGCAGCATGCGTTGGTAGAGCTCGACGTCGCGCGCGACAGGGCGACGCGAACTGCGTTCATCGGGAGTCACCGGGATGGCCGCGGTGCTCATCAGCATGGTCTTCATGAATCCTCCTGTACGAGTGGGTTGCTGGGGCCGAGATGCCAGGGCGATCGACGCCGATACCGTGGCTCCCACATCAGTCGGTAGACCAGCCGCAGTGGCGCAGGCACGATGGCCAACACCGTCGCTTGAACGTCGGCGGTCGTGCCGTCGAGTAGCCATGGGAAGAACCAGGCCGCACGGCTCACACCGACGCGGCGGCGCTGGTCGTCGCCGAACGCCTTCCACTCTGCCGCGGTGAGGGTCTCCCGTACGAGCGGCAAGGCGGCCGCCTCCTCGTGGTCGAGGTGCCCGGTCAAGATGGCGGCGAGATCGCCGAAGAGGACGACCAGGTGCGAGGCAGATCCCTGCGTCAGGATGTCGTCGATGTCGCGGAGCACGGGGTCGAGCTGGGAATGCTCGTCGGCCATTGCGTCGAGCAGGTGCGTTTCGTCGGCCCGGCCGCGGAGCTTCGCCCGCATCGGCGGCCACAACACCTCGTCTTCGGCGACGTGATGGATGGTCAGGTATCGACTGAACGTCGCCCAACCCGCGCGCAGTGCATTGCGGGTGGCCGGATCGTCGGCCCCTGCCGCCGCCGCTTGCATACGGGCCAGATCGCGTCGGAACGCGTTGTGTACCACAAACATCATCGTGACGTCGGGACGGTCCACGACGATCTCCTCTCGCCAATATTCTGGTACAGAATGTTCCATATCTATAGAACAGTGTGTACCACAGTTTGCTTTGGGGCAAGATGTTCCACGAGATGTGATCGTCGACCCATCGCGGAGGAACCGTTCAGTGAGCGACGCCCAGTCCCGGACGACGGGGGCCGCGCCGGATCGTGGCCCCGACCCGCGGGTGCTGAGGAGCCAAGAGGCCGCCCTGTCCGCCGTCCGGGAACTCCTCGCCGAGCAAGGCTGGACGGGCGTGACACACGTCGCCGTCGCTGCCCGCAGCGGCGTCGGCCGCACCACGCTGTACCGGCATTGGCCCGACGTCGCATCGCTCATCCACGACGCGATCGTCGAGCGGATCGGCCAGGCCAGGACCGCGCGGACGGGAGATCTGCGCGCCGACTTGATCAGCGAGCTGAACGGATTGCGACGCCTGCTCTATGACCCGGCGAGCGAGCGGACCATGCGCGCGGTGCTGGAACGCGCGCCGTTCGATCGCTCATTCGCGAAACTCAAGGAGACCCTCTACCTGTCAGGCTCTGCCGGGTTTCGGGCAATCCTGGAATCCGGCGCGAAAGACGGTGAACTGCAACCGGATATCGACGTCGACATGGCAATCGATCAGCTGGCCGGCCCCGTCATGTACCGGCGTCTGTTCGCCGGCCTCACCGTCGACAAGAAATACATCGAAACCATCGTCGACGGGGTATTGCGACTCCTGCGGACGGACTAGGCGTTCACACTGCGACCAGGGCCCAAAAGTGCGAGTGGCGCACACCTCACCGCAGAGTCGACGGGTGGCAGACGAGCTATGCGGCCACCTGCACGTCGCCGCCGGCGGTCAGCCGGGTCCGGTAGACGGGCAGCGTCACCGCGGCATCGTCCAGGCACTGACCGTCGTCGAAGGCGAAGGCCTGCTTCTTGATCGGCGTCTGCACGCAGGCGCGGCCCGACCGATCTCCGACGATTCCCCGGGACATCACCGCGGCGCCCGAGAAGGGGTCGATGTTGCCGATTGCCCGCAGCGACCCGTCGTCGAGCCGAAAGAGCGCCACCTGCGTCCCGTCGGCCAGCAGCACGCCAACGCCACGGCAGGGCACCAGGCGGTCGTAGCCGCATGCCGTCGTCCAGCCCGGGTCGTCCTGCAGCTCGAGGGCGTCGAGGTGCTCGAGAAGGGTCACGTGGTCTCCTGAAGGGGACGGAACTTGGGCATGCCGATGTCTGTCTTGCTCCTCACGTGCGCGTTCGGCACCTTGCGCCCGGAACGGTCGGTGAAGGCGACGGTGGGGTCGGCGACGTCTGGGGCGTTGACGAACGACACGAAGCGCGACAGCTTGTCGGGATCGTCGAGCACGCCCTTCCATTCGCAGGCGTAGCCGTCGACGTGGCGGGCTACCGCGTCCTCGAATTCTGCGGCAAGACCGAGCGAATCGTCACAGACGACCTCCCGAACATGCTCGAGCCCAAGCTGTTCCACCCATGGCGCGGTGCGCTGCAACCGGTCCGCAGTGCGGACGTAGAACATCAGGAAGCGGTCGATGTAGCGGACCAGCGTCTCGTCGTCGAGGTCGCTCGCGAGCAGCTCGGCGTGCCGTGGCGTCGCGCCGCCGTTGCCACCGACGTAGAGGTTCCAGCCGGTCTCGGTGGCGATCACGCCGACGTCCTTGCCACGCGCCTCCGCACACTCGCGGGCGCAGCCCGACACCCCCATCTTGATCTTGTGCGGGGCGCGCAGACCGCGGTAGCGCAGTTCGAGGTCGATCGCCATCTGCACCGAATCCTGCTGTCCGTAGCGGCACCAGTCGCTGCCGACGCAGCTCTTCACGGTCCGCAGTGCCTTGCCGTATGCGTGGCCGGATTCCATGCCACCGTCGACGAGGCGTCGCCAGATCTCCGGCAGCTCGTCGACCCTGGCGCCGAACATGTCGATTCGCTGGCCGCCGGTGATCTTCGTGTACAGGCCGAAGTCGCGGGCGATCTCGCCGATGAGGATCAGCTGTTCGGGGGTGATGTCGCCGCCGGGCACCCGCGGCACCACCGAGTAGCTGCCGTTCTTTTGGATGTTGGCGAGGAAATGGTCGTTGGAGTCCTGCAGGGAGGCCTGCTCGCCGTCGAGGATGTGGTCGCTGCTCGTCGAGGCCAGGATCGACGCGACGACGGGTTTGCAGATGTCGCAACCCATTCCGGTGCCGTGACGTGCGATGAGCCCCGAGAAGGTGCGCACCGAGGTGGCCGAGACGATCTCGAAGAGCTCGGCACGCGACACCGTGAAGTGTTCGCACAACGCCTTGGACTGCTCGACGCCCTCGGCCTCCAGAAGTTGTTTCAGCAACGGCACACAGGACCCGCACGACGTGCCCGCCTTGGTACAACTCTTCAAGGCGGGCACGTCCGCGCATCCGCCGGCGATCGCCTCGGTGAGATCACCCTTGGTGACGTTGTTGCAGGAGCAGATCTGCGCGTCGCCCGGCAGCGCGCCGACACCCAGTTGCGCGCCGCCCGAATCACTTCCGCTCGGCCCGATGATCGCCAGCGGGTCGCCTGGCAGACGTTCGCCGACCATCGGCCGCAGGACGCCGTAGGCCGAGGCGTCGCCCACCAGGATGCCGCCGAGCAGCGTGGCGGCGTCGTCGGACAGCACCAGCTTGGCGTAGGTCTGCTTGACCGCGTCGTTGATCACCACCTCGAGACAATCCGGCGTGGTGCCCATCGCGTCGCCGAAACTCGCCACGTCGACGCCGAGCAGTTTGAGCTTGGTCGACATGTCCGCCTCGCCGAACTCGGCGGCGCCGCCCATCAGCCGGTCGGCGACCACCTCGGCGCTGGTGTACCCGGGCCCAACCAGCCCGTAGCACCGCCCGTCGATCGCCGCCACCTCACCGATCGCGTAGACGTTGGGATCCACTGTGGCGCAAGATGAGTCGGTCAGCACGCCGCCACGGTCGGCGAGGGGTAGACCCGCCGACCTGGCCAGGTCGTCGCGCGGCCGCACACCGGCCGCGAAGACCACGACACCGGCGTCGATGAGCGTGCCGTCGCCGAGCAGCACCCGCACGTCGTCGCCGAGCCGTTCGATCGAGTCGGTGCCGACGTCGAGATGCACCGAGATGCCAAGGCCGCCGATCATCCGGCGCAGCAGCGCGGCACCGGCCTCGTCGAGCTGCTGGTTCATCAGGTGGGGTGCGCGCTCCACGATGTGCGCGTGCAAGCCGAACTGGCGCAACGCATTCGCGGCCTCCAAGCCGAGGAGCCCGCCGCCGATCACCACTCCGGCCCCGGTGCCCGCCGACACCGCACGCGTGGCGTCCGCGCGGATCGCGTCGAGGTCGTCCAGCGTGCGGTACACGTGGCAGTTCGGCAGGTCGTGTCCTGGCACGGGCGGCACGAAGGCATAGGAGCCGGTGGCCAGCACTAGCGCGTCGTAGGAGATGCACCGGCCCTGCGCCGTCGTCACGTGCTTGGCGGACCGGTCGATGTGGGTGACGCGGTCGCGCAGGGTCAGTTCGACGAGGTCGTCGTCCACGTACTCGTTGCCCGGCAGCGCGAGCAGGCCACGGTCCCAGTGTTCGGTGTAGCCGGTGAGCCCGACGCGGTCATAGGCGGCGTCGTCCTCCTCGGCGAGCACCGTGACGCTCCATTCGCCCGCCTCGTCGCGGGCCCGCAACGCCTCCACGAACCGGTGGCCGACCATGCCGTGGCCGACCAGGACGACGGTCTTCGCAGAACGCATGGCCGAAGGCTATGGAGCCGATATTGCCGACATGTCGCGTCGTGTGAAGCGCCCATCACGGTGTGCTCACGCGCCTTCGACGGGGATTGTGAGCCTTCAGATGTGGCCTGCGTTGGTCGGGGTGGTCGTGCCGTACGGGTTGTAGATGGTGGTCGACGTGGTCGTCTCCGTCGGCCCCGATTGGTCCTCCGTCGACGCCTCGGGCGGCGGACCCGACACCGCAGGTCCGGTCGGCTCGCTGGTCTGCACGCTCGGCACGGTGTATCTCGAGCTCGTCGACGCGGCCTTGCGCGACGTCGACGTGCTGGCCGCCGACATGTCGGGCAACGGCATGTCGCCCGGCCGCGACGAGCCGTCCGACACCTGCAGCACCGCGAAGACCAGCAGACCCACCAGGGCGACCGCGGCCGCTCCCGCGGCCCAGATCACGCCTGGGTGGTCATGCCAGTCCGGCCGCCCGTCCTCGTCCGTCACGGGCGGCATGCTAAACCGGCCAGTCGAACGGCCGGGAAACCTCTTAGCTCCAGCGCGCCAGGATCTCCTCCGCCCGGCCGGACAGGGCGCGCTGGAAGAACGGGCCGAAGCTGATCCGGCCGACGCCCAGAGGTCCGAACGACGCGGGGTCGTCCTGATCCGGCAGCGCGATCGCGTTGATCGGCAACGGCAGTTCGGAGGCGAGCCGCCGCTGGGTGTCCGCGTCGTGGCGGCCCACCGGATAGAGGCTGTCCGCGCCGGCCTCCGCCGCCAGCTTCAACCGGGCCACCGCCCGCTCGACGCGGTCCGCGTCGTCCCCGTCCTTGCGGACGAACAGATCCGTTCGGGCGTTGATCACCACGTGCACCCCGGCGGCGTCGGCGGCCTTGCGCAGTTCCCCCACTAGCGCGGCGTGCTCGTCTGCCGCGCGTAGCCGTTTGCCCTCCTTGTGCACGGTGTCCTCGATGTTCAGCCCCACCGCACCCGCCGCGAGCAGCCCGTCGATCAGCCGCTGCGGCGGTTCGCCGTAGCCGGATTCGATGTCGACCGAGATCGGCACGTCGACCGCGCCGGTGATCTGCGCGACTCGAGTGGTCAAGTCGTCGAACGACATCCCCTCGCCGTCGGACTTGCCGACCGAGTCGGCCACCGGATGACTGCCGACGGTGAGTGCGGCAAACCCCGCATCGACGGCTAACTTCGCCGACCAGGCGTCCCACACCGTCGGCAGAATCACCGGATCGCCGGGCACGTGCAGGGCCAGCAGCGCCGCGGCCCGTTCCTGAAGAACCTGCTTGGACAACTCTTCAACCTCCACTCTTGAACGTGACCGGTGTCACGCCGAACTGGGTGATGTGGCTAGCATCGATTGTCGTACTGTGATTCTTGACACCCTTCAGCTCAAGGAGGTCGATCTCTTGTCCACCACTACCGAACTCGCCCAGCTACACGAACTTATCGGTGGCTTGCGGCGGTGCGTGACCTCGCTGGCTTCACGCTACGGCGACACCCCGGCAATGCGCCGCATCGTCAACGACGCCGAGCGCATTCTCAACGACATCGACCGGCTCGACATCGACGCCGAGGAGCTGGAACTCGCCCGCGGGACGAGCGAGCACCACCATGTCGGCGAGAAGATCGCGATCCCGGACACGCAGTACGCCAGCGACTTCTGGCAGGACGCGGGCGACGAGGGCCTCGGCGGCCAGCGATGAGCGCTTGCGCGAACAGCAGACAGCTAGCGGTGAGCGCTGGCCGCACTACGAGTTAGGGCTCGCTAACTTCGTGTACCAGTCAGCGCTCCGCTAACGTCCACCTGGATTGGTCACGACCGAAATCGAGGAAACTCCGTGAGCGCACCCACTGCCGACCGCCCTGGCACCGGCGTCTTCTCGCCGACGCGTGCGGAGATTCCGCAGCGCACGCTGCGAACCGACCGGTGGTGGCAGTCGCCGCTGATCGTCGACCTCGGCTTCGCCGCGTTCGTGATCTACGCGACGGTGCGGGCGTTCCTTCAGAACAATTACTACGTCCCCGAATACCACTACCTGACACCGTTCTACTCGCCGTGCATCAGCACGGGGTGCACCCCGGAGGCCAGCCACTTCTGGCCGCAGATCCTGCCCGACGTGTGGTGGCTGCCCTACGCGGCGGCGTCACTGCCGTTCCTGCTGCTGTTCCGGTTGACCTGCTACTACTACCGCGGGGCGTACTACCGGTCGGTGTGGCAGTCGCCGACCGCATGCGCGGTGGCCGAACCGCACGCGAAGTACACCGGGGAGACCCGGCTCCCGCTGATCATCCAGAACACGCACCGGTACTTCTTCTACATCGCCGGGATCATCTCGGTGATCAACACCTACGACGCGATCGTGGCGTTCCATTCGCCGTCCGGCTTCGGATTCGGTTTGGGCAACGTCATTCTCGTCGTCAACGTCGTCATGCTGTGGATCTACACGTTGTCCTGCCACTCCTGCCGCCACGTGGTCGGCGGCAGGCTCAAGCACTTCTCCAAACACCCCTTCCGCTACTGGATGTGGGGGCAGGTGAGCCGGCTCAACACCCGACACAAGATGTACGCGTGGATCACGCTGGGCACGCTGATGCTTACTGACTTCTACGTCATGCTGGTCGCCAGCGGCACCATCTCCGACCTGAGATTCATTGGGTAGCAACGTAATTCATGACCGGATGTCACATAGACGAGTGAGGGTTTGATGGCTGAGTTGGATGCTCTTCGCGCAAGCGGCTCATCGCCGCTGGAGCGGCACGAGTACGACGTCGTCGTCATCGGTGCCGGCGGCGCAGGGCTTCGCGCGGTGATCGAGGCCCGCCAGCGTGGCCTGCGGGTCGCCGTGGTGACCAAGTCCCTGTTCGGCAAGGCGCACACCGTGATGGCAGAAGGTGGCTGCGCCGCCGCCATGAAGAACGCCAACGCCAAGGACACCTGGCAGATCCACTTCGCCGACACCATGCGCGGCGGCAAGTTCCTGAACAACTGGCGGATGGCCGAACTGCACGCGCAGGAGGCCCCGGACCGGGTGTGGGAGCTCGAGACCTACGGCGCGCTCTTCGACCGCACCAAGGACGGCCGGATCAGCCAGCGCAACTTCGGCGGCCACACCTACCCGCGACTGGCCCACGTCGGTGACCGCACCGGCCTGGAGATCATCCGCACCATGCAGCAGAAGATCGTCTCGCTGCAGCAGGAGGACAAGGCCGAACTCGGCGACTACGAGGCCAGGATCAAGGTCTTCCACGAATGCAGCGTCACCGAGCTGATCAAGGACGGCGACCGGATTGCAGGCGCGCTCGCCTACTTTCGCGAGACCGGAAACTTCATCCTGTTCGAAGCACCGGCGGTCGTGCTGGCCACCGGCGGCATCGGCAAGTCGTTCAAGGTGTCGTCGAACTCGTGGGAGTACACCGGCGACGGGCATGCGCTCGCACTGCGCGCGGGCGCCTCGCTGATCAACATGGAGTTCATCCAGTTCCACCCGACGGGGATGGTCTGGCCGCTGTCCGTGAAGGGCATCCTCGTCACCGAGGGCGTCCGCGGCGACGGCGGCGTGCTGAAGAACTCCGACGGCAAGCGCTTCATGTTCGACTACATCCCCTCGGTGTTCAAGGGCCAGTACGCCGAGACCGAGGAAGAAGCCGACCAGTGGCTCAAGGACAACGACTCCGCGCGCCGCACTCCTGACCTGCTTCCCCGCGACGAGGTGGCCCGCGCCATCAACTCCGAGGTCAAGGCCGGGCGCGGCAGCCCACACGGCGGCGTCTACCTCGACATCGCCTCGCGCATCCCGGTCGAGGAGATCAAGCGCAGGCTGCCCTCGATGTACCACCAGTTCATGGAGCTGGCCGAGGTCGACATCACCAAGGACGAGATGGAGGTCGGTCCGACCTGCCATTACGTCATGGGCGGCATCGAGGTCGATCCCGACACCGGTGCCGCGACCACGCCGGGGCTGTTCGCCGCAGGCGAGTGCTCGGGCGGCATGCACGGCTCCAACCGGCTCGGCGGCAACTCGCTGTCGGACCTGCTGGTGTTCGGCCGTCGCGCCGGCATGGGTGCCTCCGACTACGTGGTCAGCCTGAAGGATCGGCCGAAGGTCCTCGAGCACGCCGTCGACGCCGCGACCACGATGGCGCTGTCACCGTTCGACGAGCACCCCGACCCGGAGAACCCGTACACGCTGCACGCCGAACTTCAGCAGTCGATGAACGACCTGGTCGGCATCATCCGCAAGGAAGAAGAGATCCAGGCGGCGCTCGACAAGCTCGAAGAGCTCAAGGCGCGGGTGCACAACGTCACCGTCGAGGGCAACCGCTTCTTCAACCCCGGTTGGCACCTGGCCATCGACATGCGCAACATGCTGCTGGTCAGCGAATGCGTGGCCAAGGCGGCGCTGCAGCGCACCGAGAGCCGCGGCGGGCACACCCGCGACGACTACCCCGAGATGGACGCCCACTGGCGCAACACCCTGCTGGTGTGCCGCGCAGGTGGCGGCGATCCCATCGTCCCGGACGTGACGGTGACGCCCGAGCCGCAGACGCCCATGCGTGTCGACCTCCTCGGGTGCTTCGAGCTCTCCGAGCTGGAGAAGTACTACACCGACGCCGAACTAGCCGAACACCCGGAACGGAGCAGCTGAGATGGGTTCCACAGGGGCATATCAAGCGAGCATGCGGGTCTGGCGCGGCGACGACACGGGTGGCGCGCTGCAGGACTACACCGTCGAGGTGAACGAGGGCGAGGTCGTGCTCGACATCATCCACCGGATCCAGGCCACCCAGGCCGGCGATCTGGCGGTCCGATGGAACTGCAAGGCAGGCAAGTGCGGGTCCTGCTCGGCGGAGATCAACGGCCGTCCACGGTTGCTCTGCATGACGAGGATGTCGACGTTCGACGAGAACGAGACGGTCACCATCACCCCTTTGCGCGCGTTCCCCGTGATGCGCGACCTGGTCACCGACGTGTCCTTCAACTACACCAAGGCACGCGAGGTCCCGTCGTTCACGCCACCGAAGGACCTGCAACCGGGCGACTACCGGATGCAGCAGGTCGACGTGGAGCGGTCCCAGGAGTTCCGCAAGTGCATCGAGTGCTTCTTGTGCCAGAACACCTGCCACGTGGTGCGCGACCACGAGGAGAACAAGGAGGCGTTCGCCGGGCCGCGGTACCTGATGCGCGTCGCCGAACTCGACATGCATCCGCTCGACGTCCTCGATCGCAAGGACATGGCCCAGGAAGAGTTCGGGCTGGGCTACTGCAACATCACCAAGTGCTGCACCGAGGTCTGCCCCGAGCACATCAAGATCACCGACAACGCGCTGATCCCGATGAAGGAACGCGTGGCCGACCGGAAGTACGACCCCGTCGTCTGGCTCGGGAACAAGCTCTTCAGGAGGTAGCGCCCGACCGCGCTTCGCGAACGTGAACTGGCTGCGAGAATCCACGGATTTTCGCAGCCAGTTCACGTTGGAGGGGTGGGACGCGGACCAGACGCGGGTACGCTCGTCGGTGCAGCCAAGCCACGCCCATCAATGACGAAGGGGCCGACATGAGCACTGGAGAAACCCAGAGCGTCAACGACATTCGCACCGCGATCCGCGAACTCTCCGCACGCGCTGACCTGGCGCGCAAGGAGGGTAGGCCCGACGACGCGGCCGAGATCGAGCGGCGCATCGACGGCTATCGCGAGGAACTCGGCGCCAGGCCCTGACGCCGTAACCCACCGCACACCTTTCGCGAGATCCACCTTTTGCAGGCCGCTTCTCGAACTTCTCCTGCAAAACGTTCAGCTCACGAAGGTGCTTAGCCCGCGGTCAACCGTCCAAGCGGCGGAAGGTGCTGCGGTGAAAGACGATGGGCGCAACCTCGGGGTGCACAGTGATCTCCCTGACCCGCAGGACGACGATGCTGTGATCGCCCGCCGGGATCACCTGCTCGATGGCGCTCTCCAGCCACACGCTGGTGCCCTCGATGAATACCGCGCCGCTGACCCGGGACACCGTCTCCAGGCCGGCGAACCGGTCGCCCGTCTTCGCCGCCAGCGTCTTCACGGCGGCGTCGTGTGACTCGCCGAGCACGCTGATCCCGAGGGCGGGCAGATCTTTGAGCTTGGGCCACGTGGTGGACGTGTTCTGCACGCAGAAGGACACCAACGGCGGGTCCAACGAGACGGGGACGAACGTGCTCGCGGCGAGGCCGACGCGGATGCCCTCGACTTCCGCCGCGATCGCGATGACTCCCGATGGGAAGTGCCCGAATGCCTCGCGCAGGGAGGATGGGCTCAGATCTATGCCGCTCATAGCGACTCCATCTTCACACGAGATTCCATGCCTACGCCCGCCCGTACCCGTGGGCGGCCGCCACGTCGGGATGTGCCCGCAGCCTGCTCTTCCACGCATTGCGGCCGTAGATCGCGAAGATCTGTTCATTGGCCGGATCCGCAGTGACGCCGCGGGCTTGACCCGCGAGCTCCTTGGGCAGCGTCAACACCGGGATCTGCGCATCGAGTCGCGGGTTGAAGAAGTAGGGCACCGAGATGCGCTCCCGTGACGACAGCCTGACCCGGTGTTCGGTGGCGCGTAGATAGCCACCGCTGGCGACCTCGAGCATCTCGCCGATGTTGACGATGAACGCGCCGGGCTGCGGATCCACGTCGATCCACTCACCGCTGGTGTCACTTCCCGTCGCTTCGCTCGCCCCCGCCCCGCGCACCTGCAGGCCGCGGCTACCGGGCTCTGCCAGCAGCAGGGTGAGCACGCCCGCGTCGCGGTGCGCTCCGACGCCCTGTGGGGTGTCCGCCAGCGCGGGATAGCGGACGATCTTGATCAACGTCGCAGGGGTGTCTGCGAAGGCCTCGTCGAACACGTCGGCCGGGCTGTCCAGCGATGTGGCCCAGTGCCGCAACAACGTTCGCCCGACCTCGGCGAGCGCGGCGTCCCATTCTGCGACGACGGCGGGCAACTCGGGCAGCGCCGCCGGCCACTGGTTGGGGCCCTGCAGCCAGAGGTAGTCGGGGTTGGCCACGCCACCGATCGGAGTCCGCTGCGGCCCGATGTCGATCTGTTCGCGCCAGTCGGTCACGCCGCCGGTGAGTTCCCCGCCGAGGCGGGTGTAGCCGCGGAAGTGCGGGCTGTTGCGCATCGCGACCGCATCCTTGTCGGCCTGGGGCAGCGCGAACAGCCGCCGGGCCTCGGTGAGCAGACGGTCGACGAGGCGCTCGGAAACGCCGTGTCCGGTGAGGTAGAAGAAGCCGACCTCGTGGGCCACCGTCCGCAGCCGCTCCCGCAGTGCGGCGGGGTCGTCGCGGAGGTCGACCACCGGCAGGGCGGTCCGCACGGAGCTCACGTGGCCATGATGTCCGGAAACCTCAGCACCCGCCAGGGTCGCAATCGTCGTGAATGCAAGCGGCCGGATGTCGGTCGAACTGGAGCGGTAACCTGACGCTCATGCCCGCGCCGTCCCTCCTGTCCGTGCTGCGCGGCTAAGCGAAGCTCGACAAACCGTCGCCTCGTCATGTGGATCACACTCTTGTTGATGGCCGTTGCGGTCAGTCTGGAGCCGTTCCGGATCGCGATGACGGTGGTCATGATCAACCGACCCCGGCCGCTGCTCCAACTTCTCGCCTTCCTCGCCGGCGGCTTCGCGATGGGCATCGCGGTGGGCGCGGTCGTGCTGTTCCTGCTCCGGCCGGCGCTGGGGTCAGCCCATTTCACCCTGCCAAGGGTGCAGATCGTGGTCGGCGCGGTGCTGCTCGGCTACGCCGCAGTAGTGGCCGCGAGCGTGTTGAAGGGTCGGCGCGACGACGAAAATGCGGGCCGAGTCGAGCGAAGATCCGGGCCGCTCGCGACGCGCACTCGCCGACTGCTCAACGACCGCTCGCTGTGGACCGCGGGGGTCGCGGGCCTCGGCATCGCCCTGCCCTCCGTCGACTATCTCGCCGTGCTGGCACTCATCGTCGCCTCCGGCGCCGCGGCGAGCACCCAGGTCGGTGCCTTGCTGCTGTTCAACGTGGTGGCATTCGGGTTCGTGGAACTCCCGCTGGTCTCCTACCTGATCGCCCCGGACCGCACGCGCGCAACAATGTCGGCACTGCAGGACTGGGTGCGGAGGCGACGCCGCCGCGACGTCGCAGTGTTGCTGGCCGTGGTCGGTTGCGTGCTGCTCGGAGCGGGGTTGGCCGGATTGTAGCGTCGAGCCCGGCTTAGGCATCCAACCGGCTGAATTGATTCTGGCTGTACTGCTCGACGCAGGCGGCGCGCCGAATCTTGCCGCTAGTGGTGATGGGAATCGAACCTGGCGATACCAGAACAAGATCCCCGACGTTCAAGCCGTGCG
>NZ_JAVRPS010000150.1:0-3529 GCF_032162105.1 Mycobacterium sp. | reverse complement strand
GTCGAGCGCCGCCGCATTCGCCGACCGTCGGTTGCTGCCGCGAAGCCGCGGGCCGATGGCAACGTTGTCCAGCACGCTCTTCCACGGGAAGACGGCATCCTGCTGGAACACGAACCCGACCCCGGGGGTGATACCCGACACCGGCTGACCGCCGACCGTGACCGTCCCCGCCGATGGGCGCTCCAGGCCGGACACCAGGGTGAGCGTCGTCGACTTACCGCAGCCGGTTGGCCCGACGACCGCGCAGAACTCCCCCGGCTGGATGGTCAGATCGAAATCCCGCAGCGCAGTGAAAACCCCACCCTTGGGGGTGCGGAACCGTTTCGTCACGTTCCGTAGCTCGATCGCCGGTGAGTGCCGGTCGGTTGGTGATGGTGGCGTCATTGTCACCTGTGTTCTGCTGTGCGAGTTCGAATGAGGCATTGGCTCGATGATTGGTGGGTCACGTTTGGCTCCTGCGATTCATTGGAGCCGAAGCTACGTGGCGCCGGTCACAGTTCCTCGCTTGTTTGCGAAACCCGCGCAAGCTGCGATCTTGAGCTTTTGCGCATTCTGCTCACTTGCGCGGCTACGCTGGATCCGTGGCCAAGACGGGCCGACCGGCCGTGCGGTTGGGCACCCAAGTGCTGCTACTGCAGATCGTGGTGGTTGTGCTGACCATGGGCATCACCTTCGGGGTGTTCGCGTACATCAGCGGTCAGCGGCTCTCGGCTGAGTACGGTCAGCGTGCGTTGGCGGTCGCTCGCGCGGTGGCCTCCGAACCCGCGGTACGCGCCGATGTCGCTCGCTACTCGGGCGGCGCACTGACGGCGAGCCAGCAACTCACCGACGAGCTCGCCGGCGGCGAGTTGCAGCGCATTGCCGTGGAAGCGCAACAGCGCATCGGCGCCTTGTTCGTGGTGATCACCGATGACGACGGCATCAGACTGGCGCACCCTAACCGTGAACGGCTCGGGCAATTGGTGAGCACCGACCCATCCGAGGCGCTGGCTGGACATGAGGTAGTTGTCCAGGAAATGGGCACGCTCGGCGAATCGGTAAGGGCGAAAGTCCCTGTTTTGCAGCCTGATTCCACTGCGGTCGTCGGCGAGGTCAGCGTCGGCATCTCGACCTCGGCGGTGCGCGACCAGCTGCTCAGTGACCTGCGTAAGGCGGGCGTGCTGGTCGGCGCGGCACTCCTGCTGGGCATCATCGGCTCGCTGCTGCTGGCTCGACGCTGGCGGGGGCTGACGCTCGGTCTGGAGCCGGCCGAACTGGCCGAGCTGGTACGCGAGCAGGCCGCCGTTTTGCACGGAATCGGCGAGGGTGTGTTGGCGGTCGACACATCATGGAAGACGACGGTCGTCAACGACGAGGCGTGCCGCCTGCTGTGCATCGGCGCTGAGCCCGACCGACGGATCGACGACATTGGGCTGACGCCGCGTGTGCTGGACGTGTTCAAAGCCATGGAAGCCACGCCCACGGTAGCCATGGTTGGCGAGCGGATCGTGGTCGTCTCGGCACGCAAGGTGAGCCGCGACGGGCACGACCTCGGCGCGGTACTCATCGTCCGCGATCGCACCGATGTCGAATCGTTGACCCGACAACTCGACGCGGTGCGGTCGATGAGCACAGTGCTGCGCGCACAGCGCCACGAGTTCGCCAACCGGCTGCATCTGCTCAGCGGGCTCATCCAAAGCGGCCGGACCGACGAAGCGTCGCATTATCTTGACAGACTGCTCGGGTCAGGCCCCCTCGGTGCTGCAGTCCCTGGCATCGACACGATCCACGACCCCTACCTACAGGCCTTTCTGGCGGCCAAGGCCGCATACGCCAGGGAAGCCGGAGTAACTTTGCTCATCGGCGCCAACACATGGGTGTCGGGCACTCTGGCGCTGCCCGTCGACGTCACGACCGTGCTGGGCAATCTTCTCGACAATGCAATCGAGGCCACCAGGATCACAGACAGCGACATCAAAGAGGTGGAAGTCGAGCTGGTGCAAGAGGGATTCACTCTGCACATCACTGTCGGCGACAGCGGCGACGGTGTTGCAGCGGATTTCACGCCGCACCTGTTCACCGAAGGTGCGTCCACCCGGCCCGATCGCGGCATCCCGGGCGGTCGCGGCATCGGCCTGGCGCTGTCCCTGCAGATCGCTCGTGCGCTGGGAGGCGACGTCCGGTTGTCCAGTCCCGGTAATACCGCGGTGTCGCTGCGCGGCGCGGAGTTCATCGCCCGGCTACCGGGAGTGATGGTGGAAGAAGAGCCGGTATGGGCAACGTAGAGTTAAGCGTGTTGGTGGTCGACGACGACTTTCGGGTCGCCAATCTGCACGCGGGCATCGTCACCGCAATCCCGGGCTTCACTGTGGCGGCGACGGTGAACACCGTCGTTGACGCCCGCAAGGCCGTCGCATCCACCGCGATAGACCTGGCTCTGGTAGACGTCTACCTGCCGGATGGGTCCGGCGTCGAGCTTATCCGTGAATTGCACTGCGACACTATGGTATTGACGGCCGCCACGGAGGCCGACACGATTCGCTCCACCCTGTCCGCTGGCGCGCTGAACTACCTCGTGAAGCCATTCACCCATGCTGACCTGGCGGGCCGGCTCGCCGGATACGCGCGGTACCGCCGGATCCTCGCTAGACCCAACCTTGGCGCGGAGGACGTGGGCGCGGCACTGGATGCACTTCGTCCCCGCGCAGCGGCGCCGCAAGCCGCTGCCATCTCTTCACCCACTAAAACTCTTGTGCTGCAATTACTTCGGGCATCTTCCGCGCCGATGTCATCGGGCGAGGTATGCACCGCCCTCGGGATCTCGCGGGCAACGGCTCAACGATATCTGGCGACATTGGCCAGCACCGGCGAAGTGACGATGCGGCTGCGCTACGGGACTACCGGTCGTCCGGAACAGGAGTTCCTCGTGACCTCCGACGGTCGCATTCGATAGCGATCCGTATCGCCAGTCGCACTCGCGGGTCGCGGATCGACGAATAGGCTTTGTGGACAACGTGGTCCGGGCGCGGTCGCGGGATTGACCGGGGAATCCTGTTTTGCGGCAGCGTGTGGGCGGGTTCGACTGCAGATCGCTCGGCGCCTAATTTGGGACCACTTTGGGACCACACGGTATGCGCGCTGGCGAACGATCTGCGCGTCTGTGAACGTCTTGCAGCGCCAAGAGCCGCCGCGTGATACCGGCGACCAGCGAGAATGCGTTAACGCAATTTTCTGGGGGTCAAGTGGTCGCAGGTTCAAATCCTGTCAGCCCGACCAAGACGAGTAGGCTTTGACCTGCGGAAATGACCAAAGAGTACCTCTACCTTGGTTTATCTTTGAGCCGGTTGGACCACGGATCTTGACCTTCGAGCGTGCTGTAGCGCACTTGTCCGATCGTCAAGTGCTGCGATCTGCGGCATTGAACTCTATCGGCTCATCTTGCGCGGGTCGGGGAAGCCCATCTTGAGGTATCCGGGTGTTCGTTTCTTCAGCGATGAGGCGATGACGGGGGTGAGCTCGTCGTGGTAGTCGTGCACGGTTGCGGTGGTCT
>NZ_JAVRPS010000149.1:0-3552 GCF_032162105.1 Mycobacterium sp. | reverse complement strand
CCGGTTCGACCACCAATCAGACTATGTCGAGTTCTGGCTCCATTTCATCGGGGTGCAAGACGTTCGAGCATTGGCGGTGGAGAACACGTGGGGCGATAAAGCCGAAGCCAGCATGCGAGCAGCGCGACAGAAAGTGGCAGCTCTCGCCAAAGAATTCTGACTCAACTACACGCAGTACAAGTCGGTCTGGATCGACCTGTCCTGATTGCACCACACAAGCCCACAGTCACTCTGCGAGAAGGAAAATCATGAAGGTTCTTGTCACCGGCGCCACCGGCTACCTCGGCGCGGCCGCCGCCGACGCGCTGGCCACCCGCGGCCACCAGGTCTTGGGACTGGCCCGATCGGAGCGGTCCGCTGGTGCACTGCGCAAGCGCGGCATCGAACCCGTTGTGGGCGACTTCGGCGACCCGGTGAGCCTGGCCAACGCCGTTCACGAGGCCAGACCCAACGCTGTGGTGAGCACCGCCAGTGTCGGCGGGGCGAGTGGGGACCAAGCCGCCTTCGCCCGGGACGGTGAGGCGGTGCACGCGGCGCAACCGGGTCGCAGCGCGGTCGCTACTCAGCTTTTCCTGGCGCCGCCCAGTACGACGTGCTGCCCAAATTCGTTGTCCCATCCTGCTCATCGTTGCCGAGCACGACACCATGGCACCGGTGGGTCCTGCGCTACGTGTCGCCGACAACGCTCAACGCGGCGAAGTGCACCGCAGCCGTGGCGGGCACTACGACGTCTACCAGGGCGGCCGGAGCTTCGACGACGTGGTCGCAGTCGAGCTGGAGTTCTTGCGCCGGCACGCGATGATGGTCGGCTGACCGGTGAAGCCTCAACTCGGAGGCGAGCACACTCCGTCGAGCAGCGATGCCGTGGCTTCCCACAGGTCGGCCTGAATCCTCTGACTGCGTCCGGGTTCTGGGCAGGTGAGAGGCTTGGCATCCTTGGCGGAGAAATAGCCGCCAGTGGTGTCGGCGAAGGCTGGGTCGGTGGCGAGTCGCACGATGATTCCGGCGCCGCGGCGCGGATCGCCGATTCGCATTGCGTGCAGAGCTCTTTCGAGTATTCCGGCGAACGGCAATTCCCTACCGAGGCCCGTGGTGTTGAAGCCGGGATCACAACAGTTCGCCGTGACGCCCGTGCCCGACAGCCGTCTGCCGAGTTCTTGGGTGAACATGATGTCCATCAACTTCGATCGGAAGTAGAGGGTCATGGCCTCGCGCCTGGTGTAGTCGGCGGTGACGGTCAGATCGTGGGCGGGGTCGATGCTTCCGGCCCACCGGGCACCCTCGGAGGCGACGGAGACCACCCGCGCCGGCGCCGTGGCCATGAGCTTGTCACGCAGGGTGTTGGTCAGTACCCACGGGGCGAGGTAGTTCACCGCCACCATCTCAGCGAATCCGTCGGGCGTGAGGCGCGGGGAGAAGGCGTGCACGCCAGCGTTGTTGATCAACACGTCGATTCGCCCGTAGTGGGCGTCGATCTGCTGCCCTACCCGGCGAACGTCTCGCAACGACGTGAGGTCGGCGATGAAGGCGTCGACTGGTGTGCCCGGCGTGACCCCTTCGATCTCCTGGCGCAGCTCGTCCACCTTCCTTTCACTGCGCGCGACGACGCCGAGGTGGGCGCCCCAGCGGGCGAGCTCGAGGGCAGCGAGTCTGCCCAGGCCGCTGGTGGCCCCGGTGATGACGACGACTGGTCGGGTGTCCATGGGCTCCTCCACTCAAGCGCGATTTGTGATGTACCTCAGTACCGTACTATCGATGAGGTACCTCATCAAATGACCCTGCAACATCGGGAGTCCCCAAAGAGCACCGGAATCTGGGCGCCAGCGGTTGCGCCGTTTCGACGTTCGCGCTGGGTACCACGCCCTTCGGCGACACCACCGATGAGGCAAACGCACCCTCGCCGTGCTCGACGCGGTGGCGGCGATAGCCAGGGACAAGCGGACGACGATGTCTCAGGTAGCACTGACGTGGCAGGTCGCACGCCCAGCCGTCAGTTCGGGTGATCCTCGGCGCCCGCACACTCGATCAGCTCACGGCCAACTTGCCCACCGGTATGACGCTCAGTGCCGAAGAAACCGCACTACCCGACCAGGTCAGCCAGCCCCGCGTCGACTACCCCCATGGGGGCTGCACCGGAACTCCAGTCAATCCGAGCGAGAGGCGTTCGCGGCTGCCAATGTGAGCCGGGCGATCCGCTTGGCGGTCATCGCCGCGGTGCGCGCCGGCTCGGCCGTGCTCGCCGTCGCCAACGCTCCGTCGTAGAGGAGGACGAGCGCGTCGGCCAGCGCCTCGGAGTCAGCGATCCCGGTCGCTGCGGCGAGTTCGACGAAGATCTGCCGGATCCAATCGCGGTACTCCTCGATGGCCTGCTGGTGGGATTCTCCCGCCGGGGCTTCGGCGGCCGCATTGACGAAGGGACAGCCGCGGAACCCCGGAAGGGACACATAGTCAGCGATCGCGTCGAAGATCGCCAGGATCTTCTCGTCCGGATCGTCGACACCGGCCTGGCGCTCCTCGATTCGCTGCTGCCACGCACGGAGGCGGCCACGAAGATAGGCGGCGACCAGTTCGTCTTTCCCGCCGAAGATGTAATACAACGAGCCCTTGGCCACGCCCGCCTTCGCGATGACGGCGTCGATACCGGTGGAATGGACACCGTCGCGGTAGAACAGCTCGTCAGACGCGGCGAGCAGTCGTTCACGCGCCGACGGCCGTTTCGCTGTCTTCATCGCCACCGCAGCAGTTTACCAGACAGACTTGTCTGAACTTCGGGATGCGCGTCGCTGCACGCGACAGCCGCACGATCGTGCCCGCAGCAGTGGCGACAGGCGTTGACAGGGTTGGCGGGCTGCGGCTATCTTCATCTTTAGTCAGACCTGTCTAAATGGAACGAGCAGGTCGCCGGATATCGAAGGGCCGAGAGATGACTCTGATTGCCGAGAGCAGCCTTGACGGCGAATACGTGCCAAGCCGCGTGGAACGCATCCGCAAGCAGGTGGCTGACTATGAAGCCAGCGACGGGCTCGAGGGCGGAACGTTGGAAGGCCGGCCGGTGGTGATCTTGACGTCCGTGGGAACGAAATCGGGCAAGGTCCGGAAGAACCCGGTGATGCGGATCGTCGACGGTGATCGGTACGTGGCGGTGGCATCCGCGGGTGGGGCGCCCGCAAACCCGTCGTGGTACGCCAATCTGGTTGCCCACCCACGGGTCCGACTTCAGGACGGCGCCAGTGTCAGGGAGTTCCAGGCCCGCGAGGTCAGCGGGGACGAGAAGCGGCACTACTGGACGGTGGCCGAGCGATTTTGGCCGCACTTTCCCGAGTATCGACGGCTCGCCGGGGGACGCGACATCCCGATCATGGTGTTCGAGCCCGTCGCACCGCGGACGTCCATCGGCAATCCGGCCGAGGAGCGCAACAAGACGCTGGTGCTGGAGGCGTTCGACACGTTGTTCAATCGGCGTGATTACGCAGCGGCGCAACGGTTCTGGTCGCCTGATTACATCCAGCACAGCGCGCACATCGAGCCGGGACGAGACGGCCTGTTCAATCT
>NZ_JAVRPS010000148.1:0-16780 GCF_032162105.1 Mycobacterium sp. | reverse complement strand
TTCGACCGCTACGGGCTCACCTACACCACCGGGCCACTGGTGAAGCAGGTCGCCTCGGCATGGTTCAAGGTGATCCGGCTGTCGATCCCCAACGACGTTACAAGCGCGCCGCGGGTCCGTGCCACCGGACGGCAGGACGTGCACGCCGCCTGAGCTCCGGCGCGGGTGGCCGGTCGCGCTCCGTAGTCTGGACAGGTGAGCGTCACACCGGCCACCACCATCGTCCTGCGGGACCAGTTCGCCCGCGAGCTGCCGGAGATGGCCGTCCGGTGGCAGGCCGAGGCCGCACCCGACCCGCGACTTCTGGTGCTCAACGAGGCACTGGCGGCAGAACTCGGCCTCGACGCGGCGTGGCTGCGGAGCGCTGACGGGGTCGGCCTATTGGTCGGTGCCCGGGTTCCCGACGGTGCCGCCCCCGTCGCACAGGCATACGCGGGGCACCAGTTCGGCGGCTTCGTCCCGCGCCTGGGCGACGGGCGCGCGCTACTGCTCGGCGAGCTCGTCGACGCCGACGGGCGCGGTCGCGACCTTCACCTCAAGGGCTCTGGGCGGACGACGTTCGCGCGCGGTGGCGACGGGTTGGCTGCCGTCGGTCCGATGCTGCGCGAGTACGTCATCAGCGAGGCGATGCACGCCCTGGCCATCCCCACCACCCGAGCCCTGGCCGTGGTGGCGACGGGACGCGCGGTGCACCGGGAGACGGCGCTGCCGGGGGCCGTGCTCGCCCGGGTCGCGGCGAGCCATCTGCGCGTCGGTAGCTTCCAGTACGCCGCCAACAGCGCGGACCCAGATCTGTTGCGGCGCCTCGCCGACTACGCGATCGCCAGGCACTACCCCGACGCAGGCGACGCCGAGCACCGTTACCTCGCGCTGTTCGAGGCGGTCGTCGCCGCCCAGGCGTCGCTGGTGGCCAGGTGGATGCTCGTCGGGTTCGTGCACGGAGTCATGAACACCGACAACATGACGATCTCCGGCGAGACCATCGACTACGGGCCGTGTGCCTTCATGGAGGCCTACGACCCGGTCACCGTCTTCAGCTCGATCGACTACGCCGGGCGTTACGCCTACGGCAACCAGCCCGCGGTGGCCGAGTGGAACCTGGCCCGTTTCGCCGAGACCCTCCTTCCGCTCTTCGCCGACGACGCTGATGAGGCGATAGCGCTCGCGACGGAGTCCCTCGGCGGTTTCCGCCACCGTTACGCGGCCGCCTGGGCTGCCGGCATGCGGGCGAAGGTCGGCCTGCCCGACGGAGTCGACGAGGCGGTCACGGCGCAGTTGGTCGACGACCTTCTGGCGCTGCTCGAGCAGAGCCGGGTCGACTACACCTCGTTCTTCCGTCACCTCGGCCGGGCGGCCCGCGGCGACGCCGAGCCCGCGCGGGGCCTGTTCGTCGACCTCGCCGCGTTCGACGACTGGCTGGCGCGCTGGCGGGCGCTGGGTCCCGACGCCGACGCGATGGACCGGGTGAACGCCATCTACATTCCGCGCAACCACCTGGTCGAAGAAGCCCTCGCCGCGGGGACGGACGGCGACCTGGCTCCGCTCGAGAACCTGCTGATGGCGGTGGCCGCACCCTACGACGAGCGTCCCGGCCTCGAGCGCTACGCCGAAGCCGCGCCTCGGGACTTCGGCGACTACCAAACCTTCTGCGGGACCTGAGGTTCGCTCAGCGGCGTGATATCGGTTGCAGCCCCGGCGGCTGCGGCGGCGGCGGCAGCAGCGCCTCCCGCGGGCGTAGCGCGACCGTCGTCGGGCTCTGCGTGCCGAGGGTGAGGTGCTGCCCGCCGTGGCGGATGGCCAACGTACCGTCCGGCCCGTCGCGCAGGATGTAGCGCACCCGAGCATGGTCGACGTCGACGATGAGCCGAAATCCGCGCCAGCGCAACCGAAAGCGCAGCCGCGAAATACCCTCCGGCAGTTGCGGATCCAAGGCCAGCACGCCTTCGTCGTCGCGCAGGCCGCCGAACCCGGCGACCAGCGCCGTCCACGATCCGGCCAGTGATGCCATGTGCAGGCCGTCGCGGGTGTTGTGGTGCAGGTCGCGAAGATCGATCACGGCGGCTTCATAGGTGTAGTCGTGTGCGAGCTCCAAGTGTCCGACTTCGGCGCACAGCACGGCCTGCGTACACGCCGACAGCGACGAATCCCGCGTCGTGCGCCGCTCGTAGTAGTCGACGTTGCGCGCCTTCTGCTCCGGGGTGAAGGCGTGGCCCTGCCAGTGCATCGCCAAGACCAGGTCGGCTTGCTTGGTCACCTGCGACGGGTACAGCCGCACATAGGCTTCGTGCAACAACAGCGGGTACTCGGTGTCCTCGGTGAAGTTCCACTCGCGCAGTGTGGTGAACCCCTCGCACTGCTCGTGCACCCCCAGTTCGGGGTCGTATGGAATGTGCACGGCGGCAGCGGCATCCCGCCATGCGGCGGTCTCCTCGGTGGTGACACCCATGTCCTGGGCCGCTACGGGATGGCGCTCGCACGCCTGTGCCGCGATGCGCAGATTGTGCGCGGCCATCAAGTTCGTGAACACGTTGTCGCGGACCACCGCGGTGTACTCGTCGGGACCGGTCACGCCGTCCAGGTGCCACCGGCCGTGCCGATCGTGGTGGCCAAGGGAATGCCACAGCCTCGCGGTCTCCACCAACACGGCCAGTCCGCATTCGGCTTCCAGCGTGTGGTCGCCGGTCACCACCCGGTAGCGCTCGAGCGCCGTCGCGATGTCGGCGTTGATGTGCCAGGCCGCGGTGCCCGCCGGCCAGTACGCCGAGCATTCGTGGCCCGCGATGGTGCGCCACGGGAACGCAGCACCGGCCAGATCGAGTTCGGCGGCTCGCTCACGCGCGAGGTCCAGCGTCGACGCCCGCCACCGCAGTGCGTCCGCCGCCGCCTCAGGGGCGGTGTAGGTCAGCAGCGGCAACACGAATCCCTCGGTGTCCCAGAACGCGTGCCCGTCATAACCCGTGCCGGTCAGCCCCTTGCCGGGGATGGCGCGGCGCTCGGCGCGGGCGCTGGCCTGCAACACGTGAAAGAGGCCGAACCGCACTGCCTGCTGGCAGTCGGGGTCGCCTTCCACCTCGACGTCGGCGCTGTCCCAGAACTCGTCAAGGTAGGCGCGCTGGCTCTCCACGAGACCCTGCCAACCCGTGTAACGGGCACCGTCGATGCCCCCGGCCACCTGATCGCGCAGCGCCGGCCGCGACCTCAGACTCGACCAGCCATAGGCGAGGTACTTCACGATCCGCAATTGCTGACCGGGGCGCAAACCGCAGATGACCGTCGTGCGGGCCCAGTCCTCCCCGGCGTCGGTGGCCACTTCGACGCGGCCGGGCACCTCCACGATGTGGTCCATCGCCGCGGCCATCATGAGCCCGCTGGCCCTGGTGCGATGAATCAGCATGGCGCTGCGATCGGCGGACTCGAAGGCCACCGATTCCAACGGCTTGCACAGCGCCGCCGCGACCCGGGGATCGGCCGCCGGTTCCGGCTGGTCCTCGTTGGCGACCAGCTCGGATTGCACGGTCATACGGGTGAATTCGTCGACTGCCTCAACCACGTAGTCGATGGCCACGACGCTGCGATGCGTCAGTGACACCAGCCTGGTGGAGCGCACCCGAATCTGTTTGCCCGCCGGTGAGCGCCATCGGGCCTCCCGCACGAGCGTGCCCGCGCGCAGGTCGAGCACCCGCTCGTGCTCGACGAGTTCGCCGTAACGCACGTCGAACGGTTCGTCGTCGACCAGCAGGCGCATGACCTTGCCGTTGGTAACGTCGATCAGCGTCTGCCCGTCCTCCGGATAGCCGTAGCCGGCCTCGGCGTAGGGCAGCGGCCGGGTTTCATAGAACGAGTTGAGATAGGTGCCCGGAAGTCCGTGCGGCTCGCCCTCGTCCAGGTTGCCCCGCAGTCCGATGTGCCCGTTGGACAGCGCGAACACCGACTCGGACTGAGCGAGCAGGTCGAGGTTCAACGAGGTTTCGCGCACGTGCCACGGCTCGACCGGGTAGGCGTCGTCGTCGATCATGACGTCGGAAGCAGTTCGGCGAGGTCTTTGACCACGACGTCGGCGCCGTTGCGGCGCAACGCTTCTGCGTGATCGACGCGGTCCACCCCGATCACCACGCCGAAATGGCCGGCGTGCCCAGCCTGCACTCCGGCGATCGCATCCTCGAACACGGCCGCCGCACCGGGTGCCACGCCAAGCAGCTCTGCACCGCGGAGATACGAATCGGGTGCAGGCTTGCCGGGGATGTGCTCGTCGCGCATGGTCACCGCGTCGACGCGCCGCGCGACGAACCGGTCGAGGCCGGTGACCTCCAGCACTTCGCGGGTGTTGGCGCTCGAGGACACCACCGCGATCGCGAGTCCGGCGCCGTGCACCGCTTCCAGGTACTTCCTGGAACCCTCGAAGACCTTGACCCCCTCGCCGTGCAGAACCTGCTGAAACAGCACGTTCTTGCGGTTTCCGAGCCCGTTCACCGTCTCCGCCCCTGGATCATCGTCCTGGTCGCCTTCTGGCAGCGTGATGCCACGGCTGGTCAGGAACGACCGCACCCCGTCCTCACGCTTCTTGCCGTCGACATAGGTCGCATAGTCGCCGTCGATGTCGAACGGCCGAAACTGCTCACCGTGACGTTCGGCGTGTGCCTGCAGATAGTCGTCGAACATCGATTTCCACGCCTTGCGGTGCACGCTGGCGGTGTCGGTCAGCACTCCGTCGAGGTCGAACAGACACGCACGCACGTCATCGGGCAGACCCAGCACCACCGACCCCACTTCCGCGATTGCCGTGCGCGGCCAGCGCCAGTCGCCGTCGAATGTTGACGCTTCGAATGTCGTCCCGCAGAACGATGTCCGGCCAGGGCGGACGGCGCAGTACGGCCAGTGTGGCTATCACCGCCGACGCCAGCCCGGTGATCACACCGAGCAGCGCTATGCGGTTCTGGTCGACCGCGGCAGTCCAGGAGACGTCACCGCCGCGGATCACGAACACCCCGATCGGCGTGGCGGAGCCGCCGCCGCGGACCCTGGCGACGGGAATGACCGTGGCGCCATCGACGTGTATCGGCTCACCGTAGACGCCCATGCCGACGAGGTCGGTGGGTAGGCGATCGAAGATGTCTGGATGGTTCATGAGCGAACCCTAACGACTCAAGCTGGGGATGACACTGAACTCAGCACCAACCGCTCGGCTCAGCAGTTCACTTCGCCGGTGCCGAGACCGGGATGGACACCCGGGATCAGACCCGCGCTGTAGGCGATCCGCTGCAGAAGCTCGCGCAGGGTGTTTCGTTCACCGGCCGACAGCGGCTCGGTGACCGTGTCCTCGAGCGCGTCGGTCGCCTCGTCGAGGTCGGGCAGGAGTCTGCGGGCTCGATCGGTGAGAGTGACCGCGAAGGCGCGGCGATCCTCGGGATGGGCCATGCGTTTGACCAGTCCGTCGGCCTCGAGGGCGTCGACGACGGTCACCATCGCGTTGCGGTGGATGCCGAGTCGGGCCGACAGCTGACGCTGGGACTGGCCGTTCTCGGTCGCCAGCGCCATGAGCACCGCGAAGGTCCGCGGCTCCACGCCCATGCCGCTCATCCGGCGCTGAAACTCGGCGGCGACGTGAGAGCCCAGCTGGGACAGCAGAAACGGGATGCGTTCGTCGAGCGCGGCGATGCCGGTCGGCCGATCTTCCATTGGCGCACACTAGCACTCTGGATGATTGTCACGTAGTGTGATGATCACTATCAGTGACGATTAGGAGCTACCGTGAAGCTGGCAATATTTGGCGCCAACGGGCAGACCGGCCGCCTGGCGACCGCACTGGCCCTTGATGCAGGACACCAAGTTCTGGCGGTGACCCGCCGCCCGCGTGAGTTCCCGCTCGCCGGGCCGGGTTTGACGGTGGTCGAGGCCGACGTACGGGACGCGTCCGCCGTCCTGCCGATCGTCGTGGGGGTCGACGCCGTCGTGTCCACGCTCGGCGTCTCGTTCACCCGCGAGCCGGTCGACACGTACTCGGTGGGCACCGCCAACATCGTGGCCGCCATGCACGCCGCTCGGGCGCGGCGACTGGTCGTGGTCAGCTCGACGGCTGCGTACCCCACTCGTCGCAGCCACTCCTCGCTCACGCTGCGGTTGGTGGAGCCGATTCTCACCAGGACGATCGGCAAGACCGTGTACGACGACGTCCGGCGCATGGAGAGCCTCGTCCGTGACAGCGGCCTGGACTGGACGGTCGTTCGCCCATCGGGTCTGTTCGACCTGCCCGAACGCACCGACTACGTTCGCGGGGAGGTCGATCCCGTCGGCGCGTTCACCGCGCGCATCGACCTGGCCGACTACCTGCTGTCGCTGGCGGCTGACTCGGCGAGCGCGCGGCGGACCGTCATCATCTCGACCACCGAGGGCACCCCAAGCCTTTGGCAGATGATCCGGCGGGAAGCCGCCGCCTCGTGACGCGGATCGTGACGCCGACCGCCTTCGTCGCCGTACTCTTCAGCGGCCTGTTCGCTGGATTCCTCACCACCGTCCTGGTCTTCGAAGCCAGCCTGCGAAGCTACGGGGCCACGGTGTACACCCAGGTCCGCCTCATCGAACTCGCTCACCTCGATGACCTGGCCACCGGGCTCCTGGTGCCGGCCATGCTCGGCTCGGCGGCGTTGGCCCTGGCCTTGATTCGCCGGCGCGACGGCGGTCGCTGGCTCGCGCTGACCGCCGTGCTCCTGCTGCTGGTGACCATTGTGATCAGTGTGTCGATCAGCGTGCCGATCAACACCGCCCAGCTGAGCTGGTCCGTCGTGGCCCCGCCGGCCGATTGGTCGGCTGTCCGTGACCGTTGGCAACTGGCCCATGTCGTGCGCACCACCACCGCTGTGCTGGCCTTCGTGCTGCTGACCGCAACGGTGCTGCGCCTTCGCTGGTCCCGCAACTCAGTCGAACCGTCGGCCACCAAAGGGTAGAAAGGTTAATCATGACCGCACCAAGGGATTTCACGTTCGAATCCGCCTACCGGGGCGAGGTCCCCGGTCTCGGGGACAGCCCCAAACCGCCGTGGAGCATCGGCGAACCGCAGCCCGAGCTCGCCGCGCTGATCGAGCAAGGGAAGTTCCACGGCGACGTGCTCGACGTGGGATGCGGTGAGGCGGCGATCTCACTGGACCTCGCCGAACGCGGCCACACCACCGTCGGGCTCGACTTGTCGCCGACCGCCATCGATCTCGCCAGGGCGGAGGCCGCCAAGCGCGGGCTGACGAACGCCACCTTCGACGTCGCTGACATCAGCGACTTCACCGGATACGACGGTCGCTTCGGCACGATCGTCGACAGCACGCTGTTCCACTCCATTCCCGTCGAGGCGCGAGAGGGATACCTGCGGTCGATCGTGCGCGCCGCCGCTCCTGGGGCGTCGTACTTCGTGCTGGTCTTCGACCGGGCGAGCATGCCCGACGGCCCGGCCAACGCCGTGACCGACGATGAGCTGCGTGACGTCGTGTCGAAGTACTGGACGGTCGACGAGATCAGGCCCGCCCGCCTTCACGGCCGTCTGCCAGAAGGCTTCTCGGTGCTGCCGTTCGGGGATGTCCGCGACGAGCCGAACGGATGCAAGTCGGTGCCCGGCTGGCTGCTGACCGCACACCTGCCCTGATCGCCCTACTCGTCACAGCTTCGACTGGCGCCACGGCGGTTGACGTAGCCCAACGCGGCGAAGACGGCGGCTACCCCGCCCATCACCGAAATCACCTGAAACAGGTCAGCCATCAGTGCGCCCTTCCACTTCGGGTCGTTCCAGCGGTGTCTCGGCCGAGACGGTCGTACACCCGCCACCAGACGGCCTCGTGCTGAGCCGGGGAGATACCGCCCTGCTCGCGCAGTTCGTCGGCGGCGCACAGGATGGCCACCAACGCCTTCAGTTCGGTGTACGTCGCGACGTCGCCCAACTTCGAATACCCGGCGACGAGCACCACCGACATCGCGCGCACCCGCGTCCGCACGTCGCCCAGCATCATGAAAAGCGTTGCACCGGTGCCCACGTACAGGACGGTCGCGGCCACCGCGGCCATCGACGCGCTCGGGGTGCCGCCGAACGGAATCACGACCAGCAGCCAGACCAGCGCACCCCAGATCGGCCAGCGCTGCCACAACCGCAGCAGTCGCCGCTCGACGTCGGTGATCCCCGGAGGAAACACGACCAATCGGTAGCTTCGAAACCCCTGCCGGCTCGCGACGAAGTCGATCGAACCCCACGACCGCTGCCCGTCGAGGACGCGGGCCCACCACCTCGCGACGGGCCGCTGCGGCGCGGGATCGCGACCCAGATCCAGGCGCGCGATCGGACAGTCCTTTTCCTCGGTCACGCCATCGGTTCTACGGGCATCCGCGGGGGCGCGAGGACCCTCCTAACGGTTTTCTTACGCCTGAGAGGCAGATCCTTGCGGGCCGACCAACAGCCGGCGTTGGCGTGCTGCGATCGACCGTGCCGAACTACAGTTGATCCGCCGCCTCGCCATGCGGTCACGACTCGAGGAGCTAGCCGTGCACCCGACATCCGAGACCGCTGCAAGCCCGATCCGACTGGCCCTCGTGGTCGGCGCGCTCGGGGTCGTGTTCGGTGACATCGGGACGAGCCCGATCTACACGATCCAAACGGTCTTCAATCCTGCCGACCCGCACCCCGTGCCGATCAGCACCGACAACGTGTACGGCGTCGTGTCGGTGATCTTCTGGTCGGTCATGATCATCGTCACCCTGACCTACATCAGCCTGGTAATGCGCGCCGACAACGACGGTGAGGGCGGCATCATGGCGCTCATCACCATGCTGCGCCGGTGGAGCGTGGCGGACGGCCGTCGTCGCACCGCCCTGATGCTTGCCGCGCTGGGCCTCTTCGGCGCCGCGCTGTTCTTCGGCGACAGCATGATCACCCCCGCGATCTCGGTGTTGTCGGCCGTGGAGGGGCTCAAGGTGGTCCAACCGGACCTCGAACAGTGGATCGTGCCGATCACCGCGGTGATCATCGTGGCGCTGTTCGCCGTGCAGCGCCAGGGCACCGCCATCGTCGGCCGCTTCTTCGGGCCGGTGATGATCCTCTGGTTCACCGCCATCGGCGCCTGCGGCGTCAACGGCATCCTCGGTCATCCGGAGATCCTCAAGGCGCTCTCGCCGTTCTATGCGCTGAAGTTCATGACCGGGCACTTCCACATCGCGTTCTTCGCGCTGGCGGCGATCGTGCTGGCGGTCACCGGCGCGGAGGCGCTGTACGCCGACATGGGCCACTTCAGTCGGCGGCCCATCGTCCTGGGGTGGCTGTTCCTCGTCCTGCCTGCGTGCGTGCTCAGCTACTTCGGCCAGGGTGCGCTGATACTCGGCGACGAGACCACGGTGAGTGCGCCGTTCTTTCTGCTCACTCCGGAATGGGCGCGGTTGCCGATGGTGCTGCTGGCCACCGCCGCCACCGTCATCGCGTCCCAGGCCGTGATCACCGGGGCCTACTCGGTGGCGTCGCAGGCAGCACAACTCGGCTACCTGCCGAGGCTGCGCGTGGTGCACACCTCGGCGTCGGCCTACGGCCAGGTCTACGTGCCGTCGATCAACGCCATTCTGATGGTCGGCGTGCTGGTCCTGGTGTTCTCGTTCCGAAGCTCCGCCGCCCTGGCGTACGCGTTCGGCATGGCGGTGACCGGAACGATCACCATCACCACACTGCTGTTCCTCTACATCGCGCGGACGCGGTGGCAGACCCCGCTATGGCTGGTGCTCATCGGCGGCGGCGCCCTGGTGCTGATCGACCTGCTATTCCTGGCGGCCAACCTGACCAAACTCGTCCACGGGGCGTGGCTGCCGCTCCTGATCGCGATGGTGGCGTTCACGGTGATGCGGACCTGGGAGCAAGGACGAATCATCGTCACCCGAGAACGGGAGGAAGCCGAGGGATCGCTGCGCGAGTTCGTCGACGAGATCGCCAACTGCCAGCCGCCTTTGGTGCGAGTGCCCGGCACGGCGGTATTCCTCAACCGCGGCAAGGAGACCGCCCCGCTGGCGATGCGGGCCAATGTCGAGCACAACCACGTACGCCACGAACAGTGCGTCATCATGGCCATCGAAACGCTGCCCATCCCGCGCGTTTCAGACTCCGAGCGGGTGAAAGTCGATGCGCTTGGCTACGAGAAGGACGGAATCATCCACGTCACCGCGAACTTCGGCTACATGGAAACGCCGAACGTCACCGGTGCGCTCCGCCTGCTCGACCCGGCGCAGACCGAAGGCCCAGTCGCCGTTGACGACGCCTCCTACTTCCTGTCGAAGTTGGAACTGGCCAGGGGCAAGGCTCCAGGAATGTCGGCTTGGCGCAAACGGCTGTTCATCGCCACCGCCAAGTTCAGCGCCGACGCCAGCCACTACTTCGGCCTGCCCGAGGACCGGACGGTGATCATGGGCGAGCGCATCGAAGTTTGACAGGGCCTAGACCGATTGGGTTTCCGGCTCGATGCGCACTATTCTTGCGCGCGGTTCGTCGTCGACTCAGGAAAGCTCTCATGCCCACCCAGCCCTCCACGAGGCGTGCACCGCTGCTTCGCACCGTTCGCAGCCAACGCACCACTCGCCGCGTCAGTTGGCCGACCATCGGTCAGTGTTTCGACATCGAAGTCAGCCGCGAACTGGACGGGTGGCTGATCCGGATCCCCGAGATCGGCGGCGTCACCCACACCAGCCGCCGTGCCACGGTCGAGTTGGCGGCGCGCAAGTGCATCGCCACCAAGACCGGCATCCCCATCGGCTACGTCGTGGTGTCCTGTCCACGACCGAACTCCCCTGGCGCCGAGACACTTTCGCCGTAACCGACTTATTTGCCGGTCACCGGGGCGGCACAGGACGTGTGGTCCTGCAACGACTCTCCGCTCCCCCTGTCGCCGGTGGCCGCATCCGCATGATCGGCGAGAACGACGAACCCCGGCTCGCCGTCTGGGCCCACCGTGCCCACCACGACGAGCGTCTGGTCGCCCATCGCGGCGCGTGCGCCAGGGAGGCCGTCGGCCAGGAGCGTTACCGGGTTGACCGCATCCAGATCCTCGCCGCGCACAGCGACGGCGCTGTAGTGATGGCCGGCTAGCGGCACCGGGAACGAGGTCCATTCGGTACCGATCTCCGAAGCGTGCCGAATGAACTCTTCGTGTACGTCGGCTCGCACGCAGTCGACGTGGATGTGAAACTGCGTCTGCGATCGTGCCTGCTCGGAGTTGATCGCGAGGCTCAGCCAATCGCGCGGCAACGCCCGTCCGGCGCGCTCCTCCACGAAGGAGCGTGCGCGCCAGGCGGCCGCGAAGTAATTGGTGGCGTCCGGCGCCAGGATCTCCTGACTCTCGATGCCGGTGATACGACCGGTCGGGATGAGGAGGAACTGCAGCGGCCCGACCAGGTCCTTGAGCACCGCATACCCCTTCTCCTCGCCTGCGCCCAGGTCGACCTGCGCGCAGGGGGCGGGATCACCGTTCTGCTGCTGGTACGGGACGCAGCTGCCGTTGACGATGTTCCACAGGGCATTCGGATCACCCTGCGCTGCGCTGATCCCAGCGCTGGGCAACGCCGACAACATCACCGCAGCGAGAGCCAGCCCGGCCCGAATCCCGCGACGGGCCAACGTCTCTGAATTCCGCACGGCACTCACCCTAGCGTCGCAGGTTGGCGAATGCCCGCGACAAAGAATCGCGTCGATTCCATGACTATCCCTCCGAACGCCGTTGCGCCATGGTGACCGAGCCATCGTCTGCCTGCCGCCGACGCCGAACCCGTCCTCGGAGGCCAATCCGTGACCCGCCAGATCCATCTCAACGCGTTCGACATGAACTGCGTGTCGCACATCGTGGCAGGCACGTGGCGGCACCCGGAGTCGCAGGCCGCGCGCTACAAGGACCTCGAATACTGGACCGACCTGGCCAAGCTGCTCGAGCGCGGGCTGTTCGACGGGCTCTTCATCGCCGACGTGCTCGGCATCTACGACGTGTACGGCGGCGGGCCCGAGGCAGCCCTGCGGTCTGGTGCGCAGGTGCCGGTGAACGACCCGCTGCTGGTGGTGCCTGCGATGGCGGCCGTGACCAAGCACCTCGGGTTCGGCATCACGGCGGCCACGTCGTTCGAGCACCCGTATTCGTTCGCGCGCCGGATGTCCACGCTCGACCACCTCACGAAGGGGCGCGTCGGCTGGAACATCGTCACCGGCTATCTGGAGAGCGCGGCCCGCAACCACGGTCTGGACACGATCACGCCGCACGCCGACCGCTACGACATCGCCGACGAGTACACGGAGGTCCTGTACAAGCTGTGGGAGGGGTCCTGGGAGGACGACGCCGTCGGCACCGAAGTGGGCCGCGCGCACTACGCCGATCCGGCGAAGGTGCACCCGATCGGGCACGAGGGCAAGCACTTTCGCGTCCCCGGCATCCACTTGTGCGAACCGTCACCGCAGCGCAGTCCTGTGCTCTACCAGGCCGGTGCGTCCAACCGCGGCAAGCAGTTCGGAGCGGAGAACGCCGAGGTCATCTTCATCGGCGCGCCCACCAAGGAGGTGCTACGCGAGGCCGCGGCCGACATCCGCGCCCGCGCGGTGGCCGCAGGGCGGGACCCCTACGACGTCAAGATCGTCAACGGCCACGTCGTGGTCACCGGCGCCACCGAGGCCGCGGCCCGGGCACGGTACGACGACCTCCGCCGCTACACCGACCCCGAGGGTGCGCTCGCGTTGTGGTCGGGCTGGCTGGGCACCGACCTGTCCGCTTCGACCTCGACGACCCGGTCGCGGTCACCGACAACGAGTACCTGAAGTCGTCGGTGGCGATGTTCGGCCAGGGCCAGTGGACGTTGCGCGACTTCGTTGACGCGCACGCGATCGACGCGGAGGGTGGCTTCACCGTGGGCTCGCCGTCGCAGGTGGCCGACGACCTGCAGGAGTGGGTCGAGGAGACCGACGTCGACGGCTTCAACCTCACCAATGCGATCACCCCCGGCTCGTTCGTCGACTTCGTCGAGTACGTCGTGCCCGAACTGCAACGACGTGGGGCATACAAGACGTCCTACGACGAAGGCACCCTGCGCCACAAGCTGTTTGGGCATGGCCCACGCCTGCCCGAAACCCACCGCGCGGCGCGCTACCGCCGTGTCACCCAGGAGGTAACCCGATGACAGTGACAGAATCCCACACCGAATCGCTGACCTACGGCTCCGACCGGCTGGCCCGGCTCATCGCCGCCATCGGCGAAGGCGCCCTCGAGCGGGAGCGCACCGGCGAGCGGCCGTTCGCCGCAATCGATCTCGTCCGCCGCGAGCGCCTCGGCGCGCTGCGGGTTCCCCGCGAGGACGGCGGCGGCGGGGCGAGCCTGCGCGAGCTGTTCGCCGTCGTGATCGCGCTGGCGACCGTCGACGTGAACGTAGCGCACATCCTGCGCGGCCACTTCGCTCACGTCGAGGAGCGCCTGCGCCTCGACGCCGACCAACGGCGACGCGTGACCGATCTGGCTTTGCGCGGCGCGATCGTCGGCAATGCGTCGACCGAGCTCGGTTCGACGCCGGCCGGGGCGTTCAGCTGGAAGACGCGACTCACGCGCGATGGCGACGGCTTCCGGTTGAACGGCACCAAGTACTTCACCACCGGCACGCTGTACGCGGACTACGCCGAGGTGCTCGCGAGTGACCCCGACGGTGCGACGGTGATCGCGCTGGTGCCCACCGATCGGGCCGGCGTCACCGTGCTCGACGACTGGGACGGCATGGGGCAACGCGCCACCGGCACCGGCACCGCGACCTTCGAGAACGTCGCGGTGACGCCGGACGAGACGCTGCAATTCGCACCGCCGGACACCGACAGCGAGCCGCCGCCGCTCTACCTGTCGGGCGCGTTCTTCCAGCTGTACGTGACCGCGCTCGAGGCCGGCGTGTTGCACGCGCTGCGCGCCGACGCCGTCGCGCACGTGCACCAGCGGGCGCGCAGCTTCGCGTGGGCGCCGTCGCCGTCGGCACCGGACGATCCGTTGCTGCAGCGCGAGATCGGTGAGATCGCCAGCGCCGCGTTCGCGGCCGAGGCCACCGTGCTGGCCGCGGCCGACGCCCTCGCGATCGCCTTCGACGCGGCGGTTCAGGGCACCGACCCGGATCTCGAGCTCGCGCACCGGGCGTCGCTTGCGGCGGCGTCGGCCAAGGTCGTCGTCGATGCGCTTGGGCAGAAGGCGGCGTCCCAGATCTTCGACGTCGGCGGAGCGTCGGTGGTGCGGCAGTCCCACCTCCTGGACCGGCACTGGCGCAACATCCGGACGCTGGCATCGCACAACCCCACCTCGTATAAGGCGCAGGCAATCGGCGCCTACCACGTGCGCGGCACGAAACTGCCTGGAAGCGGCTACTTCTGAGCCTCCGTCGGTGGACCACGCGCGCCGAACGGACCTCCTAGGATCAGTAAATGGTGTAGCCGCCGTCGATGACGACGACAGATCCGGTCATGAACGCGGACGCGTCGGAGGCCATGTAAACGACGGTGGGGGCGATTTCCTCGGGTAGGGCGAATCGCTTCATTGGGACGTCTTCGATCCAGTGCTGGCGGAAGTCCGGGTTGTCAACGGGGGCCATTTCGGTCTTCACGTAGCCGGGGGCGATGGCATTGACCCGAATGTTGTACGGAGCCCATTCCGCTGCCAGGGACTTCGTGAGCTGGTGTACCGCTGCCTTGGACGCGTTGTAGGAAGGCTGCCACTGCGGACGGTTGACGATGATGGAGCTGATCGAGCCGACGTTGAGGATGTTGCCGCCGCCATGGTCCTTCATGTAGGCGCCGGCAACTCGGCTGAGCCGCCACAGGGACCGTGTGTTCACGTCGAAGACGTGATCCCACTCCTCGTCGCTGATCTCCAATGCAGGCCGATGGATCGCCAGGCCGGCGTTGTTGAGCAGCAGGTCGAGCCCGCCGAGCCGTTCCACGGCGCCTTCGACGGCGATGGCGGGACCGTCGGGCGCGGTGATGTCGACCTCGAAGGCCTGGACGTTCAGCCCCTCCTCAGCCAGTGCAGCCACGGCAGCGGTGTTGCGATCGGCGTCCCGGGAGACGAAGACGACTTCGGCGCCAGCCTCGGCCAGCCCCCGGACGAAGGCCAACCCGAGGCCGCGGTTGCCGCCCGTGACGAGGGCGCGCTTGCCGGTGAGGGAGAAGGTATCGAGAACACGCATCAGTTTCTCTCCATTCTTGAGCAGACGTGAACTGCATTGGGGGTGTTGACCATTGGTCAACCGGTGCCGCGGAACCTGCCGGTGGTCAATCCATTGAGCAGTGCGGCGAGGATGAGGACGACGCCGAGGGCGAGCAGTTGGAACTGGGTGCCTGCGTTGCCTTCGAAGTACAGGATGATGCCGGCGTTGAGCCAGACGATCAGCACGGTGGCGAGCAGGACGCCGGCCAAGCGTCCGATGCCACCGGTGATGGCGACGCCGCCGAGGACGGCGATGGTGATCGCCGGGAGCGCAAGGCCGTTGCCTGAGGTTCCGGCGTCGGGCCGGGCGGACGCGAATTCCGCGGTGATGTACACCGCGACCAGACCTGAGAGGACTCCGGACAGAATGTAGGCCCGCATCCGGGTACCGGCGACGCCGATGCCGGCCCATCGGGCGGCGGTGTCGTTGGTGCCGACGGCGTAGAGCCTGCGTCCGTAGGTGCCGCGGCCGAGGACGAGCCAGAGGATGACAAGCACGGGAACCAGGAATGTGAACACCCCGAGCGGGACGTCGGGGATGTAGTCGCCGATGAACGGGATGCGGACGGACCCGGTCAGCGAGTAGAGGTCTTGGATCTGCGTGCTGTTGATGGGTTTCTGGTCGTTGATGACCAGTGCGACGGACTTGTAGGCGTAGTAGGTGGCCAGGGTCGCGATGAGGGCAGGGAAGCCGATGTGGGCGATGAGGAATCCGTTGACGCCCCCGAGGACGCCGCCGACGAGCAGGGCGAGCGGGATCGCCGCCCACAGCGGCCATCCCCACTGGCCGTAGGCGAATCCGAAGATCATCCCGACCAGGGACACCATCGCACCGACGGAGAGGTCGATACCGCCGCGGCCGGACACGATCACGATGAGTTCGGCGAATCCCAGCATGGCCAGTGGGACGGCGTCGATGAGAGTGGCTGACATGTAGTCGAAGTCGTACTCACCGGTGAGGTATCCGTTGGCGCTCAGGTACATCAACACGAGAACGACGCCGACGATCAGCACGCCGAGCAGCACGATTCGCTGCGTCATGACGGCTTCCAGGATCCGGTTTGCCAGCGGCCGGGCAGCAGGTTTCTCGGTGATGGGCGAGGCGGTGTCCAAGCTCACGCCGACCTCCTCGCGCGTTGGCGCACTAGATCGGTTCCGACAGCGAGGACGATGAAGATTCCGACGAAGAGGTCGGATAGTTGTGAGGGCCAGCCGAGTTGGGTGACGCCGGATTTCACGGTTTGGACGAGAAGCGCGCCAAGGAGAGTGCCGAGCACGGAGCCGCGACCGCCCATGATCGACGTACCACCGATCACCACTGCGGCGATGACCGCGAGTTCTTGTCCGTTGCCGACGGATTGGTCGAGGCTCGAGGTGCCCTTCGCCAGGGTGAAGATCGAGGCCAGCCCGATCAGGACACCGGTGATCACGTAGGTCAGCAGGACCCGGCGCTGCACCCTGATTCCGGCGAGCCGGGCGGCGACGGCGTCGCCCCCGATGCCGAGGAAATGACGACCCCCGGCGGTGTGCCGCAGGTACCACCAGGCGACGGCGGCGAGCAGGACCGTGATGGC
>NZ_JAVRPS010000147.1:0-11810 GCF_032162105.1 Mycobacterium sp. | reverse complement strand
TCCAAGCCCTGACCACCCAGCTCCTCACAATGACCACCAGCAAAGCCGGAGCCCGTGTCAACAAGCGCGCACCCTCAAATGAGGCAACGAAGAGCCCTACGCGCGCATCTTGACACGAGGCAACACGCTGGCCGCCAACTACCAACCACCACCCTTCTGATAGCGGTAGAACTACTCCGCAGGCGGCAGTTGGCGTGGGCCGTCAGCTCCGGGCAATTCACCCGGTCGATTCTGTTCCGGCAACTCGGCCTGCCGTTCGCGCCCGGTGAGCCCCAACGACGGGCGCTCCGATTGGGCATCCGGCCTCGCTTCGGTGACTGTGGATCCGAGCTGTCGCGGCTGCTCTTCGCTCTCATCGGAGTTGACGGTCACCTTGTGGGTGCGCTTGAGCAAGAACGTGATCTCCTCGACTTCTTCGAACACCTGCCGCGCGGCCCTCAGCGGTTGGGCGGTGGTGTCGACCGCGCGGGCAACGAACGGCGGCACCAGCGGACGAATCCAGCGAGCGGCGGCCTTGGTGACGTCCGGAATCGTCGGGATCTGCGGGGTGCTCCACCCACCACGCGGTTCAACCGCACCGCCCGATTCGACCCGTGCCGGCAGGTTCTCCGGTGTGTCCGCTTTGGCGGTGATCTGTAGGTTCACGTCGTCGTCCACGGATTCGCGCTGCGATGTCGCATGGACCGGACCGTCGAGTGCCTGGGTAACCCGGCGGCGATGGTGCGCGCGGTCGATTTCGGTCTGTGCCTCGACGGCGAGGCGGGCATTGGCGAGCTGCTGGTCGGCCCACATGATTTCGGTGGCCGCGCGCACCTCGGCACGTTTGACGGCAATCGCCGTGTCTGCCAGGAGCTCCGCGCGATCGCGCTCGGCGCGGGCGGCCGCGCCGCGATCGTGCGTCGTCTCGCCGCGCCACGACTTGAAGATCAGCGGCAGCAGGCTCAGCAACGTGAAGAACGTGATCGTGAACAGGCGCAGCAGGAGCGCGCCGACGTTGGAGAACGTATAGGCGTTCATCGCGACCCAGCGCGCCCCTAGTCCGTGATCCGCCCCCGCGATCGCGGTAGTGCGAGCCTGCGCAAGCCACTGCTCGGCGTTGGTGATCTTCGAGTCCAGCTCGGGTGTTCCGCGGTCACGCGCGGCCTCGGCATTGTCCACCTCTCGCTGGGCATCCGCGAGAAGCTCTTTCGCCGTTCGCGTTTCGGGTCCGGCACCAGGCACGCCAGTGATGCGGGTCTGGGGGCATGCCGGCGACGGGTTGTACTCGCAGCGTGCGACGACCAACGCCTCGTCACGATCCGCTCGCGCCCGTTCGACCGCGGCGTCGAGCGCAGTACGGGCGCCACGCGTCTGGTCGAGGTCGGCAGAAGCCTGCGCGACGGCGGGCACAGTGAGGGCGTCGCGAGCGGTCTGCTCGTCGAGGCGGCGGTCGATCGTGCTGCCGAAGAGGACGATTGCGGCGAGCTCACCGACGACGGCCCCGACCGCAATCGCGACCACGCCGCGTCCCACGATGCTGAGCCAGCGTATCGGGCCGGTCGCGACCGCGCGGATGACCGCGCCGACCAGTAGGCCGAAGAGGAGGGTGAACGGCAGGATGGCGAGCACCGGCCAGCTCATCGATTCCGCGACGGCGAGGGTCGCTACGAGCCACGCCAGCGCGGCATCTAGCAGGACGACGACGCCGGTGATCACGTTGATGGACCGGTCGTGACGCTCGTGGAATTCGTCAGCGGACATGGGGACTCCAATCATCTCGGGGGCTCTCCGAGGGTGACGGGGTGTCGACCAACACACCGAATCGACGAGTTCGCGTTCGGTGAGGTTCAGAGGCCAACCCGGATGAAACCGGCGCAAGGTCGAGCCATCGCGCCGATGCGATGCATGGATCCTCTCACAGGCATGCGGCCACGACGATCGGTTAGGGCTCGCTAACCCACCGTGGCCAACCAGGGACCCATCCGGCGCAGTGCCTCCGTGATGTCGCTCGTCGGGCCCGCGAACGACAACCGCACGTACGCGCCGCCGTGTACGGTGTCGAAGTCGATGCCTGGTGCGATCGCAACCCCGGTGTCGGCCAACAGCTTTGCGCAGAACTCCAGCGAATCGGTGGAGTAGTCCGAGATGTCGGCGTAGACGTAGAACGCGCCGTCCGCCGGGGCCAGCCGGCCGAGGCCAATCTCCGGCAGCCCCCGCAGCAGGAGCTCGCGGTTGACCGCGTACTGCTCCACCAGTGCGTCGGCCTCCACGATCGATTCCGGCGCGAACGCGGCGACGGCGGCCTTCTGCGGCAGCGTCGGCGGGCAGATCGAGAAGTTCCCCGTCAGGCGGTCGACGGCGCGCAGCAGCGGTCGCGGCACCAGCAGCCAGCCCAGCCGCCAGCCGGTCATCGCGAAGTACTTCGAGAAACTGTTCACCACGATGGCGTCGCGCGAGGTCTCCCATGCGCAACTCGTCGGCGGCGCACCGGGATACACCAGACCGTGGTAGATCTCGTCGCTGACCAACTGCACGCCGGAGTCGGCGCACCACGTCGCGATGGCGGCCAGATCGGCGGGCGGGATCACCGTCCCGGTCGGGTTGGCCGGGCTGGCGATCACCACCCCCTTGATGGGTGGGCTGATCGCGGCGAGCATCTCGACAGTCGGCTGGAACCGGGTGTCCGGACCGCACGGCACCTCGACGACCTCGCAGCCCAGCGCCGAGAGGATGTTGCGGTAGCAGGGATAGCCGGGGCTGGTCACCGCGACACGATCGCCGACGTCGAAGCACGCCAGGAAGGCCAGCAGGAAGCCGCCCGTCGACCCGGTGGTGACGACGACGTCGTCGGGCTCGACGGTGATGCCGTGCCGGTCGGCGTAGGACGCGGCGATCGCCTCGCGCAGTTCGTGGATCCCGAGCGCCACGGTGTACCCGAGATTGTCGTTGGCCAGCGCGTCCGCGGCAGCCGCACGAATCGGCGCGGGTGCCTTGGCGCCGGGCTGTCCGGCCGACAGATTCACCAGATCGCCGTGCGAACGCTCGCGCTCCGCCGCGGCCAGCCACACGTCCATCACGTAGAACGGCGGAATCCCCGCCCGCAGCGACACGGAAAAGTCGGGAGTGCTCACCGCCGCCAGGTTAGAGCACCTCGGCTTCGAGCCGGCGCAGATGCTCCCGAGGCGGCCCGAGTAGTTGCGCGCTGCCGTGGGCGCGCTTGAAGTACAGCTGGATGTCGTGTTCCCAGGTGATCGCGATGCCGCCGTGCATCTGGACGGCCTCGGCCGCGACGTTGCTGAACGCCTCGCTGGCCGTGACCCGGGCCAGGGCGGCCGACGTTGGCGTTGGGTCCGCGACCGCGTCGTTGACCACCGCACGTGCCGCCTGCACCTTGACGTAGAGGTCGGCCATCCGGTGCTTGAGTGCCTGGAAGCTGCCGATGGGTCGACCGAACTGAACCCGCTCCTTGGTGTACGCCACGGTCAGATCCAGGCAACGGCCTGCGGCGCCGATCTGCTCGGCGGCCAATAGGATCGCCGCGGTGTCGGCGAGCCCGGGGTCCGTGCCGATCGGGGTGGTGTCCTTGGTCTCGACCCGCGCCAGCCGACGGGTGGGATCCATCGTCGTCGCCGGATGCGAGACGAAGTTCGTCCAGCGGGTGAGGGTGCCGCCCTCGACTCCGATCACCACGTCGGCGACGTCGCCATTGATCACGTACTGCGCGTCGAACACGACGGCGCCGATCGACGCACCCTCGGCGAGTTTCTCCAGAGCGTCGGCGTCGGGTTCGTCCGCGGCCAGCAGAGCCAGCTCGGCCAGCGTGGTGCCGAGCAGCGGCGTCGGCACCAGACCCTTGCCGAGTTCCTCGAGCACCACGGCGGCGTCGCCGAGTTCGCCGCCCGCGCCGCCCAATTCCTCGGGGACGACGAGTGCGGCCGCACCGACCTGCTCGCACAACAACTTCCACAGCGATTCGTCGTAGCCGCGTTCCGAGGCCATGCCCGCGCGTACCGCCTCCGGCGAGGCATGCTTGTCGATCAGCGCGGCGACGGTGTCGCGCAACAGATCCCGTTCGTCGCTCACATGGCCTCCAGAACTCGGCGACGGTGCCAGGTCGGGTCGCCCCACGCCGAACGCAGCGCCTGGACCCGCAACAGCAGCAGGGACAGGTCGTGCTCCTGAGTGAAACCGATGGCGCCGTGCGTCTGCAGCGACGAGCGCGCCGAGAGCAACGCCGCCTCCGACGCCGCGGCCTTCGCGGCGCTGACGTCCCGCGCGGTGTCCGGTGACCCGTCGGCAAGCGACAGCGCGGCGCCGTAGACGAGCGGGCGGGCCAACTCGACCGCGATGTAGACGTCGGCGAGCTTGTGCTTGATCGCCTGGTAGGAGCCGATCACGCGACCGAACTGGCTGCGTTGCTTGGCATACTCGACCGACGCGTCCAGCATGGCTTGGCCGGCGCCAATCAACTGGGCTGCGGTGGCCAGCGCACCGAACTCGAAAGCCCTTGCGGTATCAGCCTTCTGTGCTTCGCCGACCGCGGTGACGTCGAACAGCCGGCGCGCCGGGTCGACGGATTCATGCTTCTCGCCCGCGGCGCCGTCGCGGACCTCACCGTCGCCGGCCACCAGGATCAGGCCGGCGGTGTCGGCGTCCACGGCTCTCGGCGTGTGCGGCCGCAGTGCGACCGTCGCGATCAGCTCACCAGAGGCCAGCCCGGCGCTGCGTTCATCCTCCGCCATCAGAACCGGCGCCACGGCAATGGATTCGGCGACCGGACCAGGTACACCCCAGTAGCCCAGTCGTTCGGCGGCCACCACCAGGTCGACCGGGTGAGCCTCGATGCCGTCGAACTTCTCGGCTACCGCCAGCGCCGTCACGCCAAGGTCGCTCAGCGTGGCCCACACCTTGCGGCCAGGGCCGGTGTCGCCTGCCGACCACGCCCGCACGGCGGCAGGAACGTCGGCTGATCCGAGGGCCGCGTCGATGCTGGCGGCGAAGTCGCGCTGCTGTTCGTCGATCTCGAAGTTCACTTCGCCTGCCCCTGACTCTCGCGAGGCAGTCCCAGCAGCCGCTCGGCGATGATGTTGCGCTGAATCTCGTTGGTGCCGGCATAAATCGGTCCGCCCAGCGCGAACAGCAAGCCGTCGGTCCACGAGTCGGCAAGCTCGGCGTCGGGGCCGCGAAGGTCCAGCGCCGTCTGGTGAAGCGCTACGTCGAGATCCGACCAGAACACCTTGGTCACCGATGACTCCGCGCCCAGCTCACCGCCGCCGGCCAGCCGGGTCACGGTGCCGAACGTGTGCAATCGGTAGGCCTGAGCCTTGATCCAGGCGTCGGCGACGCGGTCGGTGAAGGCCGGGTCCCGATCGTTCTTCCAGAGATCCACCAGCCGCTCGGCGGGTGCGAGGAAGCGGGCCGGACTACGCAGCGACATGCCGCGCTCGTTGCTCGACGTGCTCATCGCGGCGCGCCAGCCGTCGTTCGCCTCGCCGATCACGTCCTCGTCGGGCACGAAGACGTCGTCGAGGAAGATCTCGCCGAACCCGGTGTCGCCGCCGAGTTGCGCGATCGGCCGCACCGTGATGCCGTCGGCCTTGAGGTCGAACATGAAGTAAGTCAGCCCGCGGTGGCGTTGCGCCTCGGGGTCGGAGCGGAACAGTCCGAATGCCCTGTCGCCGAACGGCGCCCGCGAGCTCCAGATCTTCTGGCCGTTGAGCTTCCAGCCGCCGTCGGTCCTGGTGGCAGTCGAACGCAGCGAGGCCAGGTCGCTGCCCGATTCGGGCTCCGACCACGCCTGCGCCCAGATCTCCTCGCCGCTGGCCATCTTGGGCAGCACCCGCAGCCGTTGTTCCTTCGTGCCGTGCGCGAACAGCGTCGGTGCCAGCATCGACGTGCCGTTGGCGCTTGCCCGGCCCGGGGCGCCGGCGCGGAAGTACTCCTCCTCGTAGACGATCCACTGCAGCAGGGTGGCGTCACGCCCGCCGTACTCCTTGGGCCAGGCGATCACCGAAAGGCCTGCGTCGAACAGCACCTTGTCCCAGAACCGATGCTGTTCGAAGCCCTCGGCGGTGTCGTAGGACTTCGTCGGGAAGTGCGACGTGTTGGCGGCGAGGAAGTCGCGGACCTCGGCCCGGAACTCCTCGGTCGCGTCGTCGAATGTCAGATCCATGTGCGATCTACCCAGTCATCTCTCGCAGTTGCGGTTTGACCACTTTGCCTCCAGGGTTGCGCGGCAGGACGTCGATGAACGCCACCGAGCGTGGGGTCTTGAAGTTCGCCAGATGCTGACGGGTGTAGGCGATCACGGCCTGTTCGTCGAGTTCAGCACCCGGCTTGAGCACGACGAAGGCCTTACCAACCTCGCCGAGTCGCTCGTCGGGCACACCGATCACCGCCGAGTCCGCAACGCCGTCGAGGCGGGCCAGCACCTGTTCGATCTCGGCCGGATAGACGTTGAAGCCGCCGCAGATGTACATGTCCTTGAGCCGGTCGGTGATGCGGAGATTGCCGCTCTCGTCGCGGGTTCCGATGTCGCCGGTGTGCAGCCAACCGTCGGCGTCGATCGTGTTGGCCGTCGCATCGGGGTCGTCGAGGTAGCCGAGCATGACGTTCGGCCCGCGCAGCAGAACCTCACCGGTGTCATCGGCGATCGCGAGCTCGAAGTCGGCGATCGGCCGTCCACTCGTGGTCGCCACCGTCACCGCGTCGTCGTCGGCCCGGCACATGGTGCCGAATCCGCTTGCCTCCGTGAGCCCGTAGGCAGTGAGCACGATGTCGATGTCCAGCTCGGCCTGCATCCGCTCGATCAGCACCACCGGGATGGTCGCCGCACCGGTGACGGCGAACCGCAGCGACGTCAGGTCGTAGTCGCCTCGCTTGGGATGATCGAGCAGCGTCTGATAGATCGTCGGCGGCCCTGGCAGCACGGTGATGCGGTGCTCCTGCACCGTGCGCATCGCCTTCTCGGGATCGAAAGTCAGCTGGGGGATCAGCGTCGCGCCCGTCTGCAGGCAGGCCAGGATGCCTGCCTTGTAGCCGAAGTTGTGGAAGAACGGGTTGATGCACAGGTAGCGGTCGTCGCTGGTGAGTTGACCACACGCGGCCCACGCCGCCGGGGCGTCGAGCGACTGGCGGTGCGCGCACAGCACGCCCTTGCTGCGACCGGTGGTCCCTGAGGTGAACAGGATGTCGGAGACGTCATCGGGCGAGAGCGCGCCAGCCCGGGCGTCGACCGCATCGAGGTCCGTGCCTCGCGCCACGAATCCGTCCCATGATTCGGCCGCCTCGTCGTCTCCTTCTTGCACGGGCACGCGGACCACGTGGCGCAGCGCGGGCAGCGCGGCGCGGTCGAGGTCACCGACCCGGTCGGCGCCGAGGAACTCGCCCATGCCGATGAGGATCGGGGCCTCGGTTCTGGCGAGGATGTCGGCGGCCTCACTGGCGGTGTAGCGGGTGTTCAGCGGCACCACGACGGCGCCTGCGTAATGCGTGGCCAGGCATGCGACCACCCAGTGCCAGGTGTTCGGCGACCAGATCGCCACCCGGTCGCCGGCGTTCACGCCAAGGTCGATCATCGCCGCCGCAGCCTGTCTGACCTCGGTCCGGAGCTGCGCGAACGTCAACCGGCGATCCTCGGTGACCAGCGCGTCGCGGTCGGCGTAGCGGTCGGCGATCCGGTTGAGCACCCCAGGGATGGTGCGTCGGTCGCTCTCCATCGAGACTCCTCTAACAAAGCAAGTGCTTGGTAGGTTAGCCTACAAGGGTGATAGGGGTCCAGGAGTTCCGGGCCGAGGTCCGGCAGTGGCTCGCCGACAATCTCGTCGGCGATTACGCCGCGCTCAAGGGTTTGGGCGGGCCGGGTCGCGAGCACGAGGCATTCGAGGAACGACGGGCGTGGAACCAGCATCTGGCGGCCGCAGGCCTGACCTGCCTGGGTTGGCCCGAAGAGCACGGCGGGCGCGGGTTGTCCGTGGCGCACCGCGTGGCGTTCTACGAGGAATACGCCCACGCGGACGCGCCGGACAAGGTCAACCACTTCGGCGAGGAACTGCTCGGCCCCACGCTGATCGCCTACGGCACGCCGGAGCAGCAGAAGCGATTCCTGCCGAAGATCCTCGACGTCACCGAGCTGTGGTGCCAGGGCTATTCCGAACCCGGCGCGGGCAGCGACCTCGCCAACGTGTCGACCTCCGCCGAACTCGACGGCGATCAGTGGGTGATCAACGGCCAGAAGGTGTGGACGTCGATGGCCCAGATGTCCCAGTGGTGTTTCGTGGTGACCCGTACCGAGAAGGGCTCCAAGCGGCACGCCGGCTTGTCGTATCTGCTGGTGCCGCTGGATCAGCCGGGTGTCGAGGTGCGACCCATTGTGCAGCTGTCGGGGACGGCCGTCTTCAACGAGGTGTTCTTCGACGACGCCCGCACCGAAGCCGATCTGGTCGTCGGGCAGGCAGGCGACGGATGGCGCGTCGCGATGGGCACGCTGACGTTCGAACGCGGCGTTTCCACACTGGGCCAGCAGATCCGTTATGCCCGTGAACTTTCCAACCTGGTGGAGGTGGCGAAGAACACCGGCGCCATCTACGATCCGTTGATTCGCGAACGGCTGACCCGTTCCTGGGTCGGGCTGAGGAGCATGCGGTCCTATGCGCTGGCGACCATGGACGTAGAAGGAGGCGGTCAGGCCGCCGGGAAAGACAGCGTCTCGAAGCTGTTGTGGGCCAACTGGCATCGCGAACTCGGCGAGATCGCCATGGACGTGCAGGGCATGGCAGGCTTGGTCGCCGCCGGTGGCGAGTTCGACGAGTGGCAGCACCTCTACCTGTTCTCCCGCTCGGACACCATCTACGGCGGCTCGAACGAGATCCAGCGCAACATCATCGCCGAGCGGGTGCTCGGTTTGCCACGAGAGGTCAAGGGCTGAAATGAGTCTCGCCATCGCGCCGAAGGAGATCGACGGACACGGGCTGCTGGCCGGGAAGGTCGTCCTGGTGACGGCCGCCGCCGGCACGGGGATCGGCTCGTCGACGGCAAGGCGGGCGCTCAACGAGGGTGCCGACGTCGTGGTCTCCGACTACCACGAACGGCGACTCGGTGAGACCCGCGACGAGCTCGCCGGCCTCGGGCTCGGCCGCGTCGAGGCGGTGGTGTGCGACGTGACCTCGACCGAGGCCGTTGATGCGCTCTTCGAGAAGGCCGTGGAGAAGATGGGCCGGCTCGACGTGCTGGTGAACAACGCCGGTCTCGGCGGACAGACGCCCGTCGTCGACATGACCGACGACGAATGGGATCGGGTCCTCAACGTCACGCTGACCTCGGTGATGCGGGCTACCCGTGCGGCATTGCGGTACTTCCGCGGTGCCGGGCACGGCGGCGTCATCGTCAACAACGCCAGCGTGCTCGGCTGGCGCGCGCAGCACTCGCAGTCGCACTACGCCGCCGCCAAGGCCGGCGTGATGGCGCTGACCCGGTGCAGCGCAATCGAAGCCGTGGAGTTCGGCGTCCGGATCAATGCCGTGTCGCCCAGCATCGCCCGGCACAAGTTCCTGGATAAGACCAGCAGCTCTGAACTGCTGGACCGATTGTCGTCGGACGAGGCGTTCGGCCGCGCCGCCGAGCCGTGGGAAGTGGCCGCCACCATCGCGTTTCTGGCCAGTGACTACTCCAGCTACCTCACCGGCGAAGTCATCTCGGTGTCCAGCCAGCGCGCCTGAGCGGCGACTTCTCCACGGAATCTTCACAAACACTGCCCGGAAGCACCACACCCGGCACATACAGTCTCATGCGTGAAGCGAATCCTGGTGGTCGACGACGAGCCGACCATCCTCGCGGCCGTGGCCACCCGGCTGCGCGCTGAGGACTTCTCGGTGGACACCGCAATCGACGGGCCATCGGCGGTGGCGACCGCAGCGGCGACCACGCCGGATCTCGTCGTGCTCGACGTGCTCGACGTGATGCTGCCAGGATTCGACGGGCTTCAGGTGTGCAGGCGGATCCAGGCAACATCGACCGCTACGAGCAGACCGGCATGTTGGACACTGACTACCTGCTGTCCTTGTCGCCGGATGTCGAGCCCGCACTACAGCGGTTGCCGCAGGAGGTCCGACAGTGCGCGATGTACCGCGACGACGACCCCGACGCCTGGTATGAGTTCAATCTGTCCCGGTCGCGCGTGACCAGCGCTAGCACGCAGTCGGGGGACTCGTGCGAGGCGTACTGGACGAGTTCCAGCTGACATTTGACCCGCAGGTCGCCAAGCAAGCGCTTGGTTGATATGCTGCGTGTGTGGACAAGGCCCTTCCGAGCCGCCGCGACGAGCTCCTCGATCTCGCCGCGACGATGTTCGCCGAGCGCGGTCTGCGTGCGACCACCGTCCGAGACATCGCGGATTCCGCGGGCATCCTCTCCGGCAGCCTCTACCACCACTTCAAGTCCAAGGAGCAGATGGTCGAGGAGGTCCTCCGCGACTTCCTCGACTGGCTCTTCACGCGGTATCAGGAGATCGTCGGCCGCGAGGCCGATCCGCTCGAGCGGGTGAAGGGGCTCTTCATGACCTCGTTCGAGGCCATCGAGGACCGCCACGCGCAGGTCGTCATCTACCAGGACGAGGCCAAGCGGCTGTCTGGGTTGCCGCAGTTCGAGTTCGTCGACGCCCGCAACCGCGAGCAGCGCCGGATGTGGGTGGACATCCTCAAGCAGGGCATCAAGGAAGGTTGCTTCCGGCCCGACATCGACGTCGACCTCGTCTACCGCTTCATCCGGGACACCACATGGGTTTCGGTCCGCTGGTATCAGCCTGGCGGACCGCTCACGGCCGAGCAGGTCGGCCGGCAGTACCTCGCCATCGTCCTTGGCGGCATCACGAAAGAAGGATTGTGAAATGACTTCAGCTTCACCGGCGTACGTCATCGACGCTGTACGAACCGCGGTCGGCAAGCGCAACGGATCGCTGGCCGGCTTGCATCCCGTCGACCTCGGCGCCGCCGCCTGGCGTGGCCTGTTCGAGCGCAACGACCTCGATCCGAGCGCCGTCACCGACGTCATCGCCGGTTGCGTGGACGCCATCGGTGGCCAGGCGGGCAACATCGCGCGGCTGTCGTGGCTTGCCGCCGGCTTCCCCGAAGAGGTGCCCGGCGTCACGGTCGATCGGCAGTGCGGTTCCAGCCAGCAGGCGATTTCCTTTGGCGCACAGGCGATCATGTCCGGTACCGCGGACGTGATCGTGGCAGGCGGCATGCAGAACATGAGCCAGATCCCGATCAGCTCGGCGATGATCGTCGGCGAGCAGTTCGGCTTCACCTCGCCGACCAACGAGTCGAAGAGCTGGCTGCACCGCTACGGCGACCAGGAGATCTCCCAGTTCCGTGGCTCCGAAATGATCGCGGAGAAGTGGAACATCTCGCGCGAGGAGATGGAGCAGTACTCGCTCACCAGCCACCAGCGGGCGCAGGACGCGATCCGGGCCGGCTACTTCGAGAACGAGATCATCCCGGTGGACGGCTTCGTCACCGACGAGGGGCCGCGCGAAACGTCGCTGGAGAAGATGGCCGGGCTGAAGACCCTCGTCGAGGGCGGCCGGCTGACGGCGGCGATGGCCAGCCAGATCTCCGACGGCGCCAGCGCGGTATTGCTGGCCTCAGAAAGCGCAGTGCAGGCCCATAACCTCAAGCCGCGGGCCCGGATCCACCACATCAGTGCTCGCGGTGCCGACCCGGTGTACATGCTGACGGGGCCGATCCCTGCCACGCAGTACGCACTGGAGAAGACCGGTCTTTCGATCGACGACATCGACACCATCGAGATCAACGAGGCGTTCGCGCCCGTCGTCA
>NZ_JAVRPS010000146.1:0-6282 GCF_032162105.1 Mycobacterium sp. | reverse complement strand
CGATGTTCCAGGGATAGGTCATGCTGCACCACCGGTGCCAATGCGTGACCTGCTGGTGATACGGCGGCGGCGAGTGCTGTCCCGCCGGGAATGGCAGTCTCGACACCGTCGGGGAGATGAGGTAATCGACGGTATCGAAGAGATCTTCGACGGCGTGGAAGTAGTCGATGCGGCGGCTCTGCGCGGTGGCGAGGTCGACTGCGGACAGTTTTCGGGCTGCGTGGGCCAACGCGACGAGGTCGGGATCGCGGCGGGCGAGCAGGGAGTCGGTCTCGCCGTCGAGATCGGTTGCGGTGAAGGCGGAGATGATGGTGCCGACGATGTCGGCTCCGCCTGCGGGCAGCTGAATGGATCGAGTTCGGTGGCCCTGCTCGTCGAACCAGGCGGCGAACTGGTCGAACGCGGCATGGATGAACGGGTCCACGTGGTCGGAGTCGACTTCGTCGATCGCGCCGATGGTCATGTGCGTCTTGGATATGACCGGCGTCGGGGTGGTCGTGGCGAGCGGGTCGCGGCGGTGTGGGCCGCACATGATTTGGTAGGCGTCACGCGCATCGCCGACAGTGCGTGCCAGCGGGCCGATGTGGGAGAGGAATTCGGTGCTTACGGGATAGTAAGGGACCGATCCCAGGGTGGGTTTGAAGCCGACGACGTGGCAGAAGGACGCCGGCACGCGGATGGAGCCGAAGCCATCGGTGCCGGTGGCCCAGGTTCCGTACCGCATTGCCGTGGCCACACCCGCGCCGCCGCTGGATCCGCCCGGGGTCATCGTGGGCGCCCACGGGTTCAAGGAGGCCCCGAAGGTCGGGTTGGAGCCCTCGGCTTTCCACGCTGCTTCTGAGGTGTTCGTCTTGCCGAGCACGATCGCGCCGGCACGCCTGAGGCGTGCGACGGCTTCGGCGTCGAAGTCGGGCACCCATTCCGCGGTCCGGGCTGCGCCGCGCGTGGTGCGGATTCCGGCGGTCGCCGTGATGTCTTTGATGGTGATCGGTACCCCGAAGCCCGGACCGATCCGGTCGGGCTCGGCCATCATGAGCCGATCGAGGTCGGCTGCGTGTCGGCGCGCGTGTTCTTCGGACAGCGTGATGAAGGCGTTGTACTTGTCGCCCGTGGCCAAGATCCGCGCGAGTACGGCGTCGGTGACTTCGGAGGGCTTGAATCGATGTGTACGGTAGCCGTCGGTTAGATCGCGGCTGCTCAGACACGTCAGGTCATCGGTCGAGGGAGCAGAAGGCGTCATCGCGGCTCAGCGCACGCGGCTCAGGACGCAGTTCTGCAGCCACGCCGACATGGCGTTGGCCGCTTGCGCCAAGATCGTCTGTTCGGCCTTCTTGAGCTGGGCGAGGAAGCCGGAGGCGGCGCCGGGTCCATGCGCCTGCTCGAGCGACGCGCGGTATTCGGGGATCTCCAGCCATTGACTGGCCAGGTCGTGAGATGCCTCGATGTGGAACTGCACGCCGTAGCTGGTGCCGTGGCGGAACACTTGATGGAGGTAGGTGTCCGAACTGGCCAGCAGTTCGGCTCCGGCGGGCAGCGCAAATGTGTCGGAATGCCACTGCAGAACGGGAAACTCGGCGTCGAAGCTTCCCCACACGGGGTCTTCCTTCCCCGCGGCGGTCAGACGGACCCGGTCGACGCCGACCTCGGGCACGGCGCCGGTGTACACGATGGCGCCGAGCGCCGCGGCCAGGAGTTGAGCGCCCAGACACACCCCCCACACGGGTAGGCCCTCGGCGAGCGCTCGACGCAGGTAGTCGACTTCGGCATCAATCCAGTCGAAGTGGTCGCGGTCCCCCACGCCCATCGGGCCGCCCATGGCGATCACCGCCGCGAAGTTGGTACCCGCGGGCAGGGCGTCGAGGCCCATCCGGACGGTGTGGATCTCGCCGACCCGACCGAGCTCGCTGGTGTAGGCAGCAGGCGGTTCGCAGTCGACGTGCTGTAGGACCAGGATCTGCACGAGTACTTTCCTTTCGGCTGAGCGGCAGGCGGATTCGGGTCAGAAGAAACGGAAGTATTCGCGCTGCTCCCAGTCGGTGACGTCGTTGGCGATCGTTGCGTGCTCGGTGCGCGCGCCGCCGAATCGCTTCCATTCGTTGCGTTTCATCCGCAACAGCATGTCGACGAGATGATCGCCGAGGTGTTGGCGATACAGCATACTGCCGTCCAGTCCGTCGACAGCGTCTTCGAACGTGGTCGCGATGGCGGGTCCGTCGTGGTGGTGTGGATCGGAGGCCATGGCCCCGGGGTCGAGATGGTTGTCCATCCCGTCGATGCCGGCGATGACCTGCGATGCGATGTAAAGGTACGGATTGGCTGCCGGCTCGCCGATGCGGTTCTCGATGTGCGAGCTGGAGTCCCATGGTGCACCCAGGACCCGGATCATGGCTCCGCGGTTGTCTTTCGACCATCCCGCGACACTGGGTGAGAGGGTGTGTTCGTCGCGGTAACGCTGATAGCCGTTGACGGTTGGGGCGGTCAGCAGACTGGACTCGCGGGCGTGGTGAACTAGACCGCCGACGTAGTCTGCGGCGACGGTGGACAGCAGCTGGTCGGGATCGGTTGACATGAACAGGTTTTCACCGGACTGCAGGTCTTTGAGCGACTGGTGCAGATGCCACCCGCTGGGGTCGAAGCCTTGCAGAGCGGGTTTGCACATGAAGGAGGCGTGATAGCCGTGGCGCCAACAGATCTGTTTGACCGCACTTCGGAAGAGCACCGCAGCGTCGGCTGCGGCCAGGGCGTCCATGGGTTCGAAGGTGAACTCCAGCTGCCCGGGACCGGATTCGTGTTCGGCGCTGCGCAAAGGCAGTCCCAGCTCGCGCAGTGTCGCACACAGGGGTTCGACGATGCCGGCTACCGCGTCGTTGAGCAGGTCGCTGTTGAACTGGTATCCGACGTTGACCGGGACCACGGTCGGCGGTGAACCGGGGCGGCCGAATCCGCCGATGTCGTCGGTCTGTAGCGGTTGGTCGGTGAGTCGGGTGAGATGCCACTCGATTTCGAGTCCGATGACCAGACTCTGCGCCCGTTGAGCGAGCCGGTCGAGTTGAGCCTTGAGGGCTGCCCGCGGTGACAGCGACAGTGGCTCACCGGACTTGGAGTATTCGTCGCACAGGATCCAGCCGGTGCGCGCTGTCGTCCACGGCAGAATCCGGAAGGTGAGCGGATCGGGCACGATGATGATGTCCGAGGATCCTTCGAGGTCTGCGATGCCCACGCCCGCGCCCGGCGCGAACAGGTCCACGACGAGGTCGCCTCCGGTGTCGGAGATGAAGGGAAAGGCGCTACAGTCCATTCCGGCGTGTAACGCCTCGCCGAATACCTTGGCGCTCAAGCATTTGCTTCGTACCAGGCCGTGGGGGTCGGTGAACCCGACTCGCACCAGATCCAGCCGGTCGTCGGAGATCAGTTTCGCCACCTCGCCCGCGGCGGCGTGCTGCTGCGGTGTCCACCGCCCGTGGGCCTCGACGAATCCTGGAAGCCCCGTGACTGCACCATTGTTGGCGACGGCGGGACTAGAGAGAGCAGACATGCCAGTTTCCTTCCGGTGCAGGATATTCAGTCGCCAGAGCGCGACGTCAGGACAGTCGACGTGCCCACTGGGCCTTGGCGTCGTGTACCGCGGGCGTTACCGGACAGTCGACCCCGTCTTGGGCCACGGGGTCACCGACGATCGTCTGAAAGGGTAGATAGCCCGTCCAGATGCCCGATTCGGGGTCGTCGTCGGGATGTCCGGACCGGATCTTGACACTGGCCTGGTCCAGCGCCATGCGCAGAACGTAGGTCGCGGCGAGTTCACGCGGGGTGGGCGGGCGGACTTCATCCCATCTGCCGGGTGTGAGACGGTGCGAGATCTCCTTGACCGCTGCTTCCTTGTCCTCGTTGGGAACCGGCTCGGCGGTGCCGAGGATGACTGCGCAACGGTAGTTGACCGTGGAGTCGAACAGCGATTGGGCGTAGACCAGTCCATCGAAGACCGAGATGGTCACCGCCAAGTCGACCCCGCGCTTGGCTGCCTTGTTCAGGCCGGCACCGGTGGAGCCATGCATCAGGATCGCGTCGTCGTTGAAGGCGTAGGCCATCGGGATCACCGCGGGCTTGCCGTCGCGGACGAACCCGACGTGTGCGATGAGCCCGGCGTCGAGCACGTCGAACAGGTCCCGGCTCGCCCAGCGCTGCAGTTGTTTGTAGCGGTGGACTTCGAGGTCGCCGGACTCGGGGAGGTCCTTGGCGGTGTCGGCAGTGGTGGTCATGCGCTCCATCCTCGATTACCCGAATCCACTGTTGGTAGGCCACTTTCGCTGATCTAGATGAGACCACTGTGTTAACGCAGCGCTACGGCTGTTACAGCGGTCCGACGCAGTTCGGCGACAACCGGGGCGCGTCGAGATGGGACTCACCGGCTGCGGTCGAGGACTTCGGCCAGGACGCCGATGCCGGTCTTTATCTCGGTGGGAGTCACCTTGGCGTATCCCAGCACCAGTGCCGGGTTGGCCGGGTCTGGTGTCACCCGGTATTCGTCGAGCGCGGCGATGAGAAGATTGCGTGCCCGGGCCTGGCGGGCGATGAGGCTGGTGTCGAAGGCGCTGTGCAGGTCCGCCACCAGATGCAGGCCGGCGTCGATGCCGCGCAGGCCGCTGATCGCCGGCAGTCGCTTCAGTTCGCGCAGCATGACGCGGCGGCGGTCGGCGTAGACCTTGCGGACCCGGGCGATGTGGCGGGTCAGGACCCCGGTGGTGATCAGATCGGCCACGACTTCCTGGGTGGGGGCGGCGACGGTCGATCCGAGGTCGTTTCGGGTCGCGGCGACCGCGGCGCGCAGATGCCCGGGGACGCGAAGATAGGTCAGCCGCAGGCCGGGGTCGAGCACCTTGGACATGGTGCCCATGAAGACGACGTTGGATCCTTCGTCGAGGCCGGCCAGGCTGGGCAACGGGGGAACGCCGAAGCGGAATTCGGCATCGTAATCGTCCTCGACGATTACGGCGCCGTTCTTTTGGGCCCAATCCAGCAGGTCGCGGCGCACTGGTGAATCCAGCCGGTGACCCAGCGGATATTGGTGGCTGGGAGTGATGTAGAGCGCGCCAACGGATCTGGGCAGCGCGTCGAGGTTGGAACGCAGCAATTCCGGGTTGGTTGCATCGACGGGTATCCAGTCGACGCCCAACCGGGTGAGCGCGGCGCGTACCGCGGGATATCCGGGTTCTTCGACCGCCACGGTGCGTCCGGCCCAACCGAACGCCAACGCCAGCACGACCAACGCTTCAGCCGTTCCGGCGCACAGAAAGATGTCGTCGGCCTCGCACGGCAGACCGCGGGCCGCGCCGAGATAGGACGCCAAGGCGCAGCGCAATTCGGGCGTACCTTCCGCCGGTGGCGGGGCACTACGGGGTACGACCTTTCGCCATGCCGCGCGCCAGTCACCGAGGGCCACCAGCGAGGGGTCCAGATCACCGGGCCGCAAGTCGAGCAGCGGGATCGCTCTGGGTGCAGCGCTCGGCCGTGGCGTCGCGGGCGTCGACTCGAGGTCGTCGCGGTGAGCTACGAAGGTGCCCGACCCTTGGGCGCCCTCGACCCAGCCCTCCCCTTCCAACTCGAGATAGGCAGCGACGATGGTGTTGCGGGAGAGCCCGGTTTCCTGCGCCAGCAGGCGGGTAGAGGGCATCGGGTATCCGGGCCGCAGTAGTCCGCGCCGGATCGCGCCGCGAAGTTCGGACACGATTTGTTCGCGCAACGGTACGGGGCTGTCGCGGTCTACAGTGATGGGAATGTCCAAGCTGGACGACATGCGAGATCACCTCCCTGCGCAGTGTGAGCCCACCGCTGCAGCTGCGCATCCGCGGGGTGCCCGCCCCCTCCGGCGGCGGCGCCGGCGAGATTGGCGCTCACCTGGGTTTGTTCGCATCGATGTCACGCGGTGGTTGCACGCGGCAACATAGTGGTCTGCTGCGGCGGCGTCGATTGGTCTCGCCGGATGCACCGCACCGAGTGCCACTGGCTTCCCGGGGCCCAGGCGGCGCGGCGGGCCGTGGCCGCATCGCGTCAACCATCTCCGGTCGGGCGCTGGTCGCGAATCGACCACGTCACGATCGTCATCGCAGTCATCACGTTCTGCCGTCAATTACGCGCGCTGGCAATCTGTTTGCGTTGTCGCGGCATTGAATGGCTTCGGTGGTTTGGTTGAGCGGCCAACAGCGCCGGCGGACAGGACGGGCGAGACGCTTCTAGGATTTCGACGCGATGTTACGATCCGGCAGGACGTAGTTTCGCCGCGCGTCC
>NZ_JAVRPS010000145.1:0-4781 GCF_032162105.1 Mycobacterium sp. | reverse complement strand
CGTTCCAGGCGAAGATCACACAGATGAGCGCAGTGGCCGCGATGCCGGGTGAGACCAACGGAAGGATCACCTCTCGCACCGATCGCCACAGACTCGCGCCGTCCAGGCTGGCGGCCTCGAGGAGTTCACCAGGCACTTCGAGGAAGAACGAACGCATCATCCAGATGGCGATCGGCAGGTTCATCGAGGTGTAGAGAATCACCAGGGCCCAGATGTTGTCCAGCAGACCGAGATTGGACACGATCACGTACAGCGGCAGGATCGCCGCAACGACGGGCAGCATCTTCGTGCTCATGAAGAAGAACAACGCGTCCGATGTCTTGCGGACGGGCCGCAGCGACAACGCGAACGCGGCGGGCACACCGAGCAGCAGCACCAGAATCGTCGACATGCCCGTCGCGAACACCGAGTTCAGCATCGCGGGCCCGATGCCCTGATCGAAGACTGCGGCGTACTGATCCAGTGTCGGGGTGAAGAACAACGTCGGCGGACTGGTCGCGGCGTCGCTTTCCTGCTTGAACGACGTCAGGACCATCCAGAAGACCGGGAAGAAGAATCCGAGGCCGACGATCCAGGCCACCACTGTCCACGGGCTGAACTTCTTGGACTTCTTCTTGTGGACGGGCGCGGAATCGCTTGTCGCCGTGGTTCTTGCTGTCTTGTCAACTACCTTCGGGGCACTCATGTCAGGCTGCCTCTTCCTTGCCGGAGAATGATTTGAAGATCAATCGAAGGGCGAAGCTGGCGATGATCATCGTGAAGATGACGACGACCACGCCCATGGCGGCGGCCTGGCCCATGTCGAAGCCGAGGAACGCGCGCTGGTAGATGTAGAACGGCAGGTTCGCGCTGGCGACGCCCGGTCCACCCTGCGTCATCATGAAGATGGCGTCGAACGTATTGACCAGGTAGATCGCACCCAGCACCACGCCCAACTCGATGAAGCGCCGAAGGTGGGGCAGGGTCAGCTCCCGGAAGAGCTGGAGCGCGCCAGCCCCGTCGACCCGGCCCGCCTCGAGTTGGTCGCGAGGCATCGAGGTGAGACCGGCCAGGATGAGCAGCATCATGAACGGCGTCCACTGCCAGATCAACTCGACCATCACCATCGGCAGCGGGAACTGTCCGATCCAGTCGACCTTGCCGATCCCTACCAAGGAGAGCACCCAATTCAGGATGCCGTTGTTGGGATCGAGAATCGTGGTCTTCCAGATCAGCGCGCCCGCAACGGGTGTGATCAGGAACGGAGTGATCAGCAGTGTCCGCACGACCCCGCGGCCCAGGAACGCGCGATCCAACAGCAAGGCGAGCAACAAGCCGAGCAGCGCCGAGATCAAAACCACGCCGACGATCAGGATGACGGTGTTGCCGGCCACCGACCAGAACTGACTGTCCTTGACCACCGCGATGTAGTTGTTCAGCCCCACGAATTGCCGCGACCCGGGGCGAACCAGGTTCCACGACAACGTCGAGTAGTACAGGGTGAACAGGAACGGCACCTGCGTGACCGCGATCATGAAGATCAGCGCGGGCAGCAGAGGCCCTCGCCTGCGCCACCCCTCGGCGCGGCTCACGCCGGTGTCCTGGGCTTCCCGGATCTTGCGGACCCGTTCCGCCACTGCCGCCTGACTGGCGTCTGACTCGGTATCGACAGTTAGAGTCATCACTTCTCCTGGTAGCTCTTGCCGACGACCTCGGCGTATTGCTGTGCTTGGGCAAGCGCGTCTTCGACGGACTTCTGTCCGGCGATCGCCGCACTGATCTGCTGGCTTACCCGCGTCCCCAGATCCTGGAACTCGGGAATCCCAACGAACTGCACGCCGGTGTACGGAACCGGTTGCACCGTCGGCTTGTTCGGCGTCGCGTTCGTGATCGACTGCAGCGTCAACGGGCCGTACGACTTCGCGATCGCTTCGTACTCCGGCAGTTCGGTATAGGTGGAGGTTCGGCTGCCGGGTGGGACCCGGGCCCAGCCCAGCTTCTCACCGACCAGCTTCATGTAATCCTTGCTGGTCATCCACGAGATGAACTTCCACGCCCCATCGGGATTCTTGGCGGCCTTCGGGATGCCCAGCGCCCAGGTGTAGAGCCAACCGGAGTTGGGCTTCTCGACGATCGGCGCAGGCAGGTATCCGATCTTGCCGACCAGATCCGGGTAGGTCTTCGGATCCTCGAGAACTGATACCGCCGACGTCGCGTCGTACCACATCGCCGTCTGGCCCTGACCGAACAGGTTGGCGCATTCCTGGAAACCGGTTGAGGAGGCGCCCAATTCACCGGAATTCTTGATGGTGTCGACGTAGAAGTTGACTGCCTTCTTGACTTCGGGGCTGTTCAACTGAGCGTTCCACTGGTCGTCGAACCAGCGGCCACCGAACGTGTTGATCACCGTGTCCAGCGGCGCGAGCACCTCACCCCAACCCGGCTTGCCGCGCAGGCAGATGCCGGCGTCGGACGCCCCTTTCTCCTTGATGGTCTTCGCCCAGTCGGCGACTTCCTGCCACTGCGGCTGGTAGTTCGGATCCTGATTGACCTTGATCCCAGCTTGTTCGAAGAGGTCCTTGCGGTACATCAGGAAGGACGACTCGCCGTAGAACGGGACCGAGTACATGTTGCCCTCGTAGGACAACGAGTCCCGCAGCGACGGGATGAAGTCGTTCTCGTCGTATCCCGGGGTGTTCTTCGCGTAGTCCGAGAGGTTCAGTAGCCAACCGTCCTTGGCCCATTGCGGGGTCTCGAAGTTGCTGATCATCGCGACGTCGAACTGACTGCCCCCCATCGCGGTCGACATGGTGATCTTCGCGCGGGCCTGGTTCTCCGAGAGCGAGATGAACTTCAGCTTTACGCCGGGGTTCTCCTTCTCGAACTCGGACGACAACTTCTGGGCGTCCGCCATCTGCGAGTTGGACACCAACGCGATCGTCACCTCGTTATCCGACGACCCCAAGCTGCCCGCGCCTGCGCAGCCGGCGGCCAGGGTCAACCCCGCCGCGACGACGCACACCGACAGCTTGCGTAGTGCTGTTCGCGTTCTCATCTCACTCCATCCACTATCGGGATTCCAAAAGGAAACGGGCACAATCGATGTCACATACAAGGAGCTTGGCCAGCTTGCCGCGCAACGCGCCAAGCGTTGCGGCGTGCTTGGTCGCTCCGCTGGAGACCAAGATCGTCTTCGGGCACGCACGCACGTCCTCCAGCGGGACCGACACCGCCCGGTGCGCCAGCTCGGTGGCGATGGGGGTGCCCGCCGCGTCGAAGAAGCGACCGCCGATCTCGCCCACCGCGCCGAGCCCGATGAGTTCGTCGAGCATGCGGTTGTCCAGGAAGCTGCCCTCGAACAGCGTGGTCGAGGTGGAGGCCGCGCCAACGCCGAACAGCATCGCGTCGGCGCGGCGGCCCGCTTCCAGGGTGCGGGAGATGACCGAGTCGCTGCGCATCGAGACCACGGTGGACGGGTCGGCATATAGAGGTGCGGGCAGGCGGATCGCGCCGGCCCGCAGCACCTCCGCGCTGCGGCTCAGGACGAACTCCATGCCCGTCTGGTAGGCCGCGGTGGACATGGCGCCGTCGAGCTGGACCACCGTCCGGCAGCTGGCCACCCCTGGGGCGAGCGCCGTCGCCACCGCCACCTGCTCCGGGCCCCAGGTGAAGCCGAGCACGTCGTCGGCCGACAGGCGGCGCATCAACAGCGCGGCGGCCGCACGCCCGACGCCGGCGAACCACGCCGGCCGCCCGGGTGCTCCGTCATCGATGCCGTGTCCGGTGACGACGGCCTCGGTCAAACCGAACTTCAGCTCGAGCTCGCGTTCCTCTTCGGCGTGCAAGTCGTCCTGCAGGGTCATCGGCACGACGATCTCGATGCGCACCAGCCCCTTGGCCTTGGCCCGGGCGATCAGCCGTCCGGCGGTCGGGCGGGAGACGCCGAGCCGCCCGGCGATCTCCGCCTGCGTCAGGCCGTCGAGGTAGTAGAGCGTGGCCGCACGCAATGCGAGGCGCAGGTCCTCTGGCGTGGAACCCGCAACGCCGACGGAATCGGCCACTTGGCCGTTCGACGTCGGTGTCGCCACGGGTCCGCCCTCTCTCGTTTTCGATGAACAAATGCTCATGGGTGCGGCTAGATGCTCATCACGCTAACATGTGAAGTGTGACGTACACAACACTTTCGACTTCGAGCAAAATGCGGGTCGCCGTCCTCGTCGAGCCCGGCCGGATCGAGATGGAGGAGCGGCCCATACCGCCCCCGGCCGCCGGAGACGTGCTGGTCCGGGTATCCGCGGTCAGTGTCTGCGGATCCGACACGCACTACTACCGGCACGGCCGGGTGGGCGGTTTCGTCGTCGACTCCGACCGAGTGCCGGGTACCGTCAAGTCAGTGGTGACCGTGTCATGAAGCTCAACGCAGCGACCTTGCCAGAGATCCCGATCGCCAAGCCCGGCTATGACCGCGACGAGATCACCGTGGGCATAGTGCATTTCGGTGTCGGCGGCTTCCACCGTGCGCACCAGGCGATGTACGTCGACCAGCTGCTCGAAACGGGCGTCGCCAAGGACTGGGGCATCTGCGGTGTCGGGGTGATGCCCGCCGACCGCAGGATGGCCGACGTCATGGCCGCGCAGGACGGGCTCTACACGCTGGTGATCGAGCACCCCGACGGCAGCCGCGAGCCCCGGGTGATCGGCTCGATCGTCGACTACCGCTACGCGCCCGACGACCCCGAGGCCGTCGTCGAACTGATCGCCGCACCGAGCACCCGGATCGTCTCGCTGACCATCACCGAGGG
>NZ_JAVRPS010000144.1:0-16600 GCF_032162105.1 Mycobacterium sp. | reverse complement strand
TGGATGAAGTCGGGATGGTTCTGCAGGAGCTCGGCGAATTCGTCGACGACGACGAACAGGGTCGGTAGCGGCGCGAGGTCGGCGCCCCGTTCGCGATGCTTCTCGTATTCGGCGACGCCCGACAGCGCGCCTGCGGCTCCGACCTGGATGCCTGCCTGGCGCAGGATCGACTGCCGCCGGTCGAGCTCACCGGACAACACCTCACCCATGCGGCTGACGAGCTCTGCTTCCTCCTCCATGTTCGTCACCACCGCGGCGGTGTGTGGAAGCTTCTCCATGCCAAGGAAAGTCGAGCCGCCCTTGAAGTCGGTCAGCAGCAGGTTGACCTGATCCGGGTGGTGCGTGGCGGCCAGTGAAAGAATCAGTGTGCGAAGGAATTCCGATTTTCCCGAACCTGTGGTGCCGATGAGCATCCCGTGCGGCCCTGCCCCGAATTCGGCGCCCTCCTTGATGTCGAGGTGCATGACCTCACCGGTCTTGAGTTCGTGACCGAACGGGATGCGCAACCGGTCCTGGTCCAAGTCGCTGAACATCCGCCAACGGTTCGGCGTGACCTCCTCGATCGTCTTCGCCCCGACCAGTTGGTGCCACTCGGTGGCGACCTTCTTCTGCACCCGGGTGCTCTTGTCGATGATCGTGCCGGTGATCGACCACCCCGCGAGCTTGCGCGCGATGCGGCCGGCCTGGGCAGGCGTCATGTGGTCGGCCACGTTGGTCACCAAACGGAAGTTCTGATTGGGCAGACGGTCATCGGCGGTGCCGTCGGCGTCGACGCGGATACGGTACGCCGAGCCGCGGTGGTTGCCCAGCGTGATCACGGTGACGCCGGCCCTGCCGTCCACGGGGAAGCCCGCCTTGCCCCCGGTGAGATCGATGACGACGACATAGGGACCGCTGGGTGCCGAGTCGGCGGTGTGCGGGCCGCGCGCGGTCAGATCACTGAGACCGTCGGGTCGGGTGAACATCAACCGCGTCGCACCCGATGCATCGGTGTCGGTCTGGTGCTGCAGGTGCGGCAGCCATTTGAGCCACGACCACTCAGGGTCCTCCGGGTTGTCCGTCAGGACCCGCATCTGCAGCACGTCCGGCGGATGGAACACCGCCAGATGACAGATCATCGCGGTGAGCAGGCCCGCGGCGCCCGCCGGATCACCGCCGACCGCGATGGTCGGAAACGTACGCAGCTGAATGAGTTTCGGGCAATCGTGAATCAAGCCGTGGGTACGCAGGAACTTGGTCAGCCACATGTGGCTGACCGGTTCAAGGTGCGGTTGCGGCGCGCCCTGCGGGCCGGCCAGCTCACCGCCGACGGCGGGTTTCAGCAGCCGGTCCACGGCAGGCTCCGCCCCGAGTCCGATCCGCGTTGCGGCGTAGAAGCTGTCGTTGGCCGGACGCGACCACTGCCGGTTGCTCCCGATGATCGACAGCAGATCGTCGGGATGCGGTGCGTGGTAGTTGAAGAACGTCACCTGCGCGGCGGCCGACGACGTCACGCGCGTCCGCAGGCCGGACAGGTAGCGCAGATACTCCTTGCGGTCGGCGTTGATCTCGGGCACCTTCTTGCCGCCAGGCCCGCCGCCTGCCATGAAGCCCACGGTGCCCATCACCATCATCAGCGGCATCATCAGCATGTACGGCGACAGCTGCCGCACGCCGGTGAAGATCATGATGGCGATCATCCCGAGCATGCCGCCGCCCATAACCCACGGCAGGATCTTCTGGATGCCTGACGCCGGGATCTCCACACCGAGGTCGTCGGGCGGCGTCACGTTGATCTCGCCCGGGGTCAGGCGCGGTCCCCGCTTGATCATCGGGGTAAACTTCTTGGTGGTCATCCCCCACCTCCCGTACTTGCCGCAGGTACTGCGTTCGGATCGCCGACCTTGCGCGGATTGGGGTCGGCGGGCAGGGTGTCGTGCTCGAGCAGAGCGGCCTGCTTGGACAGCACCGGCCCGTCGACGAGCAGTCCGACCACCTGCCACGGCGCGGTCTTCGGCGCCGCCAGCCCCAGAGCCTTGGCGGTCTCCTCGTCGGGCAGTCCGTAACGCACGCCCTGCGGGTCGATGTAGTAGAGGCTCTCGCCGTAGCGAGGATCCGGCGACTGCAGCCGCACGTATTGCCCACTGTTGATGAATACCGTTGAGTCGCCGCCGATCTGATCGATCCCGGTGTTCAACGATCCCGCGCCGATCGGGAGGTGCCGTCCGATGATGACCGAGGTCTTCGGGGATTGATCGCCGGGTTCGCGCTCCCACGACCAGCACAGCGTCGGCGCGTCCTCCCGCAGTTGAATCTCCAGCGGTTTGTCAGGAAGCGGCGAGGTGTAGACCTCCTCGGCGATCTTCGCCACATCGCTGGATTCCACCGACGGCGGCGAGATCAGGCCGTAGGAGTTGGTGGCGCGCAATGCCGCCGCCGTCGTGTCGTTGACCTTCGCCACGCCGTCGGGAAGCACCACGTACTTCTGTTCGTCCGAATCCGTCACGGTCTGGAAGACCGATCCGATGACCAGATTGGCCGGCAGGCCAACGTCGTTCGGCGCGCCCGAGGCGGGTACCTGCGGCAGCTGCCATGGCCCCGCGTTCGGCAAAGCGTTGAACAGTCCCTCCGAAATGGGGGTTGCCCTGGCGGTCACCGGGATCCCCACGGCCGACGTCACCGCACGGTCGGACAGCTCGATCGCATGCCTGCCGGTGTCGGTGACCAACCAGTCCTTGTTCTGATACGACACCAGCACGCCCTGGTCCGGGTTCATCGCCCCGACCGATCCGTCGGTGACGAGCGGCAGCACGATGACCGACGAATCCACCGTCGGCGCAACGCTCTCCGGCTTGGTGACGGTGTCGCACAACGTCCACATGGACTCGGCGGCCGTCGACACCGGGGTGGCGTACGGGGCGCCGGGAATGCCGATGGGCTGCCCCTTCGGCATCCGGTTCAGCTCGTCGGACTTCACCGCGTTCGGGGTGCCCGGATTGCCGAGCACCAGCCGCGCCGAGGTCAGGTTGTAGACGGGGTGCAGCAGATTGGTTCCGCCCATCACCACGTACAGCTGGTTGGTGGTGCGGTCGACGAGCAGGTTGTCGCCGCCCCGCTTTCCTAGCGGCTTGAAGTAGGCCAACAGCGCCGCGCCGAGGCAGACCAGCACCGCGATCACGATGCCAAGGGAGACCGCCCGGCTGTAGAACTGCAGCGGGTCGTCGAACATCCTGGTGTCGCGACGCACGATGGCGTGCTCCACTCGGCGCAGTAGGAAACGCCAGCCACTGACCTGGACCTTGGTGGTGAGTCGAAAGCCTGCCATTTCTTCTACTCGACGATGTTCAGGCGTGCGTGCACGGCGTCGATGGCTTCGATCATGTCCTCAAAGTTGATTTCACTGAGTTGCTCGACGGCCAGGCTGTCGAAGTCGACCGACCGGGCCAGGCGCATGTCTCGGTACTGCTCGCCGGCCTCCACCAACTGCCGGGCGTACCGGCCGTTGCCCGCGATGTCGAGCGCGGGCTTGCCGTTGAGAGTGCGCTGGTTCAACAGGGTGGCGGCCTCCAGCACTCGCTTGGCCGCTTCCTCGCTGAGCGTCGAGTCGTTGGACGCCGCAAGCACCTTGGCGATGTCGACGATCTCCTCCGGCGAGTACGAATCGAACTCGACCCTGGTGGAGAACCGCGACCGCAGACCGTCGTTGGACTCCAGCAGGCGGTCGATGTCGGCGCTGTAGCCCGCGATGATCACGACGAGCCGGTCGCGGTCGTTCTCCATCCGGGCCAGCAGGGTGTCGAGTGCCTCGGTGCCGAACGGGTCGGCCCGGCCGTCGCGCTCCTGTACCAGCGTGTAGGCCTCGTCGATGAACAACACCCCGCCGACGGCGCGATCGATGGTGCGCGCGGTCTTCACCGACGACTGCCCCTCGTACTCGGCGACGAAGTCCTTGCGCGAGGTCTCGACGAGCTTCGGTTCGGCGATCACACCGAGACCGGCCAGGATGTTGGCGACCACCCGCGCGATCGTGGTCTTTCCGGTACCCGGGGGTCCGGTGAAGATGATGTGCTTGGACTGCTGGGCTACCTTCATCCCGCGTGCGGCCCGCACCTTCGCCATTTGCGTTGCGGCACGGTATCTCTCGATCTGCTCCTTGACCCGGCTCAGCCCGATCTGGCGGTCGAGTTCGGCCTGCGCGTCGATCAGCAGCTTGTCGCGGGCCGAGGTGTCCGCGACCACGCTGGTCGGATCCCATGGATCACTGCGCGACGCGATCTTCTCCGCCGTGGTGGTCACCAGTCGGTAATTCGGATCCTTCAGCGCCGCAGTGACCTTCGGCTCGGAATGGGTGGCCTGCAACCATTCGAGTAGCGCGACGGCCGACTCCTCGTTGCCCTGGCTGCGGCGCGTCATGGCCAGATACCAGGCGATCGCCGTTGCGCATGCCTCGCCGGCGGGTGACGAGTTGGATTCGGTGAGACGGCGTTCCGCCTCGGTGAAGAGTCCGAGGTTGGCGGCCGCGACGCCGTGCGCCACGCCCGCGGCGGCGCCAAGGAACTTGTCCGGCCAACTGCCGGCGTTCCGAACCTCGTCGATGACGTCGGTCCAGCGTTCGGCGGCTCCGTAGATCACGGCCTTGACCCACGCCACCAGGTGCTCGGCGCCGGTGGCCGGAACGTCCTCGAGTGCTTCCATCGCGTCGGCGTGGTTGCCGACGGCGGCCTCGTGCACGGCGAAGCCCATGGTGATCGCCAGAGGGGAGTTCACCGGGTAGGTGATGTCGCCGAACTGGCCGCCGATGGGTACCCGGGCGTTCATGGTGTTCATCGAGATCTCGGCGGCGCCGGCCAACTGGCCGAACTTCGTCCGCGAGTACCAGGCGCGGAACAGCGTCACCCGGTCGGTGTCGCCGCATCGGATGCGTCCCACCCAGGCATCGCACGCGGTCTCGTCCACTGTGGTGATCTCGGTGAACAGTTCGAGGGACCGCGCTGGGGCGCTCGGCAGCATGCCGACGGCGCTGCCGAACAGCCCGGCAAGATCGTCAGTCATGGTTACTCGCGTATCGGGTGGCGAAGACCTGCGCCCTGGCCGCTTCGGCTTGCTCCGGTGACGGCAGGTCGAGGTCTCTGGTCAGGAAGTCGTGCGTCGCGACGTTGTCGTGGCCCTGTTGGCGCATGCCCTCGAGCATGAACGAGTACTGCGCGGACCTGGCGTCCTGGGTGGCCAGGCCAGCCATCACGACGATCTCGTCGGCGAGATTCGTTTCGGTCATCGTGGTTGCCTTCGGCGATAGATCGATGCGGTTGACGCGTCCATCCATGAAGGTAGTCACGGTGACGGTGCCGGGTGGATTCGTCACGGTGAACAGTGGCACCGATAGATCGTCGACCTCGCCGTCGTCGGGGCGCGGATCGGTCGCCTCCATGACGTCGGCCGCTGCTGAGTCGTCGTCCGCGGAGTCGGCCGCGGCGTAGTCGCCCAACGCGTCGAGCACGGACGCGCTCGAGTCGACGTCCGGCGCGGAGAAGTCCAGTGCGGCCAGATCGTCGTGATCGTCTTCGGGATGGTGCGGCGGAGAGTCGTCCACCAGGGGGATGCCTTTCTCAGTCCGGACCGGAGGTGTCTGCGTTCTTCTTGTCGAACCAAGTGCCCGACGGGAGGAACTCGATCAGGCCGTCCAGTGCGCGTTGCAGGTTCTCATTCGTGCCAGGCAGGAAGCTGCCGTACAGCTCGCCGTTGACCCGTCGCGGGATGGACACGATGCGGCCGTGCCGCGCATCGAGCACGCCTGCGGCGACGTCGGCCTGCGAGTAGGTGCCGCCCGAATGCCGTTCGTTGGCGGTGATCTCCACCCAGCTCCTGGGCTCGGCGATGAGTTCGGCGTACGTCCGCGCCGACGCGGGGTCGATGCCGAACTGGGTCAACTGGTTTGCCGTGCGCGATTCGCCGAGCTTGCTTGCCACCGCGGTCAGCGGTTCGACGTCCGCCGCGTTCGCCGACCCGAGGACGACGTTCACCATGGCCGCCAGCCCGATTTGCTGTGCGACGCGTTGCAGTACGATCATCTCGCCGTCGCGAGCGGCGACGACGTGGCGAGACCCCTTGCGGCACACCACGAAACGCACCATCTTGCCGCCGAGGTCGCGGCGCCACCATCGACCTTCGAGCGTTCGGTCGGCACGGCTGAGCGTGTCGACCATCGCCGCGACCTCGGGATGCGGCTCGCCGAACACGTTCAGCACACCCTGCGCGACGAGGTCGCGGGTCACCTGTTCCCACACCACGTCTCGCAGCTCGAGCTGCGGGATGTTGGGCCTGATGCCCATCGACGGCGGGAACTCCATGACGTTGAGCTTGTCGGCGATGACGAGCATGCCGTCGATGGTGACCTCGACGCCAACGACGTCATCGACGTGCGTGGCGTCCTGTCCGGCACTCCCCGCCATGGTCATCGGGGTTGCATCTGGTCGCCGAGCCGGCCACCGGCCAGCCCGTCGATCCGGTCGTACGCCGCAGCGGACGCGTCCAGTCTGTCTGCCATTACCTCCGATACCCCCTCCATTCCCGAGCCCGTGGCGCGGCGGGCGTTCTGCACGGCCTCCACCGCTGCGGCGGTCGACCACGAGATCACCCCGTGGGTCATCCGCAGCGACGTGACGACACCGTCGGCGACCTCGGCCGCCGACCCGATCTCGGTGGCCGCTTGCCGCTGTTTGGCGGCCAACTCCCGCAGGTGGGCCGTCGTAACTCGCAGATCGCCGGACATGTGATTCCCCTTCGTCCCCATCTTCCTATGGTGCTGGCGCCGGCGGCGGGCCGATTGGATTTTCTCGATCCACGGTAACCGTGATCGGTGTGGCCAGCCGCTCCACGTCGACCTCCATCTCGATGTGCACCGGCGCCCGACCCGCATCGATTCCGCCGGGGGCCGCGCCCGGCCGGTCTTTCTCATGGTCCTTTTCCAGGTCCGGCTTGCCGTCCCCGTCCTCGTCTTCCTTGCCGTCCTCGTCTTCGTCGTCCTTCTCGTCCTCGGCGGCCTGCCTCTCGGCCTCCCGCTGCATGGCCGCTTGCACGGCCTCCTTGATCAGTCCCACCGGGACGGCCGGGGCGGCGGCCATCGGAGCGGGTGCCGCACTCATCGCCGAGGGCGGCATGCCGCCAAGGGGCGCAGGCGGTGCGCCGGAGGCCGGAGGCATGCCGCCGCCTGCCGACGTCTTCTGCCCGGCCGGGGCGGGCATGGCGGGTGGGCCCACCGAGGCCGCAGGCGGAGGTCCACCCATCGCGCGTGGCCCGCTCCGGCCCGCAGACCCCGACCCACCGGATGTTGGTATCGGCGCGACGAACTGCCCTGGGTTGCCCGGCGGCTGTTCGGCCGGAGGCGTCGGCGCCGTGTCCTCGGGCTGCTCGTCACCCGGCCGGTCCTTGGGTGACTGTTCGTGCGGTGCCGACGGCGGAGCGGGCAGCGGAGGTGGGTTCTGGTCCTGGCCCGTCTGGGAGATGTTCGCGGTCTGCCCGAGGTTCTCGTAGCGCCCGACGAGCTGCTGCAGGGCCGCTGCGTTCGCCCCGACCTCGGACGAGAGTTGGTGTACCTCCGACGAGCTGCGCCCGACGGCGATGAGCACCGCCTGGGCGTCCGCGGCCGCCTTCATTCCCTGACCGACTCCGGGGATGAGCCCCAGCGCGAAGGTCACCAGACCGACGTCGGCGAGCCAGTTGTACCAATCGTCGAGACGATCCCGGTGAAAGCTGACCTGGAAGGCCTCGGTGGCGAGCACGCCGTGCACCTGGTGGTCGGCGGCCGCCATCGCCCTGCTGCGGTCGATCTGTTCGACGTTGGGGACCGTGTAGGAGTCGGCCCCCGCGCCCGTCCAGCTCGCGGTGGGCAGCGCGGACCTCAACGTTGCGCAGGCGTCGTGAAGACGGGCGCCACCTCGACCGAAGCGTTCGCCGTCCTCGGGCGCGCCGAGGCCGGTGGTCAGCTTCAGACCTGCGATCACCAACTGGCCGGCGTCGAGGATCGGCGCGTTGGCCACGCGAAGGTTTCTCACCCGCTCAATGAAGTCACCGATGGCTGCGGCCCCTTCGACGACGTCGCTGACCTCTTTGCCGGTGTCCCAGACGGATTTGCCGACGTTCTCCAGCTTGCCCAGCAGACCCATGCATCGAACCCCCTCGCCGGATGCGAGCGTACCAGCGGATCAGGGGTCCCCTGCGCACCAATTCCTTGGCCATCCCGGCCGTCAACAGGGGGATCGAGATTCAGGTCGAGATGGCTTGACCTGTGTGGATAGGCGCCGCGGCACGTCATCGCCGGACCGCAGGCCGATCGCGTGGTTGGACCGTGCGGCAGCTGGGAATACCGTGTGATTGCGCCGGTGAGCCCTGCAGGAAGGTTCGTCTACGGTTGGCGATCAAGACCTTCGTTTCGTTTGCTGTCTGCCGAGTATTGGCGCCGCCCCTCCGATGTTCGGTTGGCGGGGCCGGGCGTGGTTGATACTTGAATCGAGGGAGGCAGTCACATGGTCTGATTCCACGGGAAGGAGCCTGGTGCCGTGAGCGAGCGTGACGATGCCCTGCGCCGACAACTCGGTTGGACCGGGCCCGAGGAATCCGACTACGAACCCGCACCCGCGCCCGTCGAGCCGACGTTCACCCGGGCGGCGACGCCGCTGCCCTCGAGGCCGCCGGTCGACTTCGTGCCGGTCGAAGCCGCACCCGCGCCGGAAAGACCGCCAACACCGCCGGCTCCGGAGCCCACCGCGCCGGAACCACCCGCGCAGCCGCCACGCGAGCCCGAGCGCCCGCCGTCACCCCGCTACGGTCCGCCTCAGGGGCCACGCGACACCGGGCAGTTCGGCCAGCAGAGCCCTCCCCAGCAGCAGAGCCCGCCGCCCCAGCCTCCCCAGGCTCGCAACCCACAACAGTGGGGGCAGCAACAGCCTGGCTGGCAGCAGCAACAGCAACGCGGGCCACGGCCGCCCGCGCCGCCGAATCAGGGACAACCGAACCAGGGACAGCCGCCGCCTCCCTCCTGGCAGGCTCAACAGTTCGGTCCTGACCCCCGACTGGCGCCGCCCCCACCGACCGGGTCCTACGCGGACCGGATCAGGCGGGATGAGCTCGTCCCGGCCAAGCGGCTTCCGCCGTCGCGCGGCTGGCGTCTGGTGCTGTTCCGGCTCACGTTCGGGGCGGTCAACCTGGGCCAGTCCACGGAAGAGTTGCGGCAGGCCGAGTCGGAGGCGCGGATCAAGTCGGTGTTGCGCGGCCACTACAAGATCGGCGTGATGGGCAAGGGCGGAGTCGGCAAGACGACGGTGTCCGCGAGCATCGGGTCGATATTCGCCGAGCTGCGCCAGGACGACCGCGTGGTCGCCATCGACGCGGACACAGCATTCGGCAAGCTCGGCAGCCGCGTCGACCCGAACGCGACGGGGTCGTACTGGGAGCTGGCCGGCGATCAGCACCTCGAGACGTTCGCCGACATGCGCAGCAGGGTGGGGAACAACGCCGCGGGTCTGTTCGTGTTGGCCGGCGAGGCCAGTCCCGCCCGCAGGCGCGTGCTCGACCCCGCCATCTACCGGGAGGCCACGGCACGTCTGGATCGCCACTTCACGATCTCCATCGTCGACTGCAGCTCGACGATGGACACGCCCGTCACCCAGGAGGTATTGCGGGATCTGGACGCCTTGATCGTGGTCTCCTCGCCCTGGGTCGACGGCGCCGCCGCCGCCGGTCAGACGATGGACTGGTTGGCCAACCGGGGTTTGACCGGCCTGTTGCAGCGCACCGTCGTCGTGCTCAACGACTCGGACGGGCACGCCGACAAGCGCACCAGGGCCATCCTCGCCCAGCAGTTCGCCGGCCAGGGCCAGGCCGTGGTGGAGGTCCCGTTCGATGGGCACCTGCGGACCGGCAGGGTCATCGAGCGCACCACCGAGATGTCCCCTGCGACCCGGCGCAAGTTCATCGAGATCGCCACCGCGCTGGCCGAACACTTCCCAACCAACGACGACCGCGAACGCACTCGCGACCGGTTCTAGCGTTCAGCGCCAGTCGATCTGGTCGACCAGCGACTCGATCAGCTCCGTCTCCGCGGCGGCGATCGGCTGGCCCGCCTCCGCGGCGACGATCGCATCCTCGGCTACTCCCGCCGCCTGCGCGGTCTCGCTGATCGTGAGGTTGGCCCGTCGCCGGGCGGCGTACAGCCGCTGACCGAGCGTCGCCGTCGGAGCCGTCGCGCCGAGCAGGGTCAGCTCGTCCATCTGGCGGCGGACTGTGCTCAGCGCCTTCAGCAAGGGAGGCGTGAGCCGACCGATCCGCGCCGCGCGTGCTGCCACCGCCTCGAGCTGGCGCAGGTCGGCCAGGATCGCGGTGACCCTGGGGGTGAATGCCGGATCGTCGATCGGGGGCAGCGAACCGACGGTGGCGCCGAGGGTGTTGACCGCCGCTTCGACGGCCTGGGCGATAAGCGAGCCCTCATCGCCGCCCGCGGGCGGTTCGGCGGCCTCGCCCGGCGTGACGGGACCGCCCCGCCTGATTCGGGCGATGTTCCCGGCCGGCCACTGCAGAACTTGTTCGAGCTTGGCCCGCGTCCGCTCGCGCGGCCAGCTTCGACCCTTCTCGAACGAGATGAGCGCGCCCGCGTTGATGATGCCGTCGGCGGCCAGACTGCGCTGGCTGATGTCGAGTTCACGGCGTCGCGCCGCCGCGGCAGCACCCGCGCGCACCATCCCGGGATCCACCTCGACGGAGGCATCGGCTGCGTCGTCCGGGTCGGCCGTGGTGTCACCGCTGACCAACCGGTTGCCCTCCTCCCCTGGATGCAGCACCGCTACGTGTTCGTCCTACATTAGCCGGATTGCGGGCGGATGAGAACTGTTGCGTATATCCGGTTTGAACCGTGTCACAGCTAGACGCATCGGCGACTGCGCGCCCCGCGAGTGTTTCCGATGGCTGGTCAACTGCTACTTTAGGGCCGCAGCGCCACTCCGCGATCCGCTTCAGTTTAAACTGTTGCATCGCTACAGTTCTTGCGATACATTCGGTTCATCGCGCCACGCACGAACGGCGCTCGAACGAAGGAGCGAGACATGAACGCAGTAGGCCGGGACGGTCTGCCGATAGGCGAGTGCACCCGCGATCCCGAGCGCTGGACGTCGGCCGCCGACGAGGAGGCCAAGGCCATCTGCCGGGCGTGCCCGCGTCGATGGGCCTGCGCGCGGGAGGCATGCGAGCTGCCGAAGGCCGAGGGCCTCTGGGCTGGCATCGTCATTCCCGAGGCCGGCCGTGGACGCACCTTCGCGCTGCGGCAGCTGCGGTCGCTGGCCGAGCGCAACGGCTACTCCGTCCGCGCGCGACGCCTGTTCCTGGAATCGGCCTGACCGCTCGTCTCGCTGCCGAACGAGGGGACGGCAGCGCGACGAGCGAAATGGAACAGCCGGGCACGCCTTGCGGTTAGGATGAGTCGACGGTGTCGTGCAATGCCCCGGGTACCACCCCAGAACAGTCGCCTAGTGCGACCACTTGCCGAGAGGCGCACTGCCGGCACCGTCACCCGCGCCGTCGACGCAACCGCGTCGACGGCTCGTTTCATTGCCAGGCTCATACCGCTGAATCGACTACATCCGCACCTGTGGATGAATGTCCGGCCGTGTCGGGGACCGGTCCTAGCGTGACGCCATGACGTACTGGATCAACACCGTCAGCCGCGGCCACGTGCAACGCGGCGTGGCAGGCGGTTTCACACAGGCCAACCACGGCAAGCCACAGATGTTGCGGAGGATGGCACGGGGCGACTGGATCGCCTTCTACTCGCCCAAGACCGACTATCCGGATGGCGCGCCGCTACAGGCATTCACCGCGATCGGACAGGTCACCGACGACGAGGTCTACCAGGTCGACATGGACCCGGAGTTCCAGCCCTGGCGGCGCCGCGTCGAGTTCCTGCCGTGTTCGGAGACGCCCATCCGTCCCCTGCTCGACGATCTCGGCTTCGTGGAGGACAAGACGCGTTGGGGCTACCGCTTCCGGTTCGGGGTCTTCGCCATCGACGAACACGACTTCGAAGTGATCCATACCGCGATGACGGGATTAGTCTGGACGGATGAGCAACACCGAGCCGGCGCCTGACGAAGTCGCTTGCGCTGCTTCACGATTCGCCGGTGTCCTGCATCCGCGCGACGTCCCGCTCGGTGGACCACGAGCGATCAGGGTGCGCCGGACGCTCCCGCAGCGCGAACGGTCGCTGATCGGAGCGTGGTGCTTCGTGGACCACTACGGTCCTGAGGACCTGAGCGCCGGGCCCGGCATGGACGTCCCGCCACATCCGCACACCGGTCTGCAGACGGTGAGCTGGCTGTTCAGCGGCGAGGTGGAACACCGCGACTCCGCAGGCGTGCACGCCATGATCCGCCCGGGCGAGCTGAACCTGATGACCGCTGGCGCAGGCATCTGCCACTCGGAGGTTTCGGTCGCTGGGTCGACGCCGGCGACGCGGTTTCTGCACGGCGCCCAGCTGTGGGTGGCCCTACCCGATGCCGACCGCGAGACCGGTCGCGACTTCGCCCACTACGTGCCCTCGCCACTCGCCGTGGACGGCGCGCGGGTCCGCGTCTTCCTCGGCGAGCTGGCCGGGACCCGTTCGCCGGTCGCCACCTTCACACCTCTGCTGGGTGCCCAGGTGGATATGGGTCCCGGCGCGACGGTCACGTTCGACGTCGACAGCTCCTTCGAGCACGGCGTGCTGCTCGACCAGGGCAGCATCCAGGCGGGCGCGGCCACGCTCGAGGTGGCCGATCTGTGGTACCAGTCCCCCGGCCACGACTCCCTCACGCTGACCAACCGCGACGAACGCCCGGCCCGGGTGCTGCTGCTCGGTGGGCCGCCCTTCGGCGAGCAGCTGGTCATGTGGTGGAACTTCGTCGGGCGGAGCCACGACGAGATCGCCCAATACCGGCAGATGTGGCAGGACCAGGACGAGCGCTTCGGCGCGGTGTCCGGCTATCCGGGCGCCCGGCTGCCCGCTCCCCCGCTTCCGAACGGCAGGCTGCGGCCACGCCCGTGAGCGGCCGCGCGAGTAACGCACGAGACAAGCCCGTTCTCCTTAAGCGCATATTTGCTGCGTAAGGCACCGGCAACGAAATCCGTCGCGACACGTCCCGGTTCAGCAGCGCAAACGGTTCTGCGGGCAATCTCGCGCGCGTTTCAACGCGGCGGTAAGAGAAAATTTCCGTCGTGCGAATACCCCCACGAGCTGCGAATTGCGTTGTATCTTCGCCCTACGTCGAGCGCACGGCGATCGATCATGCGCGCAAGACAAGCCCAACAGAATCACCCTCGCCCCCCCAATCCCGAGGAGATGATGATGGCGCCAAGCGGTACGTGCCGCCTCTACCGACCGGATCCGATCCATGTCGGGGAAGTCGAGCGGTGGGGTCGGGCAGAAGCGAGCGCAACGGCTACTGCGAATCTGGTCGTGGTTTCGGTCCGCGGTGAGGTTGACGCGAGCAATGGCATCGACTTGGCGGGTTACGTTGAACGTCACCTCGGTATTGCCGGGACACTCGTCCTCGACTTGAGCGGGGTCGAGTTCTTCGGTGCCGCAGGTCTCACCGCCCTCCGAAGGATCGACCTGTGCTGCGACCGCATCCGCTGGCAGCTGGTCGCTAGCGCGGCAGTGCGACGCGTACTTCGCGCCTGCCACGCAGAAGACCTCCCGCAGGCCGAAAGCGTCGCAGCGGCGCAGCGGCAATTCGGGCGACACACCGAGCAATCCGCCGTGCTGGTTCCTTCCAGCCGCTAGGTGGTTGCTCGGCAACCGCCTCGAGCTCGGGTAACTCCCGCCGATATCGTCGTCTGCGATAACGACACAGCTGCCGCCGGCGTACTTCCTACGCGACGGCGCCGACCCCGACCTGCGGCCCGCGTGGCTCACCGTCGACCTGCTGCGGCCCGCGGGCTAACCCAGGTACTGCGCCGTCGACCCGGCCACCGGCATGTCCGTCATCCCGAGCTTGCGGTGATCCCAGCTTCGCAGCCGGGTGGGCACCACCCGCACTGCGATTCGGTTGTTCATCATCTGGTCGACGAACGGCTTCATGTCCTCGCTGTACGGACCGGTGTAGCGCTCCCACACGCTGATCCCCACGCGCAGAAGCAGTTCCGGGTCGCTGTCGACGATCTCGGCTTGACCGTCGATCGACACTCCACGCAGCGTGTTGTAGGTCTGGCCGTCCTCGATCATCACCGTGATCGTGGGGTCGCGGCGGAGGTTGACCGCCTTCTGCGACTTGGCCTTGGTCTCGAACCAGATCTCGCCGTCGAGGACGGCGTACCACATCGCGATCAGATGCGGTCGCCCGTTCGGGCCAACGGTGGCCATGGTCGCGGTGCGGCTGTGATCGATGAATTCGACGATCTCGTCGTCGCTCATGACGATCTTGGAGCGCTCGTTCTTTCCCACGTCCCGATACTGTCAGGTGCCCGTAGCGGCGACGGTCACCGGGATGCCGTTGAGCGCCCCGTTTCCGGACGGTTCGTCGAGGAACTCCGGTGGCGACAGGACGTTGGTGTTGACGCCAGGGGAGTCGTTGGCGACCGCCATCCGGGTGCCGGGCTTGCCGTGACCCCAGCCATGGGGCATCGACACCACCCCCGGCTTGATCGCCTCGGTCACCTCCACCGGCACTTCGATTCGGCCTGCGGACGACGTGACGGTGACGACGTCGCCGTTGGCCACGCCACGCCGTTCGGCGTCGTCGCGGTGCATCAGCAGGGTGCACCGCTCCCTGCCCTTCATCAGCGGCGCGACGTTGTGCAGCCAGGAGTTGTTGGACCGCAGGTGACGGCGGCTGACCAGCACCAAGTCGTCTGGCTCGCGGTCGAGGCGGGCGGCCAGCCTTGGCAGGTCGTCGAGCAGGTACTGCGGAGCCAGCCGCACCTTGCCGTCGGCGGTGCCCAGAATGTCCGGCAGTCGCGGGACCATCGGCCCGTAGTTGATCCCATCGGGCCGTGCCTTCAACTTCTCCAGGGTCAGGCCGTCGGGGTTCTCGCCGTAGCGGTCGCCGAACGGACCGGTGCGCAGGGTCAGGTCCAGCACCCGTTCGGGGCCGCCATGGTCGTAGTTCGTCCGGATCTGAGCGCCGTCGAGACCCTGTGTGAACGCCATGTAGTCGAAGAACCCGTCGTCGATCGCGGCCACGTCGACGTTCTCGGCGGGGGTGCCGGTGCACAGCCCGGTGAGCCGGATCAGGATCTCCCACTCCTCCGGGCGGTCCGGATCGGGGGCCTGGAACACCGGCGGCGAGTAGTTCGCGAAGCTGTTCACCGCGAAGTTCAGGATCAGGTCGTCGTGGTGGGCCTGCTCCAGCGGCGAAAGGCCGGGCAGGATGACGTCGGCGTGTCGGGTGGTCTCGTTGAGCCACAGGTCGACGGCGATCATCGCCTCCAACTGCGGCAGCGCCTCGTCGAGCTTGTCGCCGCCTGGCGTGGACAGCACCGGGTTGCCCGCGACGGTGATGAGCGCCTTGATCTGGCCCTCCCCCGGCGTCGCGATCTCCTCGGCCATGCACGACACCGGCACCTGGCCCAGCACCTCCTTGGCGCCGCGCACCCGGGTGCGGAACCGGCCGAACTCGGCGAGCCCGTCCTCGAGGCCCGGTTGCGGCTGCACGGTGATCGACCACGCCGCAGGCCGGGGGAACATCAGCCCGCCGGGGGTGTCGAAGTGGGCGGTCAGGATGTTGACGACGTCCACCAGCCAGCTGGCTAGACTCCCGAACTCCTGGTTGCACAACCCGATTCGGCCGTATACCGCGGCCCGCGGTGTGGTGGCCAGCTCACGGGCCAGCGCCCTGATCCGCGGGGCGGCGATTCCGGTGGCCTCGGCGACGCGTTCGGGTGACCAGTCGGCGGCCACCTCCCGCATCCGCTCCACGCCGTCGAGGTAGGGCTCGGCGGTGCCGAGCGACACCAGGTCCTCGTCGAACAGCGTGTGCGCGACGGCCAGCAGCAGCGCCGCATCGGTGCCGGGGGTGATGGGCAGCCATTCGTCGGCGCGTGCAGCGGTGGCGGTGCGGACCGGATCGATGACGATCACCTTGCCGCGCTTGCGAATTCCGTCGATGATGCCCATCACGTCGGGCGCGGCGAGCAGCGATCCCTGTGATGCCGCCGGGTTGGCGCCCATCACGACCAGCAGGTCGGTGCGCTGGATGTCGGGCACCGGGAACAGCCACCAGCCGCCGTACATCAGATGCGACGACAGGTTCTTCGGCCATTGATCGATGGTTCCCGGCGAGTAGGTCATCGGCATACCCGACATGCCAAGCAGCACACCGGCGTAGCGAGCCAGCGAGAACGAATGCGCCAGTGGGTTGCCGGTGTACGCGGTGACCGCGCCGATGCCGTACTTCTCGATCACGGGGGCCAGCAGTTCCGTGCATCGCCTGAATGCCGCGTCCCAGGTGACCTCCAGCCACTCTCCGTCGACCTTGATCATGGGCTGGCGAATGCGGTCGGGATCCTCGTGCAACGCGCCGAGCGTGGCTCCCTTCGGGCAGATGTGGCCGGCGCTCCACGTGTCTTCGCGGTTGCCGCGGATACCGGCGACCTTGCCGTC
>NZ_JAVRPS010000143.1:0-3419 GCF_032162105.1 Mycobacterium sp. | reverse complement strand
CACTGGTGATGAGTGCCAGTATGTCGGCCTCGTCGTTGGCGACCTTGATCGACAACAACTTCTTGCCTTCGGCATCCACCATGCAGGCCCAGTGGTGGGTCTTGCCGACGTCGATGCCGACCCAGGCGATGTCTCGTTGTGCGGTCACGCTTGCTCCGTCCGTTGGTCTAGGTGCTGACAACGGCCCGTGGAACACCCCGCTGACGCGTCCGTAACCAAGCGACCGAGCGCAGATCTCAATTAGCAGCCAGGGCACCCCGGAGAGCCGGGCGAACATTCCCAGTAAGCGACCACAGCGCAAGGCGATTTCAGCCACACCCGGCTCTCCTGGGCCATCAACAGTCTTACGGAGGGTGATTTGATCATCAGCCTCAACCGCTCTGCGGTCGGTACCCTCGTCGAGCGGACCAGCCGGTTCACGGCGCTGCTACATCTGCCGCGTAAGGACGGCTACGGTACCGCTCCGGTGGTCAAGAACGGGCCGGCGTTATCGGGGTATCGATCGGAATCCGTTCGCGACGCGCTCGCGGTGGCGCTTACACCGTTGCCGGAGCATCTGCGCAGGTCGGTGACGTGGGACCGAGGTAAGGAACTCGCACGTCATGCCGAATTGACTGCAGCCACCGGAATCGCAGTCTACTTCTGCGATCCCTACAGTCCGTGGCAACGAGGGACGAACGAGAACACCAATGGGCTGCTGCGGCAATACTTTCCGAAAGGCACGGACCTCGCTCGCTACGATCGCAGAGAAGTTCAAGCGGTGGCCGATGCACTCAACAACCGGCCCCGCAAGACACTCGGGTGGAGAACACCGGCGGAAGTGCTTGCCGACCAACTACACTCAGGTTCACGGCACGGTGTTGCGACGACAGGTTGAATCCGCCCTGAGATCCGGCGTCGGAGTGGTGTATGGCGCCGTCGATCCGATGGCCTTGCCGGGCGCGCAGTGCAGCGGCCTGTCGGATCGCGGACTCCACGAACCGGGTCTGCTTGGCGCTGGCGGCTTCCCACCCGATGATCGCCCCGGCGTAGGCGTCGATGACGAACGCGACGTAGACGAACGTGCCGGTGACGAGCTTGACGTAGGTGAAGTCGGCCACGACCAAGGTATTGGGTGTGGGCACCCGGAACTGGCGGTCCACCAGGTCTGGTGCCCGTTCAGCTGCGGGGTCGGCGATCGTGGTGTGCACCGACTTCTGCCGACGCACGCCCTGCCAGCCGTGGCGGCGCATGAGGCGTTCCACGGTGGACTTGGCCACCGGGATGCCCTCGCGACGCAGGTGAGCCCACATCTTCACCGACCCGTACAGCGATTCGGGCTTTCGCCGAACTCACCGTCGCGCTGGCCGGCAGCCAACTCGCTCTTCGAGGCTCTCCAGATCGCGGGTCCTACGCATATCAGCTCGACGCTTTCGCCGCTGCAGTGCTACGCGGGCGAACCGGTGAAGACGCCGCCCGCAGACTCAGTGGAGAACATGACCGTCATCGATGCGATCTATCGCGCTGCCGGCCTCCCACTCCGTGAGCCCAGCTGAACGTAGCTAGCGCCGAATGACATTTCGCCTGCCACGGACCGGGCCGTGCCGATCAGATCAGGCGCAATGAGCCAGCGGCACTTGCGGCATCTGTCGAGTAAACACTAATTTTGTGCCAGTGCCGCGTCCACGAGCAACGTATCGCCGGAGACGAAGGACGCCTCATCGGAGAGCAGCCAGGCAATGGCGTTGGCGACCTCCGCGGGCTGAGCCGCCCGGCCCCCGGGCTGCCGTGCCGCATATAGCTTTGGAGCATCTCCGGAAATGGAGCGGGACAGCCCGGCCGTCGCCACTCTCCCTGGGGCCACCGCGTTGACCCGGATGTTGTCGGCGGCGTACTCGATTGCCGCTGACTTGGTCAGGCCGATCACGCCGTGTTTGGCCGCGACATAGGCCCCAAGTCCTGGTTCGGCTTTCAGTCCCGCCGCCGACGCTAGGTTCACGATCACGCCGCCGCCCGAGCTGAGGAAGTGGGTGAGTTCGGCGCGCACGCAAAAGAACAGGCCTCGAAGGTCGATGGCATGAACGCGGTCCCACGCCCCGGTGTCCAGTTCATGGATACGCCTGGGCGCGCGCTGGCCAACTCCTGCGTTGTTCACCGCCCCGTCAAATCGGCCGAAGGTATCCAGGGCGAACCGGACGAGGGCATCGGCATCGGGCTCTTCGCTCACATCAATGTGCACAAATGCGGCGTGGCCACTGGCGGCTGTGACTTCGGTGGCCAGCTGGTTGCCAGCCTGATCGTCGAGATCAGCGATGACGACATTGGCGCCGTCCTCGGCCAGCTTCCTCACAGTCGCTTCGCCGATGCCCGCGCCGCCACCAGTCACCGCGAAGACACGGTCCGCGAACCTCATGATCACTCCTGGGCTTCGCGGCGGTGACTGTTGACCGGCTCGCCCTCGAGCAGAATCTCGACGTCGATGTTGCCGCGCGTGGCATTGGAGTACGGGCACTCCTGATGCGCTTCTCGCACGAGCTGGGCGGCCGTTTCCCGATTGCCGATTGACGGCAGCGTGACGTCGAGGGTGGCGGCGAGTTGGAAACTTCCGTCGACGGCAGGCAGGAGACTCATCGCCGAGTCGACCGTGATGTCACCGGCATCGAGGCGACGACGTCGGGCAAGAACGCCCAGAGTGCTGCTGAAACTAGCCGCGTACCCAACGACGAAAAGCTCCTCGGGGTTTGTCCCTCCGCCGGCGCCACCCATTTCCTTGGGTGTGCGCAGGTCCACCTCCAGCTCGCCGTCGGCGGTTCGAGCGTGACCCTCGCGCCCGCCGGTGACGTGTGCGTGCGCGGTGTAGAGAACCTTGGCCATCGAACGCTCCTTCTCGGTTGCCCGGTCAGCGGTTGACGTCTGGGAAGCGTGACAGATCCATCGCACTACAACCGAAACGATCGGTCCTCAGTAGCGACTACTGAATGCTCGGCGCGAACGGCTGGTCCGGCTCGGTCCGCTGCGTACGCTCGAAGCGTGGATTCGTGGCCGCTGGTCGGTCGGCGCGAAGAGCTGGCTCGCTTGACTGCCGCCGTGGTGGCGCGGCGGGGGGCGGTGATCACCGGATCGCCCGGTGTGGGCAAGACCACATTGGCCATGACCGGCGTGGAGGCGGCCCACGAACGCGGGTTGTCGCTGGCCCGCACGACCGCGACCCGGGCATCGCGGCGATTGCCGTTCGGAGCGTTCGCGTCGTTTCTGCCGCCTGACGAAGGCAGTGATCGCTTCTCCCGAGAGGACCATGGTGAGTTGCTGCGACGCTATGTCCGGGCGGTCGTCGATGGCGCGGGGGGGCAGCGGCTGGTGGTGTTCGTCGACGACGCCCATCTGCTCGACGACGGGTCGGCCATACTCCTTCAGCAGTTGGCCCTGACCGGCGCGGCCAC
>NZ_JAVRPS010000142.1:0-5562 GCF_032162105.1 Mycobacterium sp. | reverse complement strand
CGAGCGAGTTCTCGTCGAACGACGCCTTGCCGATCACGAAGTGCAGGTTGGCCTGCTTGTCGACGCGGAAGTTGATCTTGCCGCCCTTGATCTCGGACACGGCCTTCGCAACGTCGGGGGTGACGGTGCCTGTCTTCGGGTTCGGCATCAGGCCACGCGGGCCCAGCACGCGCGCGATGCGGCCGACCTTGGCCATCTGGTCGGGCGTCGCGATCGCGGCGTCGAAGTCCAGGAAGCCGCCCTGGATCTTCTCGATCAGGTCGTCGCTGCCCACCTCGTCCGCACCTGCGGCCACCGCGGCCTCGGCCTTCTCACCCACGGCGAACACGATGACGCGGGCGGTCTTGCCGGTGCCGTTCGGCAGGTTGACCGTGCCGCGGACCATCTGGTCGGCCTTGCGGGGGTCGACGCCGAGACGGATCGCAACCTCGACGGTGGCGTCCTGCTTCTTCGACGACGTCTCCTTGGCCAGCTTCGCGGCCTCACGCGGCGTGTAGAGGTTGTCGCGGTCGATCTTCTCGGCGGCTTCGCGGTATGCCTTGCTGTTCTTGCTCATTCGATCTTCCAATCAGTTTCGTTGGTTGTGGTTGGCGGGCCGGAGCTGGCCCTCCCACGTCCTGCGGTGGTGCTGCTACTTGACGGTAATGCCCATCGACCGGGCAGTGCCCGCGATGATCTTCGCCGCAGCGTCGATGTCGTTGGCGTTGAGATCGTCCTTCTTGGTCTCGGCGATCTCACGGACCTGATCCCACGTAACCGTGGCGACCTTGGTCTTGTGCGGCTCGCCGGAGCCCTTCTGCACCCCTGCGGCCTTCAGCAGCAGCCGGGCGGCCGGCGGGGTCTTCAGCACGAAGGTGAAGCTGCGGTCCTCGTAGACGGTGATCTCCACGGGGATGACGTTGCCGCGCTGCGACTCGGTCGCGGCGTTGTACGCCTTGCAGAATTCCATGATGTTGACGCCGTGCTGACCGAGCGCAGGACCAACGGGCGGGGCGGGATTCGCCGCGCCGGCCTGGATCTGCAGCTTGATCAGCCCGACGGCCTTCTTCTTCGGGGCCATGCGTGTGGTGTTCCTTTCTTGGGTGACTCCGCGATTTGGGTGCGCTTTCGTTCGCTGAGCGAACGTTTCCGCGCCGAAATCGCTAGATCTTGGTGACCTGGTTGAAGGTCAGTTCGACGGGTGTCTCGCGTCCGAAGATGGACACCAGAACCTTGAGCTTGCCTTGTTCGGCGTTGACCTCGCTGATCGAGGCAGGCAGCGTCGCGAACGGGCCGTCCATGACGGTGACCGACTCGCCGACCTCGAAGTCGACCAGAATCTCCGGACGTTCGAGGCTGGCCTCGGACGACGCCGCACCACTGGCCGTGCTCTTCGCGGGCTTCTTGGCCGCGGCGGGAGGCAGCAGGAACTTGACCACGTCGTCGAGCGTCAACGGCGACGGCTTCGAGGTCGCGCCGACGAAACCGGTCACCCCTGGGGTGTTGCGCACCGCGCTCCAGGACTCGTCGGTCAGTTCCATGCGCACCAGGATGTAGCCGGGCAGCACCTTGCGGTTGACCTGCTTGCGCTGGCCGTTCTTGATCTCGGTGACCTCTTCGGTGGGCACCTCCACCTGGAAGATGTAGTCGCCGACGTCGAGGTTCTGCACACGGGTCTCGAGGTTGGCCTTCACCTTGTTCTCGTAGCCCGCGTAGGAGTGGATGACGTACCAGTCGCCGGGCCGCGAGCGCAGGTCCTTCTTCAGCGCCACGGCGGGATCGACGTCCTCGTCCTCCACCTCGGCCTCGTCTGCCGCCACGGCGACATCCTCAGCCACCACCTCGGCGACATCCTCTGTCACCGCCTCGGCGGTGTCCGGTGCCTGCTCGTCGGCGGCGTCATCGGCGGTCTCGTCGACGGCGAAGGCCGCCTGCTCGACGGTCTCGTCGACGATCACGTCGGACTCACCCGAGGGCGTATCGCCATCGAAGGTCGTCACGGTTGTCAGTCCTCTCTCAATTCTTCAGCTCGTCATGCGGGATCGTCAGCCGAACACCAGGCCGACGAGCTTGGCGAAGCCGAGGTCGACTCCACCGATCAGCGCCACCATGAATGCCAGGAAGATCAGCACCACGGTGGTGTAGCTGATCATCTGCTTGCGGTTCGGCCAGATCACCTTCCGCAGTTCGGCGACGACCTGCTTCAGGAAGGTCCAGACGAACACGAACGGGTTGGGCCGCGGCTCGCCCTTCTTGGCGGTCTTCTTGCCGGAGCCGTTCTTCGACGTCGTCGTCTTCGACGCGGTCTCGGTGACCGAGTCGGTGACGTCGCCCTCGAACGTCCCGCGGCGCGACCGCTTGCCCGTCGGGCGCAGCGGCCGGGTGCCCACGGCGGTCTGTCCGCCGGTCTCGTCGGGGTCCGTGCTGTCGGTCACGTCGCCTGCGGAGCCAGCACTGTCGCGCTCGTCGCTCACCGCACGCTTCCTCTTCTGTCGTCGTGATGGTTCATGGTGGTCACTATCCAGTGTCCACACGTGTCTAGTCTTCAGTTGAGCAGGGGCGACAGGACTTGAACCTGCAACCTGCGGTTTTGGAGACCGCTGCTCTGCCAGTTGAGCTACGCCCCTTCACGGTTGGCAGGCCAACCTGACGGCCTCACACAGTTCGCGCGCTCCCCGAACGGTCGATCAGCAACCGACGGACAGCGCGCTCAAATGGGTGAAACCCCGAGGACCCAGTGTACATCGGCCCTGGTCTGAGTTACTAATCTGCACCGATCGCGGTCCGGACGACCTGGCCGCTCTCCGGGTCCCACTTGACCTGGATCGAGTTGTCGCCCTCATGCCCCATCAGCGTGGTGAAGCCCTCCAGCACGATCTCGCCGTCGTCGTTGGTGCAGACGCTGCGCGTGACCACGATGTCCGCCCCGAATCGTTCGACGACGGATTGGACCTCCATGCGGGCCTGGAGCCGGTCGCCGGCCATCAGGGGACGGTGGAAGATGAAACTCTGGTCCACCTGGACGATCTGCATGGTGGCAAGCCCGACGTCGACCTTGCGGAAGAAGTCCTTCTGCACCAGCAGCGCGAGGATCGACGGAAACGTCAGCGACGCGATGAGGTTGTCGTGCCCGAGTTCGGCGGCCGCCGTCTCGTCGAACGTCGCCGGGTCGTCGGCCTTGATGGCCCACCCGTACTGGCGGACCTGCTCGCGACCGATGACGAAGGTGTCGGGGTAGTGATGCACCATCCCCAGGATTTCAGGATTGAGGGGCATGGCTAGGCAAGCTTCGCGGTCGCGATGGCGCGCCCGAAGATCTTCTTCCCCCCGGTGGTGGCCGACAGCGCGATGGTTATTGACTTGGACTCCGGCTCAACGGATTTCACCCGTCCATTGAACACGATTTCGGCGCCGACGCCATCGTTGGGAACCGGCACCACAGCGGTGAACCGCACGTTGTACTCGGTGACCGCGGCCGGGTCACCCACCCAAGAGGTCACGTAGCCGCCGCCAAGACCCATGGTCAGCATGCCGTGCGCGATCGCGGTGTCCAGGCCCACCTGCTTGGCGATCTCGTCGTCCCAGTGGATCGGGTTGAGGTCACCGGACACCCCGGCGTAGTTCACGAGGTCTCCCCTGGTCAGCGGGATGACCCTCTCCGGAAGCAGGTCACCCACCTTCACCGAACTGAACTCACGCAGTGCCATGGGAAAAGCCCTCTCCGCTGTCGTCTGAACGGCCCGCCAGGGTCGTGTAAGTCTCTTGAACGGCCTCACCCTGCTCGTTGGAGATGAGGTTCTTGGTCACGATGATGTCGGTGCCGTGCGCCTGCCGAACGGAATGCACGAAGACGTCGCAGTACAGGCGGTCGCCGGCCTTGATCGGCTGGAGGATCTTCACCTCCTGGTCGACCTGGACGATCTGCGCATCCGTGATGCCGATGTTGGCCTGGGCGAAGAACGCCGTCTGCGCCTGGTAGCCGAAGACCGAGATGAAGGTCAGTGGCGCCGGCAGCGAGCTGTGGCCAAGATCCGCCGCGGCGGACTCGTCGTGGTACGCGGGGTCGTCATTCTTGACGGCGACGGCATACTCGCGGATCTTCTCGCGGCCGACTTCGTAGAAGTCGGGGTAGCGAAAGTGCATCCCGATGATGTCCAACGACAACGCCACGGATTCAGAACCTAACCGGTCAACCCCGAGCCGAAGCCCGAGGATTGTCCGCTAACGCGATTCCTTGTGTGAACGGTGCGTCCCACAGTTCGGGCAGAACTTCTTGAGTTCCAGCCGGTCAGGATCGTTGCGGCGGTTCTTCTTGGTGATGTAGTTGCGGTGCTTGCACACCTCGCACGCCAAAGTGATCTTCGGCCGTACGTCAGTACTGGAGGCCACGTCTGTTTTCCTTCTTCAATCTCGATAGTTCGTCTTGTAGCGATGGCCGGACTCGAACCGGCGACCTAACGATTATGAGTCGTTCGCTCTAACCGACTGATCTACACCGCCATGTCGGGTGACTATACCTGCCGGAGTCTCTCGCGTCGCTCCGCTCGCCCAGGTGTCCACCGATCCCCCTAACGGAATCGAACCGTTGACCTTTTCCTTACCATGGAAACGCTCTACCGACTGAGCTAAGGGGGCCTGACCCCCAGCATCGGACAGCGTCTGCGCAGTGGGCCTTAAAGAGGGTACATTCTCGCGGTTTCAGTAGCCAAACCGCTGCTCACAGACCGACCGGCACACCGTCGGACAACGGCCCGCCACGAAGCCAGATCGACTCGAGGTCGGAGCCCTTTGGCACGTCGAAGACCACCGAGGTCTCGATCGTTTGTCCCGGTCCGATGTCGGTCGCGATCCGTCCACGCGTCGCCGTTCCAGAAGCGTTGGCCAGGTGAGCCTTCCGGATCGGGATACCAGCCTGCGGGTATCGTCACGCGATCGTCTTCCTGTGCGCCTGCTGTTAAGTTCCTGAGACGGACGATAGTGCACGTCGATCAGCTTCGCGATGTTTGCCGAAACCGCCGACACCGTGCGCCCGGCCGCGCGGTTCTCGGACGCCCTAGTCTTGGCGCATGGCGAGCGCAGAAGATGACGACCGGCTGTACTTCCGGCAGTTGCTTTCCGGCCGCGACTTCGCGGCAGGCGACATGATCGCGCAGCAGATGCGCAACTTCTCCTACCTCATCGGCGACCGCGAGACGGGCGATTGCGTGGTCGTCGACCCGGCTTATGCCGCAAACGATCTGGTCGACGCGCTGGAGGCCGACGGCATGCACCTGACCGGCGTGCTGGCCACCCACCACCACCCCGACCACGTGGGCGGGTCGATGATGGGCTTCGAGCTCAAGGGCCTGGCCGAACTGCTCGAGCGGGTCAGCGTGCCGGTGCACGTCAATTCCCTTGAGGCGGACTGGATTTCACGCGTCACCGGCATCCCGCTGGGCGACCTCACCGCGCACGACCACGGCGACAAGGTGAGCGTCGGCGACGTCGAGATCGAGTTGCTGCACACCCCGGGCCACACCCCCGGCAGTCAGTGTTTCCTGCTCGACGGCCGACTCGTCGCAGGCGACACCCTGTTCCTGGAGG
>NZ_JAVRPS010000141.1:0-3951 GCF_032162105.1 Mycobacterium sp. | reverse complement strand
GCCGCCGACACTGAGCTGGGCCTCGTCACGCTGGCGTGAGCGGCATTCTGGAAGTCGCGGTCGCAGGCGGGCCGTACGCGCTGGCCGCCGGCTCCGACGGCGCGATGTGGGTGACGCTGGTGCACAGTGGCGGGATCGCCCGCGTGACCGACGGCGGTGGCCTCGACGTGTATCCGGTTGCGCCGCAAAGCAAGCCGTCCATCATCGCGGCAGGTGCCGATGGCGCACTGTGGTTCACCCGCACCGGCGACGACCGCATCGGCCGGATCACCACCGACGGTGACCTGAGCGCGTTCGAGCTGGCAGGCGGCAGCGCGCCGTTCGGGCTGACCGCGGGCCCGGACGGGGCGATGTGGTTCACCGCGATGACGTCGGGCGTGGTCGGCCGGATCAGCCTCGACGGTGAGATCACCGACGTCGCCGCCCCGGGTGGCATGCCGTCGATGATCACCGCCGGGCCCGATGGCGCGCTGTGGTTCACGCTCAATGCGGCCAACGCGATCGGCCGGCTGGAGCCGTCGGGCGAGATGACGGTCCGAAAGGTGCCGACGCCGGGCGCCGGTCCCGTCGGCATCGCCGCGACGCACGACGACGCGGTGTGGTTCGCCGCGATCCTCGCCGACAAGCTCGGCCGCATCCCCACCGACGATGCGATCCAGGAGCTCGACCTGCCCGGCAAGCCACACGCGGTGATCGCCGATCCGACGGGCGGGGTGTGGGTCAGCCTGTGGGGCTCCGACCAGGTGGCCCGGGTGAGCGCCGACGGCGAGGTCGTCACGATCGACCTGCCGTCGGGCAGCGAACCGCACGGGCTGGCCATCGGACCCGACGGTGCGCTGTGGGTGGCGCTCGAGGCCGGCTACGTGTGGCGGCTACCGACCAACTAACCCACCCCCCTTGCGATTTCGGCGCGCAAACCGTCGCTCTGCGAACGTCCGCGCGCCCAAGTCGCCGGGGGGGGGGCTAGTTGAAGCGCTTGAAGCAGCGCGCCTCGTCGCCGAGCACGCCGACGCGGAAGGCGTCGATGCGGGAGAACCCGGACGGCACCGATTCGCCGTTGACGTCGCTGGCGACCAGGCCGTTGACCAGGATGCCCGAGACGGCCTCGTCGACGTCGCCTGCGGTGAGCGCGATGGTGTTGCCGTCGGGGGTGGTGACTTCGTGCGTCATCTTCACCGTCGCCACTCCGGTGAGGCAGGCGGTGCGCAGCGCGGCCTCGGCGTCGTCGAGTGCGACGCCGCCGTGCGCCTTCTGAATGGCCTGCATGTAGCGCGAGACCAGGATCGAGTACGCGGTGTTGTCGCCGGTGACGAGGCCGCCGCCGTCTCCTGCCTCGGACGGCGTGCCGGTCTTCTCCAGCTCGGGCAGGTCGACGATGATCGTGTTGCTCGCCGGGCAGTAGGCCACCGGCGGGGTCACCCTGGCGTCCGGGCAGTTCTGGGATTCGAACGTCAAGGCGGGCGGTTTGGTCGGAGCGAACAGGATGCCCATGGCGTCGAGGATGGCGCGCACCGAGTCTTCGGTGACGGGCAGCTCGCCGGTCTGGTCGTCGGGCAGCAGCACGGGCAGATCGCCGCGGCGCTGGTCGATCTCCTTGCTGTCGATCGCCGCGCAGGACGCCGCACCGTCGGTGAAGCCGAACTGGAACGCCGACACCCGCTCGAACGCCGAGCCGTGTTCGTCCTCGCCGACTTCGACGTCGCTCTCGTTGAGCAGTGGGTCGCGGAAGGCGATCATCGCGGCCAGCAGGTTGTTCAGCCCGTCACCGGTGTTCAGCGTGAATCGCGGCGAGTGTCCCTCGGCGACCCAGCGCATGTAGACCCCGGACAGGCAGTCGGCCTGCTGCTCGGATACCAACGTCGGGGTGCTCGGCTTGACCAGGTCGGCCTGGTGTTGCACCGAGTGGCCGTACTCGTGCGCGAGCACCATCGTGACGGCCATGTCGCCGTTGGCCCTGCGCAGCGACGGCAGCAGTTGGCCGCGGTCCCAGCCGATGGTGTTGTCGTCGAAGCAGTAGCCCGCGTTGACCAGGCCGTACGTGTCGCCGCCGCAGAACTCCCCGTCCAGCCCGTCGGCGTCCCAGGAAACGATCTGGTCGACGGGGGTGAATTCACCGTCGAACGTCTCGGGAAAGACCTGCTGCCAGAATTCCTCGATGTCGCTGACCGCCTGGCGACCGAGTTCGTCGACGCGGCCGTTGTCGGTGCCGATCACGTCGCGAGACGGGGCGGCGGCGTCGTCACGCAAGCCGGTGGGCCCGTCGGTGGCCGGCATCCCCGCCACCCTGAACGGGTCGCTGAACACCGACACCGGGTTGCCTTGCAGCGTCGTCGCGCAGGACGGGACGAGCAGCACCGCGCACGCGGCGATGGCGACGCCTACGACGTGCCGTCGGCTCATGCCGCCGCCTTCCGGGTCCGATCGGCGGCCGGGTCGGCCCGCACTGGTGAATCCGCAGTCAGGATAGTGAACGCTGCGCCCGACGGGCCGACTTCTGATCTCCGCGACGGTCTCAGCTGGATCTGAGGCGCTCAAGGGCCGCGCGGACCCGTGCGGAGTCGGTGGTCGACCAGAACGGCGGCAGCGATGCCTTGAGGAAGCCCGAGTAGCGTGCCGTCGCCATCCGCGAGTCGAGCACCGCGACGACGCCCCGGTCGTCGACTCCGCGCAGCAGGCGGCCCGCGCCCTGGGCGAGCAGCAGCGCGGCGTGGCTGGCCGCGACGGCCATGAACCCGTTGCCGCCGTGCGCCGCGATCGCGCGCTGCCGCGCCGTGATCAGCGGATCGTCCGGCCGGGGGAACGGAATGCGGTCGATCAGCACCAGCGACAGCGACGGGCCGGGCACGTCGACGCCCTGCCACAGCGACAGCGTGCCGAACAGCGACGACTCCTCGTCCTCGGCGAACCGGCGGACCAGGGCCGACGTGGTGTCCTCGCCCTGGCACAGCACCGGGGTGTCGAGGCGCGTCCGCATCGCCTCGGTGGCGGCCTTGGCCGCGCGCATCGACGAGAACAGGCCCAGCGTGCGGCCGCCCGCCGCGGTGATCAGGCCCTCGATCTCGTCGAGTTGTTCGGCGGACCCGGCGCCGTCGCGGCCCGGTGGGGGCAGGTGCGCGGCGACGTAGAGGATGCCGGACGTGGCGTGCGCGAAGGGTGACCCGACGTCGATGCCGCGCCAGCCCGGGTCGTCGTCGCCGGAAAGTCCCCAGGACCGCGCCATCGCGTCGAACGTGCCGCCGACGGTCAGTGTCGCCGAGGTCAGGATCACCGTCGACTGGTCGAAGATCCTGCCGCGCAACAGGTCCGCCACCGACAGCGGCGCGACGCGCAAGATCGCACGGATGGTGCCCGAACGGTTGTCCTCGTGGTCCAGCCACACCACGTCGGTGCGATCGGGGATGGCCGGGCCGAACGACGACAGGATGCGTGACGCGGTGTCGCTGACGTCGGTCAGCGCCGTCACCGCCTCGCTGCGGGCCGCCGCGGCCTTGGGGTCGCCGGGGGCGGTGTCGATGGCCGACCGCACCTTGTCGGCGGCGTCGCGCAGCACCGTCAGGTAGGTGGCCATCTCGTCGTCGAGGCGGTCGATGCGTCCGGGTTCGGCATCGTGGATGGCCGAGGAGAACGTCGCCGACGCGGCTTCGAAGCGTTGCGCGAGTTCCGTTTCCACCAGTCGCGCCGCCCGCCGGTGGGCCACGCCGAGCGCCGTCGCGGACAGTTCCGCGGTCGCCACTCCCGTGACCCGGTCGACGAGTTCGTGAGCCTCGTCGACGATGAGCAGGTCGTGTTCGGGCAGCACGTTGGCCTCGGCGATGGCGTCGATGGCGAGCAGCGCGTGGTTGGTGACGATCACGTCGGAGGTGCCTGCGCGGGCGCGCGCCTTCTCGGCGAAGCAGTCGGTGCCGAACGGGCAGCGCGTGGCACCGATGCACTCGCGTGCCGAGACGCTGA
>NZ_JAVRPS010000140.1:0-23493 GCF_032162105.1 Mycobacterium sp. | reverse complement strand
GACCTGCCCACCGGCAAGGGCCTGGTGATCGCCGAGGGCGTCCTGGTGGTGCAGCGCATGCTGGCATCACGGTTCATCGCCCGCGCGTTCCTCGGGATCGAGCGCCGGCTCGGCGAGCTGACCGCCGATCTGCACCGGACCGATGCGCCGTTCTACATCGCGAGCCCCGAGGTGATGGCCGACGTCGTCGGCTTCCACCTCAACCGTGGAGTGCTGGCGGCCGCGCCGCGCCCACGGGAGCTATCGGTAGCCGAGGTACTCGAGCACGCCCGCACGGTCGCAGTCCTCGAGGGCGTCAACGACCACGAGAACCTCGGCTCCATCTTCCGCAACGCCGCGGGCCTCGACGTCGACGCGGTGGTATTCGGCAGCGGTTGCGCCGACCCGCTGTACCGGCGTGCCGTCCGTGTTTCGATGGGGCACGCGCTGCTGGTGCCCTACGCCTGGGCATCGGACTGGCCGCGTGAGCTGGAACTGCTGCAGGACAAGGGCTTCCGGCTGCTGGCCATGACGCCCGATCCGGCCGCGAGTTCGTTGGCCGAGGCGATGTCGGCACTGTCCGATCAGCGGGTGGCCATCCTCGTCGGCGCCGAGGGGCCGGGCCTGACCGAGCGGGTGATGCGGGCCTGTGACGTCCGGGTGCGGATTCCGATGTCGCGGGGCACCGACTCGCTGAACGTCGCGACGGCCGCCGCCCTGACGTTCTATGAACGGGCTAGGGTGGCGCCGTGACCGACGACGCGACTCCGTGGGGAACCGGGCTGACCGTAGCGGCCTTCGTCGCGGCGGTGACCGCTGCGGCGATCATCGTGCTGAGTCTTGGCCTCACCCGCGTGCATCCGCTGTTGGCGGTCGGGCTCAACCTGGTCGCCGTCGGCGGGCTGGCCCCGACGGTCTGGAGTTGGCGCTCGCGACCGGTGTGGCGGTGGTTCGTGCTGGGCAGCGGGGTCGGCGTGGCCGGGGGATGGCTGACGCTGGCCGGGTTGGCGCTTGGCGCGTAACGCCTTTCGCGACCGTCAGGTCAGCCGCGCCGACGTGTAGGAGGCGTTGAACAACCCGGTCGTGGCTTCGTCCGGATCGAACGTAAGGCCGTTCGCGACGAACTCGTCCTCAACCGTCACCGTCGAGGTGCGCCAGCCGCACTGGTGGAGGTACTCGACGACACTGTTTCGCTCACCCAGATAGATCAGCTCCGACGGTTCAGCGAGATCCAATCCCTTGGCCCGCTGGCTGACGCTGATCGCGCGGACCCGGTCGTTGGTCAGCGCTCGCATGTCCGGCTGCCAATCGGTGGCGATGCGGCTGCCTGGCGCAGACAGCCGGGTGATCTCGTCGAACAACCGGTCCTGCGCCTCCGGCGGCAGATAGCCCAGCAGTCCCTCGGCGATCCAGGCGGTGGGCACCTTGGTGTCGAACCCGGCTAGCAGCAGTTCCCGTGTCCAGTTCCGGCGCAGGTCGATGCCGATGGAGTGCAGCGTGGCCGCCGGGGTGGCGCCGAGCTCGGCCAAGGTGCGCCCCTTGAACTCGATCACCTGCGGCTGGTCCACCTCGAACACCGTGGTTCCCGACGGCCACCGCAGGCGGTACGGCCGGGTGTCGAGGCCGGAGGCCAGGATGACGGCCTGACGCAGGCCGGCGTCGGTGGCCAAGGTGAAGAAGTCGTCGAAGTACTTGGTGCGGATGGCCATGCCGTCAGCCAGCTGCTGCGGGTCCAGGAGCACGCCGTCCTCGTCGGGTTCGATTTGCCCATGGGCCATCTTGATGAAGAAGTCGACGCCGACGGCGCGGACCAGGGGCTCGGCGAACACGTCTTCGATCAGCGGGTCGGGGCCCAGTGAGGCGAGTGCTCGAGAAGCGGCCACGCCGGTCGCGGTCGCGCCGACGCCTGAGGCCAGATCCCACGTGTCGTCATCGGTACGAGGCATCGAATTCACATCCTTAGCTGCGGAAACACAGATATTAGTTAGTCAACTTAACCAATGATGCCACAGCGCGCGCCCACGCGCAGACGGGTGCGATTCGGTGGAGGAGCTAAACGCCGGTCACGGCTGAGTGGCGGAGCGGACGCCCAGCAGGACGTCCTCCCAGCCGGGCACCGCCGGCTTGCGCTTGCGGGCGCGCGCCGGCTTCGGCGCCGGCGGGGGTTCTGGCACGACGACGGGCTCGGGAACGACGGGCAGCGGCTCGGTGAAGTCGAGCTCGGGAACGGGCGCCACCGACCGCAGCGGCGGACGGGCGAAGTTCGGATCGACGAGCTCGGCCGCGGCATCGTCGAACGGTGTCGCCGTGCCGCCGTGCGCGCCGGGGGTGAAGCGGAAGTGCGCGGCGTTCTCGGACCTGCCTGCCTTCCACGTCAGCTGCACGGTCCAACGGCCGTCCTCGTTGCGCCACGCATCCCACGCAGTGGCCTCGGGATCCAGGCCTCGGGACACCAGTGCCGTCGTCACCGTCTCCAGCAGCGTCATGACGGTGGGGCCGTCGGCCAGCACCGGGTGGGCGGCGGTGGCCAACTCGGCCGCGCGGGAGCGTTCCAGCAACACGGGGTGGGCGAATCGTTCTACTCGGCTGAGGCTCTCCCCGGCCGCTGACGCAACCTGCTCAACGGATGCACCTGCGCGGATTCTGGCTTGAATGTCCTTGGGACGCAGCACGGTTGGAACCTCGGCCTCGATCTTGGGTGGAGTGAAACTGGCATTCTCGCCCTGCAGTGCAGCGTGCAATCGGTCGTCGGGAGTCAGCACGAATTTGTCGCCGGAGTCGGCCGCCTCGCAGATGATGCGTTTGCCGTCGACATCCAGTCCGACGACTTTGAGTTCCCGCATACCGACCTCCTAGGGGCCGCCCAACCAAGCGTGGGTTAACGCGTCACCCTACTGCGTTATCGACTCGTAACCGCGTTGACACGCTGGTGTACTCACAGGCGCTCGACGACCCAGTCCACGCAGGCGGTCAGCGCACTCACGTCGTCGGGGTCGACGGCGGGGAACATCGCGACCCGGAGCTGGTTGCGGCCGAGTTTGCGGTACGGCTCGGTGTCGACGATGCCGTTGGCCCGCAGCTGCTTGGCCACCGCGGCCGCATCGACGTCATCGGAGAAGTCGACGGTGCCGACCACCTGTGACCGCAGCGCCGGGTCGGAGACGAACGGCGTGGTGTACGTCGCCGCCTCGGCCCAGGAGTACAGCCGCTGCGACGAATCTGCGGTCCGCTTCACGGCCCAGTCCAGTCCGCCGTTGCCCAGCAACCAGTCGAGCTGCTCGGCGAGCATGACCAGGGTGCCGATGGCCGGGGTGTTGTAGGTCTGGTTCTTCAGGCTGTTGTCGATCGCGATGGGCAGCGACAGGAAGTCGGGGACCCAGCGGCCGGACGCGGCGATCGCCTCGACGCGCGCCAGGGCCGCGGGGCTCGCGATCGCCAGCCACAGCCCGCCGTCGGAGGCGAAGTTCTTCTGCGGCGCGAAGTAGTAGACGTCGGTGTCGGCGATGTCCACAGGAAGTCCGCCCGCGGCGGACGTGGCGTCGATGACCACCAGCGCGTCGCCGGCCGGCCGCTGTATGGGCACCGCGACGCCGGTCGACGTCTCGTTGTGCGCCCAGGCGACGACGTCGACCGACGGATCTGACTGCGGCTGCGGTGCGCTGCCGGGATCGGCCTTCACGATGATCGGATCGCCGACGAACGGGTTGGCGGCCACCGCCGAGGCGAACTTGGCGCTGAACTCGCCGTAGGTGAGGTGCAGCGAGCGCTTGTCGATGAGGCCGAACGCCGCGGCGTCCCAGAACGCGGTCGAGCCGCCGTTGCCGAGGATGACCTCGTAGCCGTCGGGCACCGAGAACAGCTGCCCGACGCCCTCGCGGACTTTGCCGACGAGGTTCTTCACCGGTGCCTGTCGATGCGAGGTGCCGAATAGATCGCCTGCCGCGGCGAGCGCCTGCAGCTGCTCGGGCCGGACCTTCGACGGACCAGAGCCGAAGCGGCCGTCCTTGGGTTTGAGGTCGGCGGGAATCGTTAGTTCGGCCATGCGGTCAAGGGTAGTGACCGGACTTGTGCGCTGTTCTGCGGGGAGGCTGGGCAGAAGTCGCCGCAAAGTCGGGAAACACCCGATTAATTGACACCCAATGTGGACATACTGTGACTGGTCGGGCTGCAGCTTGAGCGGCTTTGAGGGGCACGTGATGGGTAAAGGGAGAGCTTCGGCGTCGTGGCTGGCCTATGCGACGGCCGTGACGGTCTTCGGTTCGGTGCTCGCCGCGGTGCCGGCCCGGGCCGACGGTGACCAGGGCGACGCGGTGCTGAGCGAGATCAACGCCACGCGCGCCGCGAACGGTTGTGGCCCGGTTGCGATGAATCCGCAGCTGACGGCGTCCGCAGCGCGGCAGGCCAACGACATGCTCGCGAACGGAGTGCAGGGCCACACCGGTTCGGACGGGTCCTCCCTCGCTCAACGCGTCACGGACGCCGGCTACGTGTCGTACGCGAAGCTCGGCGAAATCGTCTTCTGGGGCACCGGCTCTGCAGGCACCCCGGCTACCGCGATCAGATGGTGGATGAACAGCCCGGGCCACCGCGCGATCATCACGGACTGCGGATTGACCGAGGCGGGGTTCTCGGCGGTGAGCAACGGCAACGAGATGACCGCGGCGGGCGACTTCGGGAAGAAGTAGACGAAGGCGAAATGTCCCCCGGCGCAGGTTAATTCGTCAGGATGCGTGGGCCGTCGGCGGTGACCGCGACGGTGTGCTCGCTGTGCGCGGCGCGGGCACCCGACGCCGTCCGCAGCGTCCAGCCGTCCGAGTCGTGCGTGTAGTCGTCGGTGCCGTCGGCGATCAGCATCGGTTCGATGGCGATCACCAGACCGGGGCGCAGTTTCATGCCCTTGCCGGGGCGGCCCTCGTTGGGTACGTGCGGAGCTTCGTGCATGGTGCGCCCAATGCCGTGGCCGCCGTGATCTGCGAGCATGCCGTAGCCGGCGCCGCGTGCCACCTTTCCGATCGCGTAACCGACGTCGCCGAGCGTGTTGCCCAGCCGGACTGCGGCGATCCCGGCCGCTAGCGCCGCGTCGGTGGTTGCGATCAGTGCGGTGTCCTGCGGGCGGGGTGTGCCGACGATGAAGCTGCGAGCGGCGTCGCCGCACCAGCCGCGCAGGGTGGCGCCGAAGTCCACAGACACCAGGTCGCCGTCGGCCAGTACCTCGCCGTTCGGGACGCCGTGGACGACGGCGTCGTTGACGCTAGTGCAGAGCACCGCAGGGAACGGCGACGGCGCCCAGGACGGGTGGTAGTTGAGGAAGGGCGAACCGGCGCCGTGTCGGGCGAGCACGTCCGCAGCCACCTTGTCGAGGTCGGCGGTGGTGTGTCCCGGCTTGGCGTGTTCGACGATGGCGCGCAGCGCTTCGGCTACTACCGCACCCGCGGCGGCCATCGCTTCGATCTCGGCTTCGGTCTTCAACTCGACCATCAGGTGTGACTTACGTCACATGCGACGTGCGTTACCGGGCTGGGCCACATCTCGGAAACACCCTGTTCAATTCCTGGGACCTCCGGTACCGTGTTGTACACCAAGCTAGTCAATGTAAACCTCAGGAGAGGGTTCGAATGGCTCGCACGAAGATGATCAGGCGTTGGCGTCGCAACATGGACGTGACTGACGATGCCGGGTACGTGGACACGCTCACCACACTGTCCGAGGGGTCGGTGCGGCGCAACTTCAACCCCTACACCGACATCGACTGGAATTCGCCGGAGTTCGCCGTGGTCGACAACGACGAGCGCTGGATCCTGCCTGCGACCGATCCGATAGGCCAGCACCCCTGGTACCAGTCGCAGTCGGTTGAACGGCAGATCGAGATCGGCATGTGGCGCCAGGCCAATGTGGCCAAGGTCGGCCTGCACTTCGAGTCGATTCTGATCCGCGGCCTGATGGAGTACGCGTTCTGGACGCCCAACGGCTCGCCGGAGTACCGGTACTGTCTGCACGAGGCGGTCGAAGAGTGCAACCACACCATGATGTTCCAGGAGATGGTGAACCGCATCGGTGCCGACGTGCCGGGCATGCCGCGGCTGCTGAAGTGGGTCCAGCCGTTCATCCCGCTGGTCGCCGGTCCGCTGCCGATCCCGTTCTGGTTCGGCATTCTCGCCGGCGAGGAGCCCATCGACCACACCCAGAAGAACGTTCTGCGCGAAGGCAAGACGCTTCATCCGATCATGGAACGGGTGATGGCCATCCACGTGGCCGAGGAAGCCAGGCACATCTCGTTCGCGCACGAGTACCTGCGCAAGCGGGTGCCGCACCTGCCGTGGCGTAAGCGGTTCGTGTTGTCGATCTATGTCCCGCTGACGATGCGGATCCTGTGTTCGGCGATCATCGTTCCGCCGCGGGCGTTCTGGAAGGAATTCGACATCCCGCGCTCGGTGCGCAAGGAGATCTTCTTCCGCTCGCCCGAGTCCCGGCAGATGTTGCGCGACATGTTCGGCGACGTCCGGATGCTCTGCAACGACACCGGCCTGATCAACCCGATCGCCAAGCTCGTCTGGCGGATGTGCAAGATCGACGGCCGGCCCAGCCGGTTCCGCAGCGAACCGCAGCGCCAGCACGTAGTCGTCGCCGCGTAGCGGGGATCGGCCGACTTCATGCCGCACGTAATCACCCAGTCGTGTTGCAGCGACGGGTCCTGCGTCTTCGCCTGCCCGGTGAACTGCATCCACCCGACCCCAGACGAGCCGGGTTTCGCCACGGCGGAGATGCTCTACATCGATCCCGCCGCGTGCGTGGACTGCGGAGCCTGTGTGTCGGCCTGCCCGGTCGGGGCCATCACGACGGTCTCGAAGCTGGCCGACACGCAACTGCCGTTCATCGAACTCAACGCATCCTTCTATCCCGCGCGGCGGGTCGACGAGAAGGTTCCGCCGACCTCGAAGCTGGCGCCGGTGATGGACGCGCCGGTGATCCACCCGCGCTCCGGTGGCCCGCTGACGGTCGCCATCGTCGGGTCGGGACCGGCCGCGATGTACGCCGCCGATGAACTGCTCAGCCAGCGGGGCGTGCGGGTCAACGTCTTCGAGAAGTTGCCTACCCCCTACGGACTGGTCCGCGCCGGCGTCGCGCCCGATCATCGGAGCACCAAGCGGGTGACGCGGCTGTTCGACAGGATGACGCGGCTGCCCGGGTTCTCGTTCTATCTCAACGTCGAGGTCGGCCGGCACGTCAGCCACGCCGAACTGCTCGCCCACCACCACGCGGTGCTCTACGCCGTCGGTGCACCGAATGACCGTCGGCTCGACGTCGAGGGCGTCGGGTTGCCCGGCAGTGGCTCGGCCACCGAGTTGGTGGCGTGGATCAACGGCCACCCCGACTTCACCGATCTGCCCGTCGATCTGAGCCACGAACGCGTGGTCGTCATCGGCAACGGCAACGTCGCCCTCGACGTGGCGCGCATCCTTACCAGCGACCCGGATGACCTCGCCCGCACCGACATCGCCGACCACGCCCTCGCCGCGTTGCGCGGATCGCGCGTGCGGGAGGTCGTGATCGCGGCGCGCCGTGGCCCGGCCCAGTCGGCGTTCACGCTGCCGGAGTTGATCGGCCTGACCGCAACGTGCGACGTGGTGCTCGACGCGGCCGACCACGATCTGGTGCAGCGGGACCTCGCCGAAGAGTTGCGTTCCCCAACGGCACTGACCCGCAACAAACTCGAGATCCTCGCCAAGCTCGGGGACGCGTCCGCACCCGTATCGGGCCCCCGGATCCGGCTGGCCTACCGCCTGACCCCGCAGCGTCTGCTCGGCACGGACCGGGTGGCGGGCGTGGAGTTCACCGCCGCCGGCACCGACGAGACCCGCGTCATCGAGGCCGGGTTGGTGCTGACGTCGATCGGCTACCGCGGCAAGCCGATTCGCGACCTGCCCTTCGACGACGACGCCTGCGTGGTGCCCAACGCGGGCGGCCGCGTGGTCGACCCGACCTCGGGCGCACCGGTGCGGGGCGCCTACGTCGCAGGCTGGATCAAGCGCGGACCGACCGGCTTCATCGGGACCAACAAGTCGTGCGCTGCGGAGACCGTGCACGAGCTGGTTGCCGACTACAACGACGGTCGTCTCCATGACCCCGTCGCGAGGCCGGCGGCGCTGGATCGCCTGGTTCGCGAGCGCAGGCCCGAGGTGGTCGACGCCGCCGGGTGGAAGGCCATCGACGCCGCGGAGATCTCACGCGGTGGCGACGATCGACCGCGCAACAAGTTCATCTCGGTCGAGGACATGCTCGCCGCCGCGGCCACCGTGCCGACGCCGCCGCTGGGACGACGACTGCTCGCCGGGTTGCGCCGCTAGAACGGCGGCTTGTCGTCGGCAGGTGTCATTGGCGATGTCGAACACTCGAAGAACACTTTGATTCTGCGGGTTGCATGACAGCGAAACTCGACCCGTACCTCGGCTTACACTTCCGCAATGTTCTCGGAGACGCGCTATGCGCTGAACGGGGACTTGCGCGTCGCCTACCGCACGTCTCGTGAAGGTCCGCGGGACATTGTGTTCGTCCCGACCTGGTTCACCAATTGTGAGGTCGTGCCGGATTTGCCCTCGATACAAGGCTGGATCGAGGCAATGACGTCGGTCGGCCGGCTGATCCTCATCGATCAGCCCGGCACCGGCGCATCAGATCCCATCGCTCCGGATGCGATGCCCACCTTGGAGCAATGGGGCGACAGCATCACCGCGGTACTCGATGATCTCGGCAGCCACGAAGCGGTTCTCATCGCTGTCGCTGGCGCGTTCGCGCCTGCAGCACTGTTTGCCGCGGCACATCCGTCCCGCACCACATCGCTCGTCGTGCTCGAAGGTTTCGCGGATCCGATTGCGGCAAGCGCCGACGGGCGGACGCGCGAGGAAGTCCGCGCCGCCTTCGTCGCCATGTGGGGGACGGGAGAGTACGAGCACCTGGTCAATCCGGACATGCCGTGGAACGAAGAGGTCCGCTCTGCGTGGGCTCGAGTGGAACGGCTCTCGGCCAGTCCACGGACCGTTGCGCGCATGTGGCCGCTCGTGGGCGAGGTGGACGTGCGGGCAGTTCTGCCGACAATCCGTGTGCCTACTCTCGTCGTCCATCACACCGACGACCCGATCGTCGTGCCCGCAAAGGGTAGGTTTGTGGCCGAGCACATCCCCGGCGCGAAATACGTTGAGCTGCCGGGCCGCAACATGTACCACTTCGTCGAACCGTGGCGCGAGTCCTTTCAGGTGATCGCGGAGTTCCTCACCGGCCACCAGGCGGACGTGGCCGACGACCGGGTGCTCGCCACGGTGCTATTCACCGACATCGTGGATTCGACGCGTCGGGCCGCCGAGATGGGTGACCGCGATTGGCACGCGTTGCTTGATGCGCACGACGCTGTCGTGCGGGCGCAGCTCGCTCGGTTTCGTGGCCGCGAGGTGAACACGTCGGGCGATGGTTTCCTGGCGGTGTTCGACGGCCCGCAGCGAGCGATCCGCTGCGCGATGTCGATCCGCGACGTGGTGCAGGCGCTCGGCATCGAGGTGCGTGCCGGGTTGCACACCGGCGAGTGTGAGGTTCGCGGTGATGACATCGGTGGGATCGCCGTGCACATCGGCGCGCGAGTCAGCGCACTGGCAGGGCCGAACGACGTGCTCGTGTCCAGCACGCTGCGCGACCTCGTGATCGGGTCAGGGCTCGAATTCGAAGAGCGCGGCGCTCACGAACTCAAGGGCGTGCCCGGCGCATGGCATCTCTTCGCCGTCGCGTCTTCGTAGCGGAGGGGTTTCGGCGCAACTTTCGTGAAATCAGCGTGGCGGTTCTGGTGCTGGCGTATGCACATCGGATGGGAGCTGCGACGTACGTGGGACGAGTCGGCGCGCTGGCGGTCGCGCTGGGGATCGGCGTGGCCATCGTCAACGGGGCGGGCCCGGCGGTGGCGGACACGCCATCATCGGAGGCGTCCTCGGAGTCCGAGTCGGGACCCGCCGGATCGAATTCGACCGCGCCGGAATCTGACCCGGCGGTGGCGGACACGGCGCCCGCGGGTGCCACGCCCGCTGACACGGTGAACGATGCTGCCCCGGAACCCGATTCGGCCACCGACGCCGCCAATCCGTCGGGCACCGCGTCCACGTCGACGGGCGGCACGACCTCAGCAGCCCCACCCGGCGTGGTGGTGAGCACAGGCGGCGCGCAGATCTCCTCGTCGAAGGACGCCGATGACGAGCCCGTCGACGAACCGAAGTCGACGAGCGGGTCCGACCAGGAGGCGGCTTCGGCCGCGGTGAAGGTCGATGTGGTCAGCAAGGTTGATGCCACCGAGGTGAAGGTCGACGGCGACGCGCGACCCGCCGTTGAGCAGGAATCGGACGCACGACCCGCCAGTTCCCTTGCGGCACGGACGATGTCGACGATGACCGTGCAGAGTGCCGTCACGACTGCGGTGACGGAACCCGTCGTCCCATCGCTGCGGCCGTGGCCGACCGCCTTCGACCCGGTGACCGTGGTGACGTACGTGTCGGGACTGGTGACGGGCTTCGTCAATGCTCTGCTGAGCCCGTTCGCCTCGGGTCTTCCGGCGTTGCCCACCGATCCGTCGCCGTGGGCGCTGCTGGCCTGGGTGCGTCGCGAGCTGTTCAACGGCTCGCCGAACATCACCCCTGTGGTCAACCCGCAAACGAACGAATTGATCACCGGCAACATCGGTGCGGTCGACCCGGACGGCGACCAGCTGACCTATACGGTCATCGGCAGGCCGCTCAACGGCGGAACGCTCGAGGTCGACGAGGACGGCAATTTCACTTACCGCCCGATGAACGCGATGGCCGCGGTCGGCGGAACCGATCAGTTCACGGTCGTGGTCAGCGACGAGGCCGCAGGCTTTCACGTGCACGGCCCGCTCGGGCTGCTCAAGTTGGTGCCGATCCTGGGTAACTTCATCAACCCCGGCGGCGGCGATGCGGTGGCGCAGACGATCACGGTCAGCGTCGACCCGGTGGCCGGGGTCGACCTGTCGTTCCCCAGCACCTTCCACTGGGGTGTGGCAACCGCGGGGTTCCAGGCCGAGGGCGGCCCGGGCTCACCCGTGGATCCCAATTCCGACTGGTACAAGTGGGTGCACGACCCGATCAACCAGCTCCTCGGACTGACCCACGGGGTTCCGGAGAACGGGCCAGGCACCTACGTCTCCTATGACGGCGACGCGGCGCTCGCCGAGGGCGAGCTCGGCATGAACACGTTCCGGATGAGCATCGAGTGGAGCCGCATATTCCCGAGTTCCACTGCATCCATTGATATCTCGGATGAAGGCGGCGGCGTCAGCCTCGCCGATCTCCAGGCCATGGACCTGCTGGCCAACCAGGCCGAGGTCCAGCATTACCGCGACGTGTTCGACTCCTTGATCGACCATCACCTGGAACCGCTGATCACGGTCAACCACTTCACGTTGCCGGCATGGGTCAACGACCCCACCCAGACCCGGCTGCTGGCCCAGCTCGGGTTGCCCGCGCCCACCGCCGGATGGCTGTCACCGTCGACCCCCGTCGAGTTCGAGAAGTACGCCGCATACGTCGCATGGAAGTACGGCGATCAGGTCGACAACTGGACGGTGCTCAACGAGCCGGTGCCGCCGGTACTGACCCAGTACCTATCGATACCGGGCGTCGTCCCGAGCTGGCCGCCCGGCGTGATCAGGCCCGACCTTGCCTCGACCTTCCTGGTCAACGAGGCCAAGGGTTACGTGGCCGCATACGACGCGATTCATACCTGGGACGCCGTGATCGCAACGCCGGGCCAGCCCAAGGCGTTCGTCGGGTTCGCCAACAACATGATTCCCGCACGCCCGGCGAACCCGGTGAATCCGCTCGACGTGCAGGCGGCCGACGCGTGGAACGACTTCTACAACCACTGGTTCCCGAACGCCGTCATCGACGGCTGGGTGGACGCGAACCTCGACGGGATACAGACGCCCGACGAGATTCGTCCCGACTTCATGGGCAAGGCGGACTTCATCGGCGTGCAGTACTACGGCTCGCAACCGATGCAGGGCTTCGGACTCCCGCTCATCCCGGGACTTCCATGGCTGCAGGGCATTCCGGGCCGGTGCGCCGCTGAGTCGCCGACGTGCAGCGACTTCAATCAGCCCACCGACCCTGGCGGTTTCCGCGAGGTCCTCGAGATCGCCGCGTCGTACGGCAAGCCGATCTGGGTCACCGAGAACGGCATCGCCGACGCAGGCGACTCGAAACGGCCGTCGTACATCGTCAACCACATCGCGGTCGTGCAGGACCTGGTCGCACACGGAATGGACATCCGCGGCTACACCTACTGGTCATTGGTCGACAACCTCGAGTGGGCGAACGGATACGACCTCCAGTTCGGCCTCTACGGATCCGACCCGACGACACCCGAGCGTGAGCGCACGCCGAAGGCGGCCAGCATCTCGGCGATAAGCCAGATCACGACCGCCAACGGCTTGCCCACCAGCCTCTTGGCGCTTTACATCCCGGGTTCTGTCTAGGCCGCGCCGGGGCTAGCCGCTACTGACTCTGTGCCATCGCCGCGGAGATCTCCTCCGGGCTGACCGTCCGCACGGGTTGACCCAGTGACCAGTGGTGGCCGAACGGGTCGCGGATCACGCCGTAACGGTCGCCCCAGAACTGGTCCTCCAGCGGAGCGATGACCGTTGCGCCCGCGTCCACGGCCCGCTGGAACGCCGACTCGACGTCGACTACCTGCAGGTGGATGGTTACCGGCGTGCCGCCCAGCGCCTTGGGCGTCGATGACTTGCCGTCGCTGTACTCGGGGAAGTCGTCGTTGAGCATCACCATCGACCCGTTGATGTCCAGCGCGGCATGCACGAGGCGGCCGTCCGGATGAGGCACCCGGCCGTACTCCGTGGCGCCGAACGCCTTCACGTAGAAGTCGATGGCTGCGGCGGCATCATCCACGACGAGGTGAGGTGCGACGAGGGGCTTGACTTCTGGCTGGTCTGGGCTGGCCATGGCGATCTCCTTGGATAGGGCATTTCGAATGGTTCAGGTGTATCGACTACCCGCTGGGCGGAATCTCATCGCGTCGACGCACGTCGGGTAGTCGTCTACTCTAGGCACCCGTTCTCGCGGCGGCGATGCTCCGTGCATGACGCAGATCGCCCAGCAAGAGATGCTCGACTCGCTGCCCCTCGCGCCGCGGAACCTCCTGCCGTTGCGGGAGCAGATCAACGCGATTCGCACCTTTCACACTGGGTGCGAGACGCTGCGCGACGCCGGCGGGCCGGTCACCCGGATCAAGATGGGCCCGAGCTGGCTGATACCCGAGGTCGTTGTCGTCACCTCACCGCAGGGCATCCACGACGTCCTTGGCAGATCGGACGCCGTTGTCGAACGGACGCGGCTGCACAGTGAAATGCGCAGCCTGATCGGGGCCAACCTGTTCGTCGTCGGGCACGACGAGTGGCTGCCAAGGAAACGACTGTTGCAACCGATCTTCACCAAGAAACAGGTGCGAGGGTATGGGGGCCACATGGCGCGGGCAGCGGAGACCATTGCCGAAAGCTGGCGGTCCGGAACCGAAGTCGATCTCGACGCCGAATGCCGGAAGTTGACGCTGCGCGCTCTGGGCAGCTCGGTATTGGGACTGGACCTCGACGCGGAGTCCGACCGGATCGGTGAGCCACTGCGGGTGATGCTGCAACACGTCGCCGATCGTGGTGTGGCCCCGGTGCGGTTGCCCGGGTGGGTGCCGACGCCTGCACGTCGGCGAGCGCGTGCCGCCAGCGCCGCGTTGCGCGATCTCGCCGCAGGCGTGCTGCGTGCGGTCAGGGCGGACGCAAACCGCGACGCTCCGTTGGTGCGCGCGCTCGCAGACGCGACCGACCCCGAGACCGGTAGGGGCCTGACCGACGAGGAGATCCGCGACGAACTCGTCCTGTTCATGGGCGCAGGGCAGGACACGACGGCGACCACCCTCGGCTACGCGTTGTGGCAACTCGGACGCCATCCCGAGATGCAGGAACGCGTGCGTGCGGAGGCAGCGGCCGTCGGGGACCGGGAACTCGCGCCCGAGGACGTCGTCAACCTCGGCTACACCGTTCAGGTCCTGCACGAGGCGCTGCGGTTGTGCCCGCCTGCCGCGGTATCGGGCCGGTTGGCGATGGAGGACATCGAGGTCGACGGATACCGGGTGCGTGCGGGCACGATGGTGGTCGTCGGTATCTACGCGGTCCACCGCGACGCGACGCTGTGGGAGCGGCCTACGGCATTCGATCCCGATAGGTTCCGACCCGATTTCGCCAGGAACATCGACCGCTGGCAGTTCCTGCCCTTTGGCGCCGGGCCACGGACCTGCGTCGGCGACCATTTCGCGATGCTCGAACTCGCACTGGCATTGAGCACCCTGGTGCGGCGCAGCGAGATCCGTTCGCTCGACTCCGATTTCCCGTTGGCGACGCCGTTCACTCTCGTCGCCGGCGGGCCGATCCTGGCCCGGGTGACCAGTCGTACCGGCTACACCACGGAGAACCCCGCAGGCAGTGCGGCCCGGCCGGTCAGCGCCGACAACACCGTCTCGCCCTGACCAAGGGCCACGCCGACGCGCGTCGCCAACACGGCGGCGTCGGCAAGAGCGTCTTCGGGCAGCGTGAAGCTCAGGCCGGCGGCCCGTGCGACGTCGAGACTATGCACCGCCAGCTCGAATACTCGTGTCGGCAAATAGGTGTGCAGCCGGATGCCCAGCCCGCCGATGACCTGGATCAGCGGGTCGCCTGCCCGGGCCAGCTCGCCAAGGGCCTGCTCCACCAGTCCGTCCACCGCGGCGGCCGGATCGTCGCCCAGCTCCCTGCCGGCCTGTCGGCCACGCTCGAGTACCGCGGCCGGATCCATGCCAAGCGCCGACGGGTTCACCCGCGCGTAGTACTCCTGTGGGGTGGCGAGGTCTTCGCGGTCGGCGGTGGTCTGCAGATAGGTGCTGACCGTGATCAACGAGCGTGACGTGTGACCGACGAGCGACCGTAGATCCCACTCACCCAGGCCAGGACCGTCCCACTTCGATGACGGGATGTCGTGCACCAGCCTCGCGAATGCGGTTGCCGCGGAGGCGAATGTCGCTGCGCTCACGAACCCGCAGGCACCGAGATCTCGTCCCAACCCTCGACCGACTCCGGGGCGCGTGGATCCGGGCCGACGTAGATCGCCGACGGGCGCACCAGCTTGCCGAGTCGCTTCTGCTCGAGGATGTGCGCGCACCAACCTGCGGTCCGGCCGCAGGTGAACATCGCGGGCATCATCTTGGGCGGCACCTTGGCGAAGTCGAGGATCACGGCCGCCCAGAACTCGACGTTGGTCTCGATCGCGCGGTCGGGCCGCCGCTCCCGCAGTTCGGCCAACGCGGCCTGTTCCAGCGCGGCGGCCACCTCGAAGCGCGGCGCCTCCAGTCGCTTGGCGGTGGCGCGCAGCACCCGGGCCCGCGGGTCCTCGGCGCGATACACCCGGTGGCCGAAACCCATCAACTTGTCCTTGCGGTCGAGGATGCCCTTGACCACAGCGCGGGCGTCGCCGATGCGCTCGACCTCCTCGACCATCGGCAGCACCCGGGCAGGCGCGCCGCCGTGCAGGGGCCCGCTCATGGCGCCGACCGCCCCGGACAGCGCGGCGGCCACGTCAGCCCCGGTGGAGGCGATCACGCGCGCGGTGAACGTCGATGCGTTCATGCCGTGCTCGGCCGCGGTCACCCAGTAGGCGTCGATGGCCTCGACGTGCCTGGGGTCGGGATCGCCATGCCATCGCATCATGAATCGCTCTGTCACGGTTGTGCATTCGTCGATGTTGCGTTGCGGCACGGCAGGCTGGTGGATGCCGCGGGCGGACTGCGCCACGTACGAAAGGGCCATCACCGACGCCCGGGCGAGCTGATCGCGCGCGGTCGGTTCATCGATGTCGAGGATCGGGGGATACCCCCAGATCGGGGCGAGCATGGCCAGGCCCGCCTGCACGTCGACCCGAACGTCGCCGCTGTGGATGGGCAGTGGGAAGGGCTCGGCAGGCGGCAGCCCGTGGCCGAATCTGCCGTCGACCAGAAGGGCCCACACGTCGCCGAACGTGACGCGACGGGCGACCAGGTCCTCGATGTCGACGCCGCGGTACCGAAGCGCCCCGCCGTCCTTGTCGGGTTCCGCGATTTCGGTGGTGAAGGCCACGATGCCTTCGAGTCCCTCGACGAAGCCGTCGGGCACAGCAGACATGCCAGTCATGGGCCAGATTCTCGCACCAAGGCTCGCCGCGGTCACTACCGGTCGGTAATGAAGGGGGGAACCCGCGGGCGTAGCGTCAAGCGCGTGATTTCGGAGGGTGGCGAACAGCTGGCGCGGATGCGGGTGGAGTACGGATCGGTGGAGAAGGACGGCAGTCCCGATCTCGACGCCGATTGGCTCGGCCCGGACCAGGCGGCCGGCTGGGTTGCCTTGCTGCGCAAGTGGTTGGCCGACGCCCATGCCGCGGACGTCGCCGAACCGAACGCCATGGTGGTCGGCACCGTGGACGCAGCGGGAAGGCCGGTCACCCGCACGGTGTTGTGCAAGAGCGTGCACGAAACCGGCATCACGTTCTTCACCAATTACGACTCCGAGAAGGGCGAGCAACTCGCGACGACGCCGTACGCCTCGGCCACCTTTCCGTGGTTTGCTCTCGGCCGTCAGGTACACGTCCGCGGGCCGGTGACCAAGGTGCCGCAGGAGGCCACCGCCGACTACTGGTCCAAGCGGCCGCGTGGCTCGCAACTCGGGGCGTGGGCGTCGCACCAGTCCCGGCCGATCGCGTCGCGCGAGGCGCTGCTGGGGCAGCTGGCCGACGTCACCGAAAGGTTCGCCGACCTCGACGCCGTCCCGGTGCCGCCGAACTGGGGCGGCTACCTCATCGCGCCGGAGGTCGTCGAGTTCTGGCAGGGCCGGGAGAATCGGGTGCACAACAGGATTCGCGTGACGGGCGCTCGCGTCGAGCGGCTGCAGCCATGATTTCTCCCGTCGCTTCGCTCGCCCAGACGAGTGGCTAGGCTCTTCGCCGACACCACACCGCTACGGACGCAGGACTTCCGTCGGCTGTGGATGGCCGGCATCGTCACCGTCATCGGCGGCAACCTGACGATCTTCGCGGTGCCTGTCCAGCTCTATGCCCTGACGCAGAACTCGGCGTACGTCGGGTTGGCAGGCATCTTCGCGTTCGTCCCGCTCGTCGTGTTCGGGTTGTGGGGCGGCGCGTGGGCCGACGCGATGGACCGCAGGCTGCTGCTGATCATCACCTCTTGCGGGCTGGCGGTGGCGTCGGTGCTGTTGTGGCTGCAGGCGGAGCTGGAGCTGAACAACGTGTGGGTGGTGCTGTGCCTGCTGTCGGTCCAGCAGGCGTTCTACGCGGTCAACTCGCCGACCCGGTCGGCTGCCATTCCACGGATGCTGCCCGGCGACCAGTTGCCCGCAGCCAACTCACTGAACATGACGGTGATGCAGTTCGGCGCGATCGTCGGACCGCTGCTCGCTGGGGTGATGCTGCGCTGGGTGGACCTGTCCACGCTGTACATGATCGACGCGATCACGTGTGTGCTGCCGATCTGGGCGACGTTCCGGCTCGCCCCGATGCCTGCCACGTCGCTGCAGACCACGGGCCAGTGGGGGTTCGCCGCGGTGCTCGACGGATTCCGGTACCTGTCCGGCAACCGGGTGGTGTTGATGTCGTTCGTGGCCGACCTGATCGCGATGATCCTGGGCATGCCGCGGGCGCTCTTCCCCGAGATGGCTCACCAGAGCTTCGGCGGCCCGGTCGAGGGCGGCACGACCATGGCGTTGCTGGCGGCCTCGATGGCGGTGGGCGCGGTGGTCGGCGGGGTGTTCTCCGGGTGGTTGCCGCGGATCCGGCGTCAAGGCCTCGCGGTGGTGGTCGCGATCGTCGTGTGGGGCGTCGCGATGGCCGGTTTCGGGATTGCCAGCGGGCTCGCCCATGGGTCGGCGCGTACCTGGCTGTGGGTTGCTTTGGCATTTCTGGCTATCGGCGGCGCGGCAGACATGGTGTCGTCCGCGTTCCGGTCGACGATCCTGCAACAGGCGGCATCCGACGAACTGCGCGGCCGGCTGCAGGGTGTCTTCACCGTCGTCGTGGCCGGCGGGCCGCGGCTGGCAGACGCAGTACACGGCGCCGCCGCCGCCGCGGTGGGGACCGCGGTGGCCGCCACTGGCGGAGGTGTGCTGGTCGTGATCGGCGTCGTCGTCGCAGCGCTGATGGTTCCCGCGTTCGTCCGCTATCGCGTAACCGGGCTAACGACTTAAGTTTTTCATAAATAGGGGAGTTAATATTCCGCGCGTGGCTGAACTCGCGGAAGACTCCGTTCCCGGCTTGCGCGAGCGAAAGAAGTTGAGGACTCGCGCCATTCTCATCGACGCGGCCATGGACCTCTGTCTGCGCAACGGTTACGAGAACACCACCGTCGAACAGATCGCGGCCGCCGCCGACGTGTCGCCGCGCACGTTCAGTCGTTACTTCGCCACCAAGGATGCGGCGTTCATGACCCTCATCGAGGACTATTCGCACGAGGTGTCGATCGAACTCGAGACGGTGCCGCAGGACGTCGGTCCCCTCGAGGCGATGCGGCAGGCGCATGTGGCGGTTCTGACGCGGGTGGCGAGTCGGCAGGTCGGCAGGCTGACCACGGAGCGGATCATCCTCATGTTGCGCGTGGTCAATGCCTCCGACACGCTGCGGAGGTCGGCTTCCGAATACCGGCACGAGGCGTCCGAGGTCATCATGGCCAAGCGGATGGGTGTCGACGTCGAGGACCGCAGGAGGCGTCTGGTCGGCGCCATCTTCGCGTCGACGATCGTGACCGCGTGCGGTGATCTCATCACCGACACCGACACCGTCCAACTGGGTCCGACGGTCATGGTGGATCGCCTCAACGAAGCGTTCGAACATGTGGCGCTCTTCGCATCGGATCTGCCTGCGCCCGCGGCCGACTACGAGCCGGTGTATGGCTGACACTTCGGCCTACGGACTGCGGGAACGCAAGAAACAGCAGACACGTGCGACCCTGATCGAGGCGGCGGCCGACCTCTGTCTTCGGCAGGGGTTCGACAACACCACGGTCGAGCAGATCGCCGCCGCCGCCGACGTCGCACCCCGGACGTTCAGCCGGTACTTCCCGACCAAGGACGCCGTCGTCGCCGCCATCGCCGACCAAATGGACACCGACATCGGCGGGGCGCTCGAGCATCAGCCGACCGACATCACCGAATACGACGCACTGCTGCTCGCGCATCTCGAGGTGTTCGGCCCGGAGCTGAACTACCAGACGCCGGCCTTCAAGCGGATGGCGGTGCTGATCCAGATCGTCAACGCGTCCTCGTCGTTGAACGCCTCGGCGTTCGCGTTCCAACGGGCCTCGGCCAATGCCTCCGTGGCCGTGCTCAGCAGACGGATGGGCCAGCCGCCCGACCATCCGGCGGTGCGCATGGTGATCGACGTCTGGACGTGGCTGTTCGCCGCGTCGTTCGCCGGCCTAGGTCAGCCCGGCAACGAGCCGATCGAGGCGAGGATCGTCTGCGACCGGATGTGCGCGACCTTCGAGCTGTTCCGCAGGTCCTGGTCGCCTTGGAGAGAACGCGAGAATGAACCCGAGCAAGCCTCGGAAGCCGACGCCAACCCCCCGCAAGCGCGCTAAGTCGATAGCGACTACTTTCACTAGTGACGGACAGCTCTGTTCCAGTCGACAACCGCAGAAGGGGTTAACGTGCCCGAAAACTCCAATTCCGGCGAGGTCGCCAAACTCGGTTATCCGGGTGGCGAGATCGACTTGGAGATCGTGCAGGCGACGGAGGGATCCGACGGCATCGCATTGGGATCGCTGCTGGCCAAGACCGGATACACCACGTACGACGGCGGGTTCGTGAACACGTCGGCCACCAAGAGCGCCATCACCTACATCGACGGTGACGCGGGCATCCTGCGCTACCGGGGTTACCCGATCGAGCAGCTGGCGGAGAAGTCGACCTTCATCGAAGTCAGCTACCTGCTGATCTATGGCGAGCTGCCGACCACCGAACAGCTCGAGAAGTTCACCACCCTGATCCAGCGGCACACCCTGCTGCACGAGGATCTCAAGCGCTTCTTCGACGGCTTCCCGCGCAATGCGCATCCGATGCCGGTGCTGTCCAGCGCGGTCAACGCCCTGTCGGCGTACTACCAGGACTCGCTGGATCCGATGGACAAGGAGCAAGTCGAGCTGTCGACCATCCGACTGCTGGCCAAGCTGCCGACCATCGCCGCCTACGCATACAAGAATTCGGTCGGCCAGCCGTTCCTCTACCCGGACAACTCGCTGACCCTGGTGGAGAATTTCCTGCGGATGACCTTCGGGTTCCCCGCCGAGCCCTATGAGGTGGACCCGGAGGTCGTCCGCGCCCTGGACATGCTGCTGATCCTGCACGCCGACCACGAGCAGAACTGCTCGACGTCGACGGTGCGCCTGGTCGGCTCGTCGCAGGCCAACCTGTTCACGTCGATCTCCGGCGGCATCAATGCGCTGTGGGGTCCGTTGCACGGCGGCGCCAACCAGGCGGTGCTCGAGATGCTCGAGGAGATCCGGCAGCAGGGCGGCGACGTCCACGAGTTCGTCAAGAAGGTCAAGAACAAGGAAGACGGCGTCAAGCTGATGGGCTTCGGCCACCGGGTCTACAAGAACTACGACCCGCGGGCGCGCATCGTCAAGGAGCAGGCCGACAAGATCCTTGGCAAGCTGGGCGGTGACGACGATCTGCTGGCGATCGGCAAGGCGCTGGAAGAGGTCGCGCTGACCGACGAGTACTTCATCGAACGCAAGCTGTACCCGAACGTCGACTTCTACACGGGTGTGATCTACCGCGCTCTGGGCTTCCCGACACGGATGTTCACGGTGCTGTTCGCGCTGGGCCGGCTGCCCGGCTGGATCGCGCACTGGCAAGAGATGCACAACGAGCCCGGCGGCAAGATCGGCAGGCCGCGGCAGATCTACACCGGCTACACCGAGAGGGATTACGCCGACATCGGCGGCCGCTAGCCTTCGCCATGACGCAACTCACGTCGATCTTGCTTGCACAGGTAATAGTTGTAGTTTCACAATGGTTGTGTGAATGAAAGCATCGGCACACTTACGGCGCGCCGTAAGACCATCGTGCTGGTGTCCTGCTGCCTGAGCCTGCTCATCGTGTCGATGGACGCAACGATCGTCAACGTCGCGATCCCGAACATCCGCACCGACCTTGGCGCGTCGCCATCGCAGTTGCAGTGGGTGGTCGACGTCTACACCCTGGTGTTGGCCTCGCTGCTGATGCTGTCCGGCGCGACGGGTGACCGGTTCGGCCGCAGGCGGGTCTTCCAGATCGGTCTCACCGTCTTCGCGGTGAGCTCGCTGCTGTGCAGCCTGGCCCCCAACATCGAGACGCTGATCGCTGCCCGCTTCCTGCAGGCGATCGGCGGTTCGATGCTGAATCCAGTTGCGCTGTCCATCATCTCGCAGGTCTTCACCGGTCGTGTCGAGCGGGCGCGCGCGCTCGGCTTCTGGGGCGCGGTGATCGGCATCTCGATGGCGCTCGGACCGACGGTCGGCGGCTTGCTGATCGAGCTGATCAGCTGGCGGGCCGTGTTCTGGATCAACCTGCCGATCTGCGCGGCGGCCATCGTGTTGACGGCGATCTTCGTGCCCGAGACCAAGTCGGCGACCATGCGCAACATCGACCCGATCGGTCAGGGACTTGCCGTGGTGTTCCTGTTCGGCGTGGTGTTCACGCTCATCGAAGGCCCCAGCCAGGGCTGGACCAATCCGCGCGTGATCGCGGTGGCGGTCGTCGCAGTGCTGGCCTTCGCCGCCTTCCTGCGCTACGAGGCCAGGCGCCACGACCCGTTCATCGACCTGCGCTTCTTCCGCAGCATCCCGTTCGCGTCGGCGACGCTGACCGCGGTGTGTGCGTTCTCGGCGTGGGGCGCATTCCTGTTCATGATGTCGCTGTACCTACAGTCCGAGCGGCACTACACCGCCCTGCACACCGGTCTCATCTATCTTCCGATCGCCATCGGCGCGCTGCTGTTCTCGCCGTTATCCGGGCGGCTGGTCGGCCGCTACGGCGCCCGCCCCTCGCTGTTGGCGGCAGGCGCGTTGATTACGGCGTCGTCGGTGATGCTGACGTTCCTCACCGCCACGACTCCGGTGTGGGAGCTCCTGACGGTCTTCGCGGTGTTCGGTATCGGCTTCGCGATGGTGAACGCGCCCCTGACCAACGCCGCGGTCAGCGGGATGCCGCTGGACCGTGCGGGCGCAGCCTCGGCCGTGACGTCCACCAGTCGGCAGATCGGTGTGAGCATCGGTGTGGCGCTGTGCGGTTCGGTCGCGGGATTGGCGGTGTTGCAGAGCGGAGCGGACTTCGCCGCCGCATCCCGGCCGCTGTGGTTCGTGTGCGTCGGACTCGGTGTCGTCATCTTCGCGCTCGGCTTCCTGTCGACGTCGCAGCGGGCGGACCGGTCGGCCCAGCGGCTGGCCCCGCTGGTCGCGGGCACGTCGGTCGTCACGGAGAATCGGGTCCGTGTCGGATAACCCACGCGCCGACGAGGTGTGGCGCGCGATGGCCGCGGTGGTGTTCGACAACCGCGACCGATGGCGGCGCGATGTCGTCGAGGCCACGGGGCTTTCGTTCAGCAGGGTGCGTGTGATTCGCAGGCTGGCCAAGCGGGCCATGACGGCCAAGGGGATCGCCCAAGCCGCCACCATGGACGCGCCCGCCACCACCGTCGCCCTCAACGACCTCGAGGACCGTGGGCTGATCGTGCGCGAAGCGGATCCGACCAACCGCCGCTCGAAGCTGGTGTCACTCACCGAAAAGGGCCGCGAGGTGGTCGCGTGCATCGACGAGGTCGAGGACCCCGCGCCGCCCCCCTTCGCCTCGTTGAGCCAGGCCGAACTTCGCACGCTCGAGACCATCCTGGCCAAGCTGGCCGCGGGTTAGCGATTGGCGGCCGCGTTAATCGTTGGTCTAGATTCCCGCAGCGTCCTATCCTTGACGGATTGATGGGCCGACGGGGGTCGGATCGACGATGACTGCGTGCAGGACCTGCGGCACTGAACCGCGGGAGGGTGCCCGCTTCTGTGACGCGTGCGGTTCGCCTGTTGGATCGGCTGTGAACACCGCCGAGTACAAGCAGGTGACGGTGCTGTTCGCCGACGTGGTCGGATCAATGGAATTGGCTACGGAAGTTGGACCGGAGCGACTGCGCGAGGTCTTGACCGCACTGTTCAATTCGTCCACCGGCATCGTCCGCCGCTACGGCGGCACCGTCGACAAGTTCACCGGCGACGGTCTCATGGCAGTGTTCGGAGCACCGATCGCCTTGGAAGACCACGCGGTTCGCGCGTGTCGGGCGGCGTTGAACATTCAGCGCGAGGCCGCACATCTGGCTCAGGACGTCGCACAACGAGACGGCGAAACATTCGCAGTGCGAGTCG
>NZ_JAVRPS010000139.1:0-7915 GCF_032162105.1 Mycobacterium sp. | reverse complement strand
ATGAACCGCAAGTACATGCAGGACACCATGGCCAACATGCTGGTGCAGGCCGCCGACATGCAGACCACCATCGACACGATGACCAGGATGATCACGTTGATGGAAGAGATGAGCGCGACGACGCACGACATGGTCGGCCGGATGGACGGCATGGCAATCGACATCGCCGAATTACGGGACCACATATCCGATTTCGATGATTTCTTCCGCCCCATTCGCAACTACTTCTACTGGGAACCGCACTGCTACGACATTCCGGTGTGCATATCGATGCGGTCGATCTTCGACACGCTCGACGGTGTCGACACCATGACCGCTGACTTCCAGGATCTGCTCCCGGACCTGCACCGACTCGACGCGTTGATGCCACAGATGGCGGCCCTGATGGGCCCGAACATCGAGACCATGAAGTCGATGCGGACGATGATGCTGAGCATGCACTCCACGCAGGCGGGCATGCAGGATCAGATGGCCGCAAGGGACGAGAACTCGACGGCCATGGGTGATGCGTTCAACGACGCCATGAACGACGACACCTTCTATCTGCCACCGGAGATCTTCGACAACTCAGAGTTCAAACGCGGCATGGACAGCTTCATCTCGCCGAACGGCCACGCCGTGCGGTTCATCGTCTCTCACGAGGGCGATCCGCTGACCGCTGACGGCATCGACCGCATCGACGCCATCAAGCAGGCGGCGAAGGAAGCCATCAAGGGCACGCCCCTCGAAGGGTCCAAGATCTACGTCGGCGGAACCGCCTCGGTGTTCAAGGACATGCAGGAGGGCAACAGCTACGACCTGATCATCGCCGGGATCGCCGCGCTGACGCTGATCTTCATCATCATGCTGCTGATCACGCGCAGCCTCGTCGCCGCGGCCGTCATAGTCGGCACCGTGGTGCTGTCGCTCGGCGCGTCCTTCGGCCTGTCGGTTCTGGTCTGGCAGCACGTGCTGGGCATCGAACTGCACTTCATGGTGATGGCGATGGCGGTCATCATCCTGTTGGCCGTCGGTGCGGATTACAACCTGCTGTTGGTGGCGCGCCTCAAGGAAGAGATCCACGCCGGGATCAACACTGGGATCATCCGCGCCATGGGCGGTACCGGATCCGTCGTGACCGCCGCCGGCCTGGTGTTCGCCTTCACCATGATGTCGATGGTGGTCAGCGAGCTGATCGTGGTCGCCCAGATCGGCTCGACGATCGGGTTGGGCCTCCTTTTCGACACCTTGGTGATCCGGGCGTTCATGACACCGTCCATCGCCGCGCTTCTCGGCCGCTGGTTCTGGTGGCCGCAGGTGGTCCGGCCGCGTCCTTACCCGGCGCGTTGGCCTCGACAGCCGGTTGGTGCGCGCCCGCCGTCCGGCGACGGTCCGACCGAGTAGCTCAGCGTCCGAAGCCGGCGTCCCGCAGCGCCTGCGCCATCGACCCCGCGGATTGGTTCGATTCCCGAGCGTCAGACTTCTTGCCACGGTTGGGGTTCGGCTGTTTCCCCCGATTGCCATCGCCGCGAGGCGAGGTAGCTTCACGATCGGTGCCCTTGCCCTGACCGCGCTGCGGCGTGTCACCGAGGCGCAGAGTCAGCGCGATCCGCTGGCGATCCAGGTCGACGTCGATGACCTTCACCCGGACCACCTGCCCGGACCGTACGACCTCGTGCGGATCGGAGACGAAGCGGTCGGACATCGCGGAGACGTGTACCAGCCCGTCCTGATGCACGCCGACGTCGACGAACGCCCCGAACGCCGCGACGTTGGTCACCACCCCTTCCAGGACCATGCCCGCCTTCAGGTCGGCGACCTTCTCGACGCCGGCAGCGAAGGTCGCCGTGGAGAACGCGGGCCGCGGATCGCGTCCCGGCTTCTCCAGTTCGGCGAGGATGTCGGTCACCGTGGGAATGCCGAACCGGTCGTCGGCGAAGTCCGCAGGGTGCAGCGACCTCAACGACCGCTCGTCGCCGATCAGTTCGGCGAGGGTGACACCCGAACGGTCCAGGATCCTGCGGACCACCGGGTACGACTCCGGGTGGACCCCGGATGCGTCGAGTGGGTCGTCGCCGCCGCTGATCCGCAGGAAGCCCGCACATTGTTCGAATGCCTTGGGGCCCAACCGAGGAACGTCCAATAGCGCCTTGCGCTTGCGGAACGGTCCCGTCTTCTCGCGATGGGCGACGACGGCCTCGGCCAACGATTCCGTGATCCCCGAGACGCGGGCGAGCAACGCGACGGATGCGGTGTTCAGGTCGACGCCCACCGCGTTCACGGCGTCCTCGACGACGGCGTCCAGACTGCGGGCCAGCGTGCCCGGCGTGACGTCGTGCTGATACTGTCCGACGCCGATCGACTTCGGCTCGATCTTCACCAGTTCGGCGAGCGGATCCTGGAGCCGCCGCGCGATCGACACCGCCCCGCGCAGTGTCACGTCGAGGCTTGGCAGCTCGTGCGCCGCGTACGCAGAAGCCGAATACACCGAGGCGCCCGCCTCGCTCACCATGGCCTTCACTGGGGCATCGGCGCCTGCGGCCCGGATGTCGGCGATGAGTTCGGCGGCCAGGGCGTCGGTCTCGCGGGACGCCGTCCCGTTGCCGACCGCGATCAACTGGACGCCGTGGCGGGCGATCAGCGCCGCCAGGGTCGCCTTGGCCGCATCCCATTGCTTCTGTGGCTGGTGGGGGAAGATCGCGCAGGTGTCGACCACCTTGCCGGTGCCGTCCACGACGGCCACCTTGACGCCCGTCCGGAATCCGGGATCGAGGCCCAGCGTCGTGCGGGTACCGGCCGGTGCCGCGAGCAGGAGATCCTTGAGGTTCTTGGCGAACACCGCCACCGCGTCCAATTCGGCGCGTTGCCGGAGACGGATGCGAGCGTCGACCGCGCCGGAGATCATCAGCTTGACCCGCCACGCCACCTTGACCGTGGTCGCCAGCCACGGTGTCGCCGCGGCCGTCGAGGCCATGTCGACACCGAGCGTCTTGGCGACCATGGCGTGATACACCTCGTCGTCGCCGCCGTCGAGGTTGAGTGCGAGGACCCCCTCCTTCTCCCCGCGCATGACGGCGAGCACCCGGTGCGAGGGGATGCGCTCCAGCGGTTCGGAGAACGCGAAGTAGTCGCGGAACTTCTGCGCTGCAGCGCTTTTGGAAACTTCCTCCGACGACGGCGCCGTCTGCAGCGAACCGTCCGCCCAGAACTTGGCGCGGACGGCGCCCACTAGTTCGGCGTCCTCGGCCGCACGCTCGATGAGAATGTGGCGCGCCCCGTCGAGTGCCGCAACGGCATCGACGACATCCTCGCCGAGGAACCCCGCGGCCGCATCCTCGGGGACCAGCGTCGGATCGCTGAGGAGCTGATCGGCGAGGGGTTCGAGGCCGGCTTCACGGGCGATCTGGGCCTTGGTTCGCCGCTTGGGCTTGTAGGGCAGATAGATGTCCTCGACCCGGGACTTGGTATCAGCCGCCATCAGTGCGGCCCTGAGTTCGTCGGTGAGCTTTCCCTGCTCCCCGATGGAGGCCAACACCGCGGTTCGCCGGTCGTCGAGCTCCCGCAGGTAGCCGAGTCGCTCCTCGAGAGTCCGCAGCTGACCGTCGTCGAGGCTGCCGGTGACCTCCTTGCGGTACCGGGCGATGAACGGAACGGTCGAACCCTCGTCGAGCAGCCGTACGGCGGCGGCCACCTGGGCCTCACGTACGGCGAGTTCCTCAGCGAGACGGGTGTTTACGGACTTGACTGTCGGGCTCGGGGTCACGCGAAGACCCTACCGAATGCCCCTGACTCACTCGCGCAGCCACTGCCGCGGCAAGGAAGCAACCGAGTAACGCCCACCCCGCGAACCCGGTCAGCCCGTTGTTGGCCAGCAGCACCAATACGACGCCCGCGACGCAGATCAACGCACCGGCAACGGTCGACCGGGCACCGGTGGCGCGGGCCGGCGCGTCCCACCACGGCAGCGGACGGTGCTCGAGCGGTGAGAGCAGGCGGAACGTCGCGGCCATGACGACGGTGAAGACGAGCGCCCGCAGCGCAAGGAGTCCCCAAAACCCAGGAGCGTGCACGTCGTAGGCGTCGAGACCGACGGCGTGCAGCGAGAACATGGCAATCGCGATCGCCGGGATGTGCCAGAGGTAGAGCGTCATCGCTCCCCCGTTGCCGACGGCGACGACGCGCCAGACACGTGGCCGCTCGGCCCACCGCCGGACCGCGCCCGCGGTGGCCACGAACACACACGACACCCACGTGCAGTGCAGCGCGAGGAGCAGCGTCGGCGGCGACACATTGGACAGGCGCTCTGTGCCTGTCACCACGAGAGAGACGTCGTATGGACCGGCCAGGCAGAGCACGACCTGCGCGGCGAACGCGGATGCCGCGGTGGCGAGTGCCGCGCCCGGACCAATCAGTCGGCGCGCGTAGGCCACGCCGATCACCACGGGGATCAGCCAGACGATCAGGAAGTTGGCGGCGCCCGCCGTGTCCGTGCCGAGCGCGATCCGAAGCCCGTCGAACGCCGCCGAGGTCACCAGCAGCGACGCGATCACGACCGCCACCGCACGCCCCGTAGTCAGCCGGGTCAGAGCCGGCACGAACGCGAGCACCACCAGATACACGCCGAGGAACCACAGGAGCGCCACGCTTTCGCGTCCGACCCCCGCTGCGGACTCCGCTCCGAGGATCACGCGCACCACGAGGAGACCGACCGTCCATGCCGCGAGATACCAGAACACGGGCCTGCACAGTCGCTGCGCCCTGGTGAACAGCCAGGTGCCCCACGGCGTACCCGCCCGCCAGCCGTACGCGCCTGCCGCGCCGCCTGCGAGGAAGAACAGCGGCATGACCTGGACGACCCACGTGATGGGGGCGATCGCGGGTCGCTCGCCGAGCAGGTTGCCGATGTGCAGACCGCCGGTGTCGATGGTGGCGAGCAGCAGCGCGCAGTGCCCGAACATGACGACTACCAGTGCGGCCAGCCGGGCGACGTCGACCGCGCGGTCGCGGCCGGGTGCGGTGTCGTCGGGGACCTTGCGTGAGTCGGTCCCGAGCTTGGTGAGCGGCATGTACCCAGCATGCCGTGCCGCTGGCCGCCATGGATGAGTATGACTACGCGACTCGCGCAGCAAACCCCGATATCGCTGATGCAGCGTCGGACACGACAGTAAAGTGCCGTTCGTGGGCAGAAACGTGTTGACCAACGGCGGAGGTCGCTGGTTGGCGTTGGCAGCCTCGGTCGCCGTCTCCGCCGGCATGGTCTACGCCCAGGGCGCAGAGGCTCCGTGCTGTGCCGAACCCGCGACGGTCACCCCGGCAAGCCCGGAATCCGTGCCGGCCGGCGCCTCGGGCGTCGCCACTCCCGCGGAGGCGGAATTGTTGGCGGCAAGCGCACCCGTCGCCGCCCCTGGCTTCCAGTTCGCGGTGCCCGCCGGCGTCGCGCCGGAGGACGGGTTGCAGGTCCACACCATTCGGGCCGCCCGTGCGATCAGCGTGATGTTTCCCGAGATCAAGACCATCGGCGGTTACCGGCAGGACGCCTTGAAGTGGCATCCCAACGGCTTGGCGATCGACGTGATGATCCCGAACTATCACTCCGACGAGGGAATCGAGCTCGGCAACCAAATCGCCGGCTTGGCCTTGGCGAACGCGGAACGCTGGGGCGTGATCCACGTGATCTGGCGGCAGGGCTTCTACCCGGGCATCGGCGCGCCGAGTTGGACGGCCGATTACGGCAACGAAACCGCCAATCACTTCGACCACGTTCACATCGCCACCGACGGCGGCGGATACCCGACGGGGCAGGAAACCTACTACATCTGACGTGCGTGTCCTTGCCCGTGCTGCAGGCATTACCTGGGCGGCAAGGTTTCTCCAAGGTGTCCGTCGCAGAGTGGTGTGAGCGGCCACCACGGCCGGCACCCGACGACAACCGACGCCGACCCAAGGAGCCCATCAGTGATCTACACAGTCCTGTGCGGCTACCTGCTTGGCTGGGCGCTGACCTCGATCGGTTTGGCCCTCACCATCCGCAAGCTGAACGACCCGGTCCGACCTCAGCCGCATCCCATCCGGCTCGCCGCCGCTGCCGGCCTCGCGTGGCCCCTGGTGATCCTGGGCGCCGCCGAGATGGTGGCCGTCGCGATCTTCGTGGACGCCGCTCGACGCCGGAGATCCGCGAGCACGCAGTTCGACGAGTTGCCCGTCCGCAGTGACTATCCGTCCAGCGGACCGTCCTCGGTGGGCCGATCATTCCAACCGGCCGCGCCGACGACGTCGAACCACGTCACCGCCGGTGTCGAGGGGTACAGCAGCTGATGCAGGTGGCCGGGGAAGGTCATCGGATGCCCCTTTGCCGGATTGGCCTCGACTTGGGCTGCGATGACTTCGGCCAGCGCATAGCCGAGGTCATGACGTGGCCACGACGCATGCACCCGATCCGCGAACCCCGGCGGGAGCATTTCTCGATCAGTGCCGACGATGTCCGTGCCGATCCCCAGGTGGGTGACGGCGTGTACCGAACCAAACCTGTGCGCCAAGCCGACGCTGGTGTGTAGCGCAATCGCCTGCCACACCGTGACGACCCGCTCTTCCTGAACGCCTCGGTCACGCAAGAAGCGCGCCGCGGCGTCGGCACCGTCGACTTCGAACCGTTGATCGCCGTTGCCGTGCTCGGTGACACCGAGGTCGTGCAGCACGCAGCTGAGGAAAACCAGTTCGTCGTCATAGTCGACATCGGGCCGCAGTCCCGTGGCTGCGGCGAGCTCTCGAGCGAACAGGTAACTGCGCACACTGTGATTGGCGACGAAGGCCGGCGAGACGTCGAACACGAACTGCTTTGCGGCGCAGGCGATGTCGGAATCTGGGAGATCCATACCGCAACGATGCCGGAACGGAGCTGGGCGCACTAGTGGCCAGATAGTCAAGTACTGCTAAGATCTAGCCACGATGATCGTCGGGGTGTTGGCGCTGGACCAGGTCATGGGTTTCGAACTGATGATTCCCGGCCAGGTCTTCGGCATGGCCAATCAGGCAGCCGAGGAGCCTGGAGTTGCAGGCCGCAGCGGGGCCTCACATGCACCGCCGGAGTATGAAGTTCGGGTGTGCGGGCAGCCATCGATCAGCACCACCGCGGACTGGGGCCTGGTCGAGATTCGCACGTCCTACGGGATGGACGCCCTGGCCGAAGCGGACCTGGTGGTGGTTCCTGGAACCCACCGATTTCTGGAACAGCCTGACCCGCAAGCAATTTCTGCACTGCGAGCCGCCGCCGACAACGGTGCACGGATCGCGTCGATGTGCGTCGGGGCCTTCACGCTGGCTGCTGCGGGTCTGCTCGACGGCAGGCGTGCCACCACACATTGGCAGTTCGCCGGTGAGTTGGCGCGGCGGCATCCCGCCATCGACGTCGACCCCAGTGTCCTGTTCATCGACGAGGGCCCGGTTCTGACGTCGGCGGGAGTGGCATCGGGGTTGGACTTGTGTCTGCACCTGATCCGCCAACACGCCGGCCCCGACCTGGCGGGGCGCACCGCGCGGCGGGTCGTGATACCTGCGTGGCGCGATGGCGGCCAGGCCCAGTACATCGAGCACGCCGGGCCCGCCGATGCCGACCATCCGCTGCAGCCGACGATCACCTGGATGGAGGAGAACGCGGTCGACGCGCTCGACCTGCAGGCCATCGCAAACCACGCGTCGGTCAGCGTGCGAACGCTGAACCGCCAGTTCCGTGAGCATTTCGGCACCACACCCTTGGGGTTGCTCACCACGATGCGCGTCGACCGAGCGCGTCGGCTGCTGGAATCCACCGGGCTGACCGTCGACCGCGTCGCCGAGCAGTCCGGGTTCGGCTCCTACGCCTCGTTGCGACATCACTTCGTCCGCACCGTTGGGGTGTCGCCACAGAAATACCGACAGAGCTACGTCGCCAGACACTGAT
>NZ_JAVRPS010000138.1:0-17064 GCF_032162105.1 Mycobacterium sp. | reverse complement strand
CAAGGACGAGGAGGGCGTCGCCGACCTGGCCGCCCTGTCCGACGGGCTGCGCGCCGAACGCGAGCAGGGCATCACCATCGACGTCGCCTACCGGTTCTTCTCCACCGAGCGGCGCAGCTACATCCTGGCCGACACGCCTGGCCACGAGCGCTACACCCGCAACATGTTCACCGGTGCGTCCAACGCGCACGTCGCGGTACTGCTGGTGGACGCCCGCGCCGGCGTGTTACGTCAGACCCGCAGGCATGCGCGCATCGCGAAACTGCTTGGCATCCAGCACTTCGTGGCCGCCGTCAACAAGATCGACCTGGTCGACTTCGACGCAGGTCGGTTCGCCGAGGTCGAGTCGGAGTTGGCTCAGATGGCCGCCCGACTCGGGGGCGCGGAGCTGTCCGTCATCCCCATCGCCGCCAAGCTCGGCGACAACGTGGTGCACCGCTCGGCCAACACCCCCTGGTACACCGGGCCGACCCTGCTCGAGTACCTCGAGGCCATCGAACTGACCGCGCCCAACCCCGAGGCCGCCAAACTGCGGCTGCCCATCCAGTGGGTGTCCCGCCCGACCACCGACGAACGCCGCCGCTACACCGGGCGGTTGGCGGCTGGGACGCTGAGCGTTGGCGACTCCGTCATCTCGCTGCCTGCTGGCACCCGCTCCACCGTCACCGCCGTCGACACCCTCGACAACTCCCGGTCCACAGCCGTTGCGCCGCTGTCGATCTCGGTTGAGCTTGCCGACGACATCGATGTCGCCCGCGGCGACGTACTGGTCAGCGGCGACGAGAACGCGACGCTGCCTGTGCTGGCCCGCGAGCTCGACGCGACCGTGTGCTGGTTCGCCGAGACACCGCTACGGGCCGGGGACCGGGTCGCGTTGAAACAGACCTCCAAGACGGTGCGGGCTACGGTGCAGGCCCTGCACACCCGGCTGGACCCCGAGACGCTCGACGAGCTGGACAACCCGGTCGAGTTGCTGCTCAACGACATTGGCTCGGTGACGTTGCGCACCAGCTCGATCGTCGTGGCGGACCCGTACACCGACAATCGGGACAGCGGCGCGTTCATCCTCATCGACGAGGGTTCCAACGACACCGTCGGCGCCGGCACCATCGTCGAGGCGCGCGAGGTCAAGCCGGGGGCGCAGACCCGCAACGACATTCGCTGGCACCCGTCCTCACTGGACCGCGACTACCGGTGGTCGGCCACCAGTCAGCGGGGCGCCACCATCTGGTTCACCGGCCTGCCCGCATCGGGCAAGTCGACGGTGGCCGTCGCCGTCGAACGTGCGCTCGTCGAATCCGGTGACGTCGCCTACCTGTTGGACGGCGACAACATCCGGCACGGGCTGTCGGACGATCTCGGCTTCTCACCCGGTGACCGCGCCGAGAACATCAGGCGGGTAGGACATCTCACCCGACTGTTCGCCGACGCCGGAGTGGTCGCGCTGGCCTCGCTGGTGTCACCCCTGAAGTCCGACCGGGAGGTCGCCCGCGCCCTCAACGCCGCCGCCAAGTTGCCGTTCATCGAGGTGTACATCTGCACGTCGGTGGAGGAGTGCGAGAAGCGGGACCCGAAGGGTCTCTACGCCCGCGCCAGGGCCGGTGAACTCAAGGGGCTCACCGGTGTCGACGCTCCGTACGAACCCCCCGAGAATCCGGACCTTGTGCTCGACACCACCGGCGCCGACATCGACGAGCTGGTGGCCAAGGTACTCGAGGTGCTGAAGGCCAAGCGCGACGGCTCCTAGGACGAGCCGTCATCGATCACCTTCGCCGCAGGAGTCACCGCGGAGTAGGCGTCCTGTTCTGCTCCGGTGACGGGTGTGGCGCGTGTGATCAAATGCGTGCCTGCTTGGGGTGTCGTCGGTTGCCTCGGCAGCAGCAGCGGCGTCGGCTCTGCGTCCTGGGCGTGAAAGCGCGAGGAACCCGCGCCACCACCGCAGGGTCGAACGGGCGCCGCGGCAGCTGGGGCTGCCCGGAACGACTGAAAGTCGCTCATAGGTGGGCACTTCCACCAATGTCCGATCCAGGGATCAACTTGCCGAGAGGCACCAGAGGTGCCACTGGGGGCGGGAGAACCCGGCCCCAGTTTCCGGCCACAGTTCAACGCGGCCTAGATGATCGAGCCCTAACCACCCACTCGGGCCACCACGAACACCCGCCGGAACGGAAAGAACGTCGTGCCATCCGACCGAGCGGGATACGCCTCGGCGAGCAGCGGAATGATCGCCTGCCGATACCGTTGCCACGCCTCCTCCGAGAGCCTGCTCTTCACCTGGGTGAGGGCGGTGCCCGTGATCCAGTCCAGTACCGGTGTGTCACCGGTCAATTGGTGGACGTAGGTGGTCTCCCACGCATCCACCGTGCACCCGGCATCGGTCAGGACATCGGCGTACCGGCTGGGTGTCTCGACGACGTGTTCGTCGCGCCACGGCATGTCCCGCAACGGGTTTGCGAACGGCGCGCTGCGGGCAACCTCGCGCACAGCCTGATGCGACGGTGCGTCGAAGTTTCCCGGAACCTGCATCGCGATCCACGCACCGGCTGGCAGCTCGCCCGCCCAGCGGACCAGAAGCTCCTGATGCTCGGGCACCCACTGCAACGCGGCGTTGCTCACCACCACGTCGGTATCGGGCTTGGGTGACCAATCCGAGATCTCACCGGCGACGGCGTCGACGCCTCGCTCACGGGCAGCGTCGACCATCTCCTGCGAGCTGTCGACGGCTTCGATGAGGGCTTCGGGCCACCGCGGCGCAAGTGTCACCGTGAGGTTGCCGGGACCACAGCCGAGGTCGACGACGCGGCGCGGTGCCTCCGCACCGACTCTCGACAGCAGGTCGTAGAACGGCCGCCCGCGGTGGTCGGCGAAGGCCAGGTACACGTCGGGATTCCACATGCTGCCATCATCGTGGGTAATGGAAGAGTCAGCGGCGGTGCGTCGGATCTGGGTGTCCCTTGGTCTGCCCGGCATCGTGGACGTCCACACCCACTTCATGCCGAAGCGCGTGATGGACAAGGTGTGGCAGTACTTCGACGACGCGGGCCCGCTGCTGGGGCGCGCGTGGCCGATCGCTTACCGCACCGCCGAGGCCGAGCGTATCGAGACGTTGCGGGCCTTCGGCATACGCGCCTTCACGTCGCTGGTCTATCCACACAAGCCGCAGATGGCAGCCTGGCTGAATCAGTGGGCAGCAGAGTTCGCGTCGACCACCCCGGATTGCCTCCCCACCGCGACGTTCTACCCCGAACCCGAAGCGGGGGCCTACGTCAGCGCGGCGATCGACGGTGGCACGCGGGTCTTCAAGGCGCACGTCCAGGTCGGCGGCTACGACCCGACTGACCCGCTGCTTGACGACGTCTGGGGCGTCATCGAGGACGCGCGCATCCCGGTCGTGATCCACTGCGGGTCGGGTCCGCAACCGGGCGAGCACACCGGGCCGGAGCCGATCCGAGCGGTGCTGTCCAGACACCCCGGCCTGCGCCTGATCGTCGCGCACATGGGTATGCCGGAGTACACCGACTTCCTGGACCTCTGTGAGCGGTACGAGGAGGTGCGGCTCGACACCGCGGTGACGTTCACCCCGTTCATCGAGGAGGCCATGCCGTTCCCGCCCGCCGAGCGCGGCAGGCTTCGCGCGCTGGGCGATCGCATCCTGTTCGGCAGCGACTTCCCCCAAATTCCCCACGGCTACGTCGAGGCCATAGAGGCCCTGACGCAGTTGGACGGCATCGACGACGCCTGGTTGCGCGGCGTCCTGCACGACAACGCGGCCGGGCTGTTCGGACTGGCTCACAGCTGACTGGCAGGTAGACCGGCGAAACTTGACCGCCGTGACCGCACGGTGGCCCCGCCTCGCACTGGCTGCCCTGCTGGCGTGCACCGCGGCGCTCTACCTGTGGAACCTGTCGGCGACCGGCTACGGCAACACCTTCTACGCGGCCGCCGCCCAGGCCGGCGCACAGAGCTGGTCGGCGTGGTTCTTCGGTGCGCTGGACGCCCGCGACTTCATCACCGTCGACAAGCCGCCGGGGGCGCTCTGGGTGACCGGGTTGTCGGTGCGGCTGTTCGGCATGAACAGCTGGTCGGTACTCGTGCCACAGGCCGTGATGGGCGTCGCGGCGGTCGCGGTGCTGTTCGCCACGATGCGTCGCACGCTCTGGGATCGCAGGCAGGGCACCGTCGCCGGGCTCCTTGCCGGTGCGGTGCTGGCGTGCACCCCCGCGGCGGCGCTGATGTTCCGCTTCAACAATCCCGACGCCTGCCTGGTGCTGCTCCTGGTGCTCGCCGCCTACTGCCTGACCCGCGCGGTGGCCACGGCGTCGTGGCGGTGGCTCGCGCTCGTCGGCGCGGTGATGGGCGCGGCGTTCCTGACCAAGATGCTGCAGGGCTTCCTGGTGCTTCCGGGTTTCGCCGCGGCGTATCTGCTTGCCGCCCCGACGAGTTGGCGCAACCGCGTGCTGCACATGACCTCAGCCACCGGTGCGCTCGTCGTGGCCGCCGGGTGGTGGGTGGCCATCGTGCAGTTGATCCCCGCCGGGTCCCGGCCGTACATCGGCGGCTCGACCGACGACACCGTGCTCGATCTCGCGTTCGGCTACAACGGGCTCAGCCGCATCCTGGGCCGCGACCGCGGGACCGACTCGCAGTGGGGCAGCACGATGTTCCGGCCTGCGAACACCTCGGCCGGTCTGCACCGGCTGTTCGAAGGAGAGTTCGGCAACGAGATCTCCTGGCTGCTACCCGTCGCCCTGTTCGTCGTCGTATTCGGCGGATATCTCTGGGCGCGTGGCCATCTCAGCCGGGACGAGCGGGCCGCCTGCACGTCGTGGGGTGGATGGCTGCTGGTGACGGGCCTGGTGTTCACCGTCATGAACGGCACCGTGCACCCCTACTACAGCGTCGCGCTGGCACCCGCCGTCGCCGCGCTAGTCGGGCTGGGTTCGGTATGGGCATGGCGGGCCCGCTCCGGCTGGGACGGCCGGATCGCGCTCGCGGTCATGGTCGGCCTGGCCAGTTGGCGGTCGGTGGACCTGTTGAACCGCAACCACTTCGCCCCAAACTGGATGCCGTGGCTCGTCGCTGCCCTCAGCGTGGCTGGGATCGCGGCCGCACTGATCGGCAGGCGTCGGTGGTCGGCCGCCGGAGCCCTGGTGGGCGCGGCCGGGGCCGCCGCGGGAACGGTTGCGTTCTCCATCGCGACGGCGATGACACCGCACCACGGGGCAGTTCCCAACGCGGTGAGTTCGGTGCACCGCACCGCGCAACAGGCCGTCGCGGCGCAGAGGCTGGAAGAGGCGTTCGCGGTCGGCGGCTGGATGGGCGACGAGGCCACCAACGGCGACCTCGCCGCCCTACTCGCGGCCACGCACACGGCGTGGTCGGCCGCGACGAACGGATCGCAGTCCGCCGCCGCGCTCGAGATCGCGTCGGGCACGTCGGTGATGGCGATCGGCGGGTGGGGCGGCGACCCCGCGCCCACCCTCGAGCAGTTCATCGCCGACGTCCACGCCGGGAAGATCGCCTACTACGTCGAGGCCGGCAAGGGCGGCGCCGCCGAGCCGGAGGGCAGGGTCATCCGGGCGAAGAACCGCTCCGCGTCGCACACCCGCGACATCGCCGATTGGGTGGCCGCGCACTATCGGGCCACCACACTCGGTGAATCGCTGGTGTACCGCCTCACCTAGCGCTTGAGGCGAGTTACCATCGCGCGTGCCCAGTTCAACGTCGAACACAGCCGCACCGGTCGATCCACCGATCCCCGTTCCAGACGTCCGTGGTGCCGACGCGACCCCCGGTGGCCTGCCCCGACGGCAGGATCTCAGCCTTCGGCAGAAGCTCATCGTCGACTCCTCGGCGATCGCCGACGTCGGCCTGCGCACCGCGATCGCGTCAATCGTCGGCGCTGCGATGCTGCCGAAGGTCGCGGCGGCCGCTCTGCACCCGGCGGACTCGCGGGCCGAGCGCGAAGCACTGCGGTTCTACGCAGAACTGGGTGCGGCGAAGAACCCAGAATTGTCCTTCCCCGCGCCTACCGAGCTGCCCCGGGTCTCGTCGAGGCCTGCCAACCCGGTCGCCGAATGGATGGCGCACGGCCGCGTCCACAACATCAAGTTCAAGAGCTCCTTCGAGGCGATCAATCCCGCGGCCCGCGAACACCGCCGCGGATACGAGCGCAACAACGTGGTTCGTGCACAGCACTGGGTGCACGACGACGGACCACACCCGACGCTGTGCCTGATCCACGGCTTCATGGGGTCGGCGTATCTGTTGAACGGGCTGTTCTTCTCGTTGCCGTGGTTCTACCGGTCGGGCTACGACGTGCTGCTGTACACACTGCCGTTCCATGGCAGGCGCGCCGAGAGGTTCTCGCCCTTCAGCGGCTACGGCTACTTCGCGGACGGTTTCGCCGGGTTCGCCGAGTCGATGGCCCAGGCGGTGCACGACTTCCGTTCGGTCCTGGACTATCTCGAGTACACCGGAGTGGACCGGGTCGCATTGACCGGCATCTCGCTGGGCGGCTACACCTCGGCGTTGATCGCAGGCGTGGACGACCGCGTGCAGGCCGTGATCCCGAACGTTCCGGTGGTCAGCGTGGAAGATTTGATCGACGACTGGTTCCCGGCCAACCTGGTGTACCAGCTTGCGAACCGGGTCACGGCGACCGATCGTGAGTTGTCGGCCGCGGCGGCGATGTACCACTCGCCGCTGAACTACGCGCCGCTGGTGCCCAAGGACCGTCGCCTCATCATCACCGGACTCGGTGATCGGCTGGCTCCGCCCGAACAGGCCGAAAAGCTGTGGGAGCACTGGGATCGGTGTGCGATGCACTGGTTCCCCGGCCACCACGTCCTGCACGTCAGCCAGCCGGATTACCTGCGTCGGATGACCCGATTCATGAGCGGGTTCATGTTCTCCTGACCGCGCGTCGCGGTCGGATCACAACCCAAGTCTGCCCAGCAGGCCGCCCGGGCCCCCGTCGCTGTCGGGTGTTCGCTGGTTGGGAAATACAGGCCGTGGTTCGGGGCTGACACTGTTCGGTGAACGCAGGGTCGGTGTCGGCGCCTGCCGGGTGTCGGGTTGGGCGGACGGTGACGTCGACGGTGGTGGTAAAGCGGGTACCGATACCGGCGCAGGTTCCGGCACGACGTTCGCCGTCGAAGCGGTCGGTTCAGGTGGCGCCGGGAGTTCGGGTGGCGCATCGACGACGGGAGCGCTCGTCACGACGGGCGTCGGGGTGGGTTGCGTGGTGGACCCGCTCGGGGCGGGCGCGACGTCGACGGGCCCGGGCCACGACAGGATCAGTGCGACGGCGGCTGCGATCGCCACGACGGCAGCCGTCACCAGCAGCGGCCACCACCTGCGCGCGCGTGCCACGGGCTCGACGGATTCGGCGGCCGGCACCGCGGTCGTCGTCGTCTCACCGTCGATCGGCTCGAACAGGTAGTCGAATCGATCGGACGGGGTCTGGCCCCCCACACGGCGATCCTACAAGTGTGTTTGCTCCGCAAGCGGCGACTTGGTCACCTCCACCCGCCACTCGACGTGATCGAGCAACCCGTCGGGCAGCGGCACGGCGTCGGCCTCGAGCCGGTCGACCGACCTGGAATCCAGCGCCATCAGTAGGGATCGCTGCAGGCCACGCTGGATTTCGAGGAAGGGCAACGGGGGCCTGGTCGGCGCCTCCTCGGTGCGGAACGCGCAGATCGCGGCAACGGTGAGCGCATTTGCCGTGCCGCCGAACTCGAGTGCTGTCCAGGTTTCCCACACGGTGTGCGACCACACCTCGGCGAGCCGATCGCCAAGCCGTTCGTCGACGCGGATGCGGTAGGCGGCCAGGTGGCCGGCCGGATCACCGTCGCCCCGCACCGCCCGCCACGTCTCGTGGCCCCGCACGGTCAGGGGTCCCTGCACCGCGTCGACGATCGCGGCGCCCAGGCCCGCCTCACGCAGCTGGTCGGCCAGTCGTCACGGAGGCGCGCGGCCCCCGTCGTCTCCCTTAAGTATGCCTAAGCTAACTCGCTGAAGTTAGCATTGCATAACTCAACTGTCGAGACGCACGGTGCGCGCTGGCCCCGTGACCCAGGTCACTTCTTCGTAGCGCTGACCAGGCTGATCGAGCCGACCATCGGGGCGACGTCGGGGTCGTCCTCGGGCAGGGGTCGCCCCAGCTCGCGGAGATATGCGGCGAGCGGGGTGGCCTCGGCCGTCCACCCGCGGGCGCCGAACCAGTCCGCGGCGGGCGCGTGCTGCTCGTTGTAGACCAGCGTGAAGAACGTCCCTTCCGCGCCAGAGGCCCGTTCCTGTTCCTGCTTGGCCTCGAAGGCTGCCTGGGGCATGGGCCTGCCTTCCTCGACCGCGACCCAGCTGCCGGGGCTCGACAGCGCGTCGATGCCGTCGAACAGTCGCTCCTGCGCGCTGGCCGGCAGATAGAGGAGCAAACCCTCGGCGATCCACGCCGACGGTCGAGACGGGTCGAACCCGCTCGCCTTCAGCGCCGTTGACCAGTCGTCGCGGAGGTCGACGGCGACCTCGCGGCGCTCGGCGCGCGGCGCGTCACCGTGTCCATTCAGCGCTTCGCGTTTGAACGCGAGCACCCTTGGTTGATCGAGCTCGTAGACGACGGTGCCGTCCGCCCAGGGCAGCCGGTACGCGCGCGAGTCGAGGCCCGCGGCGAGCAAGACGATCTGCCGGACTCCCGCGTCGGCCGCCGCGGTGAAGTAGGCGTCGAAGTACTTGGTGCGCGCGGCCTGGAACGACACGAAGTGCCCACCGAACTCGGACCGCAGGCGGGCGTAGGTCGGACCGTCTTCCTCGACGCCGTCCAGCACGTCCGACCATTCGCCGCCTGCGGCGCGGCAGAACCTCTCGGCGTACGAGTCGACGGATAGGGGTTTGGGTTTCTGTGCCTCCAAAGCCCTTGCCGCGGCGACGAACAAGGCCGTCGAGCCGACGCTAGTGGTGATGTCCCAGGTGTCATTGTCGGTACGCATTGGCGCGAAGGTACGCGCGGACACTGACAGCAGGCTGGACCTCAGACCAGCGGGCGCCCCTTTCGGATCCGCCGGTCGAGATCGGTGAGCAGCACGTTGAACGGGAACTGCCGGACGAAGCGCGGCATCAGGTGGTTGACGGTGCGCAGCACTGCCATCAGGCGGTCGAACCGGCGCTGCTTCCGCGCGTCCCATGGCAGGCGCATCTCGTCGCGGAACTTCTGCGGCAGGAACCCCGTCGTGATCAGCAGGGCGAAGTCGTCCGACCACCGCTGCAGCGGCCCGGGCAACGTCACCCCCGGGATCCGGCTCGCCGCGATCGGGAACAGGTAGTCGCGCACGGTGTCGTCGAGGTGGACACGGTCCAGCGACTCCTGCCAGTAGCGGTCGAACGCCGCCCGGTCGGCGGGCCACATGTCGGCGGGCACCTGCAGCGTGGTGCCCAGCGACATGCCCTCGGCATAGTGCCGCTCGGCCGTCTCGTCGTCCATCTCGCCGATGAAGATCCGGTAGACGTCGACCGCGCCCTTGTACAGGCACGCCGCCACCCACATCTGGAGGTCCTCGTCGAAGGCGTTGTACTTCACCGGGCTCTCGTCGGTCGAGTACACCTGCGCATGGGCTCCGTTGACCGCCCGGCGGAAGGCCGCCTTCTGGGCGTCGCTGCCCTTGGTGGCCACGGCCAGGTAGGTGAACGTGGTGCGCCCCCGCTTGATCGGGTGCCGGTCGACCCGGCCGCTCTCCACCCGGCTCTCCAGGACGCCATAGCCGACCCCGGGCCTGCCCAGCTGCATGATCACGTTGGCCGGGCCTGCGAGCAGGGCCACGCCCATCAGTCCGTCGTCGATGCCGGCTCGACCCGTCGGCGTGCCTAGCTTGGTGGCGTCGACCGATGCGCTGACCCCACGCTCGACCCGACTCTCGCCGATCGACATTGGCCTCCCCTTCGAACCCAAATCTGAAAACCCGCGTTTCCTGATATTGCACCTCGCTCCCGACGGATGTCAAGATGGTGCGCATGGCTCAGGTCCGCCCCTACGGCGGTGTGGAAGCACGCGAGCGGATCGCTCTGCGGCGGCGCCGACTGCTCGACGCCGGCCTCGAGCTGCTCGGCGGTGCCGACGACCCGGCCGAACTCACGGTGCGGGCCATCTGCGGACAGGCCGGGGTCTCCGCGCGGTACTTCTACGAGAGCTTCACCGACAAGGACGAATTGGTCGCCGCGGTCTTCGACTGGGTGATCGCCGACATCGCCGCCACCACGCAAGCCGCCGTGGCCGCCGCGCCGCAGGAGGAACTGGCCAGGGCGGCCATGGCCAACATCGTCAGGACGATCGTCGGCGACGCCCGGATCGGCCGCCTGCTATTCAGCTCGCAGCTGGCCAACACGGTGCTGGCGCGCAAGCGGGTGGAATCCGGCGCCCTGATGGCGGCGTTGGCCGGTCAGCAGGCGGCCACCACGCTGAAGGTGCCCGACAACGACCGGGTCAAGGCCACCGCGCAGTTCGTGGTCGGCGGCGTCGGGCAGGCGATCAGCGCCTGGCTGGCCGGCGACGTCGATCTGCAGCCCGACGAGCTGGTCGATCAACTGGCCGCGGTGCTCGACCGGCTCGGCGATCCCGGGCTGTACTAACGTCCGGCGGCCACCGGCGGCCGTCGATCGGCTTCCGTCTTCGGCACCGTCACCGTGTCGCTGTCGGTGAACTGTTTGGTCCAGCAGGCGAATTCGAGCGTGATGCCGTCGGGGTCCTGGAAGTAGAACGAGCGCACGTAGACGCCGGGATGCAGCGTCATCGACACCTGGGCAGGACTCTCGTCGTGGTTGAGCACCGGCCCGACCCGCACGCCCTTCTCCTTGAGTCGCTTGCGGTACTCGTCGAACTTCTCGGCGGGAACGTGGAAAGCGAGGTGGTTCAGGGAGCCGACCGCGCTGACGATCTCGCCGATGCCGGGAATGGACGCGGGTGCGGACATCCCTGGCACGCCGTCGGGCGCCTCGGCGAACCAGAAGAACGCCACGCAATCGCCGTTGCCTGCGTCGAAGAAGAAGTGCTGCCCCATCCCGCCGGGCAGGTCCAGCGACTTGACCAGCGGCATGCCGAGCACTCCCGCGTAGAAGTCGACCGTCTTCGCCATGTCCGCGCACACCAACGCCACGTGGTTGATGCCGCCGAGTTCGAACTCGGAGTTGGTGTTCTGGGGCTTGATCACGTCGCCGCTCCTCGAAATGCCCGACCCTCGGGGTCTGGTCAAGGCCTCAATCTGAATCTAACATCAGATTCAGGTCGGATCAATCATCAGGAAGGCCTCGAGTGACCGTCGCGCCCCGTGAGCAGTTGCCGACCGTCCGGGGCAGGCAGACGCAAGCGGCGATCGACGTCGCGGCGCGGGCGGTCATCGCGCGCAAGGGAATTCTGGCCACCACGATCTCCGACATCGCCGCCGAAGCTGGCCGGTCGACCGCGTCGTTCTACAACTACTACGACTCCAAGGAGGCGATGGTCCGCGAGTGGGCGCTGCGCTTCCGCGACGAGGCGCGTGACCGAGCGCAGGCGGCCACCGTGCCGGAGTTGAGCAACCGCGAGCGCGCCCACCGGGCTGCCGCCGCGCACTGGACCACCTACCGCCACCGCCTGGCCGAGATCATCAGCGTCTCGCAGTTGGCCATGGTCAACGACGACTTCGCGCAGTACTGGGCCGACATCTGCGAGTTGCCGATATCGCTCGTCACTGCGATGGTGAAACAGGCTCAGCAACAAGGGTTCTGCGCCGACGACGACCCACATCTGGTCGCGGTGGCGTTGGTCTCGATGCTGAACCAGTTCTGCTACGTCCAGTTGAGCGGCGACGGCGCCAGTACCGCCGACGACGAGGCGTGCATCAAGACATTGGCCGATGTTTTCTACCGCACCATCTACTTCGAGGAGACCTCGCCGACATGACGAAGAATCCGGGGGTATCAGGGACGCCGGGCGTGACCAGGGAGTTCATCGGCCTGGACTCCCCCACCGCCCGCCGGGCCGGCTCTGGCGGCCACCCCTGTCAGGGGGTCTACTACCGAGGCGTCGGCCGCAAGCCGAAGGTGGCGATGATCGCCACGCACTATCAGATCGACTTCTCCGAGCACTACCTCGCGGACTACATGGCCACCCGCGGCATCGGCTTCCTCGGCTGGAACACCCGGTTCCGTGGCTTCGAGAGCAGCTTCCTACTCGACCACGCACTGGTAGACATCGGGGTGGGCATCCGGTGGCTCCGTGATGTGCAGGGCGTGGAAACGATTGTGCTGCTCGGCAATTCCGGTGGCGGCTCGCTGATGGCCGCCTACCAGGCCCAGGCCGTCGATCCCCACGTCACTCCGCTGGACGGTATGCGGCCCGCGGCAGGCCTGACCGAGCTGCTGCCCGCCGACGGCTACGTGGCGAGCGCCGCGCACCCAGGCCGACCCGACGTGCTGACGGCGTGGATGGACGGCTCCGTCGTCGACGAGTGCGACCCCGTCGCCAGCGATCCCGCGCTGGACCTGTTCGACAAGCGCAACGGCCCGCCGTACTCGGCCGACTTCATCGAGCGGTACCGGGCCGCGCAGGTCGCGCGCAATCATGCGATCACCGAATGGGCCGAAGACGAGCTGAAACGGGTTCGGGCGGCGGGTTTCTCGGACCGCCCCTTCACGGTGTTACGCACCTGGGCCGACCCGCGCATGGTCGATCCGACCATCGAACCCACCAAGCGTCCTGCCAACACCTGCTACGCGGGCGTCCCGGTGAAGGCCAACCGGTCGGCGCACGGGATCGCCGCGGCATGCACCTTGCGGGGTTGGCTGGGGATGTGGAGCCTGCGGCACTCCCAGACTCGCGCCGAACCGCACCTGGCCCGCATCACCTGCCCGGCGCTGGTGATCAACGCCGAGCAGGACTCCGGCGTGTATCCGTCGGACGCAGAACGCATTCACGATGCGCTGGCCGGAACGGACAAGGCGATGTCCTCGATCGACTCCGACCACTACTTCACCACCCCCGGAGCGCGCAGCGAGCAGGCCGACACTATTGCGAGATGGATCGCCAAGCGGTGGCGCTGAGTCTCGAGCTCACAGCGCGATGACGACCTTGCCCCTGATCAGACCGTCCGCCAGGTAGCGGACGGCGGCCGCCGCCTCATCGAGCCGAAACGTCCGGTCGACCCCTGGCGGGATGTCGCTGTACAACCACGTGTCCAATAAATCCGAGCTGTTCGACGGCATGGTCGATGTCGTGTTCGCCGAGATCGACCTGCCGCCCGCCGACGTGGGCTGGCGCACCGCGATGCGTACCCGCGCGCTGTCGGCTCGCCGGGTGCTGGCCCGTCATCGGTGGGCGATCGGCTTGATGGAGTCACGGTCGGCGCCAGGACCCGCGACGTTGCGCCACCACGACGCGATGCTCGGCTGCCTGCGCAGGGCCGGATTCTCCGTCGTGATGACGGGGTGCAGGAGGCGAGCCCGCCGTTCGACTCCCCGGAGGACGCGGCGCAGGTCGCCCACGACATACTCAGGCGGGCCCCGGCCGGAGAATATCCCTACCTCGCGGAGCTGGCCGCCGAGCGAGTCGTGCAAGCCGAATGCGACTTTGGCGACGAGTTCGAGGTCGGACTCGACCTGCTGCTGGACAGCCTGGAGCGTGCGATCGAAAGGCAGTAGCGTGACGCTGAACGTCGATTCCATCACCGTCTTGGCGCACTTCGTGCCAGGCGACAAGGCGCTGGCCTTGCTTGCGCCACAAGCGGATTGGCTCGACATTCGCTACTGCGCCGAGGACGACGACGACACCTTCTACCGCGAGTTGCCCGAGGCCGACGTGATCTGGCACGTCCTGCGACCGCTGTCGGGCGAGGACCTCGAGCGGGCCACGCGGTGCCGGCTGGTGCACAAGCTTGGCGCGGGGGTGAACACCATCGACGTCGACGCCGCCACGCGACGCGGTATCGCCGTGGCCAACATGCCCGGCGCCAACGCCCCGTCGGTGGCCGAGGGTGCGGTGCTGCTGATGCTCGCCGCACTGCGAAGGCTGCCCGCGCTCGATGCGGCCACCAGGGCCGGCGCGGGCTGGCCGTCGGATCCGACGCTCGGCGAGACGGTGCGCGACATTGGCAGCTGCACCGTCGGCCTGGTCGGCTACGGCAACGTCGCCAAGCGCGTCGAGAGGATTGTCCTGGCGATGGGGGCTCCCCCTTCTGCGGTGCTGCACACCAGCACCCGCGACGACGGCCATGCCGGGTGGCGGCCGCTGCCCGAACTGCTCGCCGCCAGCGACATCGTCTCGCTGCACCTGCCGCTGACCGATCGGACGGCGGGGCTGCTCGACGCCTCGGCGCTGGCACTGATGAAGCGCGACGCCGTACTGGTCAACACCTCACGCGGAGCGATCATCGACGAGGCCGCACTGGTCGACGCGCTGAGCACGGGCGTGCTCGCGGCCGCCGGCCTTGACGTGTTCGCCGTCGAGCCGGTCGCCGCGGACAACCCGCTGCTGGCCCTCGACAACGTCGTGCTCACCCCGCACGTCACCTGGTACACCGCCGACACCATGCGGCGCTACCTGGGCGAAGCGGTGGACAACTGCGAGCGACTGCGCGACGGCAAAGACTTGGTGAACCTGGTGAACCAAGTTCGGTGAGGGGCCGGTCGGCTTTCTCGTCACGCCCGGTACCCTCGTTCCCAACCCACCGGTTGATTCAAGGCCCATCGAGGAGTCTGAAGAATGCCCATCGCGATCCTTTCCGAACACAGCGACCTCGCCGATTCAGTCCGATCTCTGGTGGCGCGAGTCGCGCCGTCCGAGGTCCTGCACGAGGCGCTCGAGACGCCGGTACCGAACCCGCCGCCCTACTGGAAGGCCGCCGCCGACCAGGGTCTGCAGGGCGTGCACCTGTCGGAATCCGTGGGTGGACAGGGGTTCGGCATCCTCGAGCTGGCGATCGTGCTCGCCGAGTTCGGCTACGGCGCGGTCCCAGGGCCGTTCGTCCCCTCGGCGATCGCCAGTGCGTTGATCTCCGCGAACGACCCCGACGACAAGCGGCTCGTCGAGTTGGCGTCGGGCGACGCCATCGCCGCATACGCCATCGACTCCGGCCTGACGGCCACCCGGCAGGGCGATGAACTCGTCATCCGTGGTGAGGTCCGCGCCGTGCCTGCGGCAGCGCAGGCGTCGATCCTGGTGCTGCCGGTCGCGATCGACAGCGGCGAGGAGTGGGTGGTCCTCGACGCCGACCAACTGGAGATCGAGCCAATCAAGAGCGTCGACCCGCTGCGCCCGCTGGCGCACGTGCGGGCCAACGCCGTCGAGGTCGGTGACGACCGGGTGCTGTCCAACCTGAGCCGCACGCGTGCCCGCGCCCTGATGTCGACCCTGCTCTCCGCCGAGTGCATCGGCGTCGCCCGCTGGGCCACCGACACCGCATCGGAGTACGCCAAGATCCGCGAGCAGTTCGGCAGGCCGATCGGTCAATTCCAGGCCATCAAGCACAAGTGCGCCGGCATGATCGCCGAGACCGAGCGCGCCACGGCCGCGGTCTGGGACGCCGCACGTGCCATCGACGAGGACGACTCGCAGGCCACCGGAGGGCAGGAGCGCAGCGACTCGGGAGATGACAGCGCCTACGAGTTCGCCGCCGCCGTCGCCGCCACCCTGGCCCCGGTGGCCGCGCAGCACTGCACGCAGGACTGCATTCAAGTGCACGGCGGCATCGGCTTCACCTGGGAGCACGACACCAACGTGTACTACCGGCGCGCGATCGTGCTGGCCGCCTGCTTCGGACGCGCCGCCGACTACCCCCAGCAGGTGGTGGACGTCGCGACCACGACCGGGATGCGTTCGATCGACATCGATCTCGACCCAGACACCGAAAAACTCCGCGACGAGATCCGCGCGGAAGTGGCTGCGCTCAAGGAGATTCCGCGCGACGAGCGCAATGTCGCCATCGCCGAGGGCGGCTGGGTCACGCCGCATCTGCCCAAGCCGTGGGGCCGGTCGGCGACCCCCATCGAGCAGATCATCATCGCGCAGGAGTTCGCGACCGGGAAGGTTTCGCGGCCTCCGATGGGCATCGCCGCCTGGATCATCCCGTCGATCGTCGCCTACGGCACCGACACGCAGCAGCAGCGCTTCCTGCCGCCCACCTTCCGCGGCGAGATGATCTGGTGCCAGCTGTTTTCCGAGCCGGGCGCGGGTTCCGACCTGGCCAGCCTGACCACCAAGGCCACCAAGGTCGACGGCGGCTGGCGGATCACCGGCCAGAAGATCTGGACCACCGGCGCGCAGTACTCGAAGTGGGGCGCGCTGCTGGCGAGATCGGACCCAAACGCTCCAAAGCACCAAGGCATCACCTACTTCCTGCTGGACATGGCCAGCGAGGGCGTCGAGGTCAAGCCGCTGCGCGAGCTCACCGGCAACGCGATGTTCAACACCGTGTTCATCGACGACGTGTTCGTGCCCGACGAGTTCGTGCTGGGCGAGGTGGACCGCGGCTGGGAGGTCAGCCGCAATACCCTGACCAACGAGCGGGTGTCGATCGGCAGCAGCGAGCCGCCATTCCTGGCCACCCTCGACCAGTTCGTGAAGTTCTTGAAGGACGGCCACTTCGACCAGATCGAGCAGAACCATGCCGGTCGCTTGATCGCCGAGGGCTACGCAGCCAAGGTGCTCAACCTGCGCTCGACGCTGCTGACGCTGGCCGGGGGTGACCCGATGCCCGCGGCGGCGATCTCCAAGCTGCTGGCCATGAAGACCGGCCAGGGTTACGCCGAGTTCGGGGTGTCGTCGTTCGGCACCGATGCGGCCGTCGGCGATTCCGAGCAGCTGTCCGGCAAGTGGGCCGAGTACCTCCTCGCGGGCCGGGCCACGACGATCTACGGCGGCACGACCGAGGTGCAGCTGAACATCATCGCCGAGCGGCTGCTCGGCCTGCCGCGCGATCCCTAAGCGGCGGCGGCGCCCGCACGGCCAAGCCGTCCGAGTCGTCGACGATGTGTGCGCGAGGTCGGAAGTTGCGTGACACGCTTGGACGACGTCGCGGCCTAGGAGGGTGTCACGAGCAG
>NZ_JAVRPS010000137.1:0-5561 GCF_032162105.1 Mycobacterium sp. | reverse complement strand
CCCAGCTTCCTGGTGCGACCTTCCTGGACCACCCCCACTTGCCTCGGGAGCGACTGCGCGCCGTCGTCACGGGGTCCGATCGCAAGGCGCGTCGCAGTCACCTGGTGATCGGCGGCGGGACATGCGTCGGCCGCAGCAACTGGCGGGCCATCGTCACGCGGGCCACGAAGGCGATTGGATCACGGCAGCGGTACGCGATCGGGATCGGGGTGGAGGACCCCGTGTTCGGTGGCTTCCGCAGCCATTCCGACGATGGCGAGATCGACCGATGGGTGCCGATCCTGAAGGACTTCGACACCGTCACGGTCCGCGGACCCCGCAGCGCAGAACTGCTTGCCGACGCCGGATTCGAGGTCGCGATCTCGGGTGACCCGGCTCTGGTGCTGCCCTTGCCCGACGTCGAGCCGGAGGACGGCCTCATCGGCGTGAACCTCGGGTTCGGCGACGACCTGTGGGGACACGACCCCGACGCCCTCGTCGAGCGGACGTCTGCGGCCCTGCGTGAGCTTTCGAAGTCCGGTCACCGGGTGGTCGGAATCCTGCTGAACCCCGATGACGAACGGTGGACGAGGGCGGCGCTCGACGGCATCAGTACCGACGTGGTGCTGCCCGCCGACGCGGTGGGTGTGGCCGACGTCCTCGCGAAGTGCTCGGTCGCGATCGTCACCCGACTGCACGCCGCCATCCTCGCGTCGTTGTCGGGTACGCCCGTCGTCGCGTTGGAGTATCAACCGAAGTGTCGCGACTTCGCGCGCTCCATCGACGACGAGGCGTCCTTGATCCGCACCGACAAGCTGACTGCGGCAACGCTTCTGGACCAGGTGAATGCCGCATTGGCGGAATCTGCCACGATCCGGGCCCGCAAGCGCGCGGCGGTTTTGGTGCTGCGCGAACGGTTGCTGGCCGATTACGCCGACGCTCGGTCGCGGCTGGAGGTCGCGGTATGACGCCGACTGTCGGCGGTGAGCAATCAGTGCGGGCCGAGGGGTCCGCCGAGCAGCGCACGGCTGCTCTGGGTTTCGGCTGCGCCAGCCTCTACGAACTTCCCTCGAGGCGGGATCGCATGGTCGTGCTCGAGACCGCCTACGACGCGGGAATTAGAAGGTTCGACGTCGCGCCGATCTACGGCCTCGGGGTCGCGGAATCGGAGTTGGCGTCCTTTCTGAAGGGGCGTGACGACATCAGTGTCACAACGAAGTTCGGAATCAAGCCGACCCGTCTGTGCCGGGTTGCTGGTCGGATTCAACCGCCGGCGCGCCGAGTGCTGCGGCGGTCGTCCGGGCTGAAGGCGAAGGTCAAGACCTCCGGTGCCAAGCGCGGCTCCGGAACCGTCGGACGGCTCCTCTACGGGGCGCACGACTACTCGGTCGACAACGCCAGGCGTTGCCTCACTGCCAGTTTGCGGACCCTGCGCACGGATCGCATCGAGTACTTCTTCCTGCACGAGCCCATTGGGCAGCTGGATCCGCGCATCGGCGAACTGGCCGATTATCTGGACAGCGAACAGTCGCGGGGTGTCATCGGGCACTGGGGTCCTGCCGGTGACCTGTCGGGGATGGACGGCAATCTCGCCGCACTGTTGCGACGGGCGTCGGCCATGCAGTTCCCCTACGACCTCACCGGTGGCTTCGCGGGACCGGATCCCGAGCAGCAGCGGCCGACGATCACCTTCGGTTTCATCGCCGCGACATTGCCCACCGTCCGTGCGGTGCTGGAGAAGGATCCGGCGTTGCGGCGGCGGTGCAGCGAGTTGCTCGACGCCGACGTCACCGACCAGCGCGTCGTCTTCGCGCTGTTGGTGCGCGACGCGGTGCGGCGCAACCCGTTCGGTGTGGTGCTGCTGTCGTCGACGAAGACCGAGAACGTCCGCGCAGCCTGTGCGGCGGCGAGCGTCGCGCTCCGACACGAGGACGAAGTGGCAGGCACCATCCGACAGGCCTGCCTTGCAACGGAGGTCGGGCGATGATCATCTCGGGCAACGATCTCGCCAACGGGACCAGGTTGCGGTCACGGTTGGTGGTCGTCGGGGCCGGTCCGGCAGGCATCGTTACCGCGCTGGAGGCGTGCAGGCGCGGCGTCGACGTCATCCTCGTCGAGACCGGTAACCGCAAGCCACGCAGGGCATACCAGAACCTCTCGGTGGCGCGGAGAAAGCGGCCAGAGATGCACGCTCCGGTCGAGCTCGCGGTCAGCCGTCAGCTGGGAGGCACGTCGGCGATCTGGGGCGGCCGTTGCGTGCCGTATGACCGCATCGACTTCATCGAGCGCGACATCGCTCCCGAGTCCGTCTGGCCGATTCGCTACGACGAGGTGCAGCGACATTACGGGCGGGCGTGCGAGTGGATGCTCTGCGGTCGGCCGGTGTTCGACGCGCACGTGCTCGATCACCTTCCCGAAGAGATGATTCCGGGCCTGCCGGACGGCGACATCTCGACGTCGGCGCTGGAAAGGTGGTCGCTCCCCACTGATTTCGGCAAGGTGTACTACGAGGAACTGCGCGACAGAGCCGGCATCCGGGTGATCACGGACTCGACCTGCGTGCGGATCGACCTCGACGACGACCAGACCCGCGCATCCGGGATCGAGTGCCAAACGCTTTCTGGGGTGTCGTTCAGCGTCAGCGGTGACGAGATCGTGATCGCCAACGGCGGTCTGGAGAGCACCAGGCTGTTGATGTGCTCTCCTGGGCCGGGCGATCGGAGCATCGGAGACCACTCGGGGCACCTGGGCCGGTGGTACATGGCTCACCTCGAAGGGGTGGTCGCCGACTTGGTGCTCACCACACCGCCGGAGGACACGATCTACTGGTATGAACGGGATGTCGACGGCTCCTATGTCAGGCGTCGTTTCACGTTCGCCGAGGGATACCAGCTCGAGCACGGCCTGCCGAACATCTCGGGCTGGATCGCCAATCCCGAATTGGCGGACGCGCGCCACGGCAATGCCCAACTGTCCCTGACCTACCTGTTGCTCATCTCCCCCCTGGGATTCCTGTTCGCCCCACTGGTGCAGCGACTCTCGTTGACGGGCACCAGGATTCCCGGTACTCCGTACGGCATGGCGACCAGGTCACCGGTGCGAGCCCACCTGGCCAACATCGTGCGGCATCCGATCTCGACCCTCCGGTTCATCGTCGACTTCGGTGTCAAGCGTCTCTTCGCGCGTGGGCGCAAACCGCCGGGGTTCTTCGTGCCCAACCCGGAGAACCGTTATCCCTTCCAGTACCACGCCGAGCACCTGCCGCACTTCGAGAGTCGGGTGACGTTGGCGGAGGAGACCGACGATCTCGGGATGCCCAAGCTCGACATCGACATCGTGTTCACCGACGACGACATTCGTGGAGTGCTCGACGCGCACCGACAGTGGGATCGATATCTGCGTGATACCGGCATCGGGAGGCTCGACTACCTCTCCGACGATCTGGAAGCGGCCGTATTGGACCGCACCGGAGGCGGTTTCCACCAGGTGGGTACGACCAGGATGTCGAAGGCGCCGGAGGACGGCGTCGTCGACCAGAACCTTGCCGTGCACGGTGTCGGAAATCTGCACGTGGTCAGCAGTTCGGTCTTCGTCACCTCGGGACAGGCCAACTCGACGTTCATGGTGGTGGTCTTCGCGGTTCGACTGATCGACCAGCTCTACGGCCCGCGGTAACACGGACGAATCGAGGCGCGACTGTGCACGACATCGAACGCGGTGAACTCCGCGGCCCCGCATGTGTCCTGGACGTCGACGTGGCGACCTGTGACGGGGCATCCGTCGACGTCGAGCGGTATGCGTCGGCTTGGTGTCTGATTCGCCGCGACGGTGTGGCCGTCGCGACGCGATTCCTCGACGTCGACGGCGACACGTCACTGGCGCTGGCGGATGTGGTCGACGGCGCCGCGGTGCCCGACGTCCCACCGATGCCCGACTCCCCGGACGCCGGGCAATTGTCGGTGACGGTGGTCATCTGCACCCGCGACCGACGCGACGGCCTGCTGACGACGTTGGCAAGCCTTGCCGCCCAGTCGGATTCGAAGTTCGAAGTCCTCGTGGTCGACAACTCGCGGGATGGCACCCTGGCGGCCGATCTGACCAGCTTCACCGGGTTGACGCTTCGCAGTTGCCACGAACCTGCTCCTGGGCTGTCGAGGGCGCGGAACCGGGGGCTCGCGGAGGTCGATTCCGATGTGATCGCGTGGATCGACGACGACGAGGTGGCCGACCGCGACTGGATGACGTGGATGAAACGAGGTTTCGCGGCGTCATCGCGACCGGACGCGGTCGCCGGAGTCATGCTGCCCGCCGAGCTCGAGACCGACGCGCAGGTGAACTTCGAGCGGTACGGAGGGTTCAACAAGGGCAGGGGGATGCTGCCCGAGATACTGCGGGCCGGAACGGCATCCGTGCCGGACCCGTTGTATCCGTTGCCCAACTTCGGCGCCGGAGGCAACATGGCCTTCCGCACGGGCGCGCTACGGGCAATCGGAGGTTTCGATACCTGTCTCGGCGCAGGAACGTTGACGCACGGCGGTGAGGAGACGCTGGCGTTGTCACTGCTGCTGCGCAAGGGCTCGACAGTGCTGCACTGGCCGCCTGCGGTCACCTGGCACTACCACCGGCGCACCGACGAAGCGCTGGAGAAGCAGTTCTTCGGCTACTCAGCGGGTCTGACCGCGTTCTACATGAGCACTCTCCACGCGTCGCCACGCAGCATCTGGCGGATCCTCGGCATCGTGCCGAGCGGGATGCGCAGAATGCTCGCCAACCGTAAGACTGGCGGCCGGGGCGGCCCGCCGGCGGGATTTCCCGACCACCTGTTGCGGGCCGGCAGAAGAGGACTGCTCGAGGGCGCTTGGCTGTACGTGCGCGAGGCCCACAGGCAGCGGGCGGCGAGGAACGCCCCGGAGTGAGGTTCGGACTCGCCGATGCCTTCGCCAACCCTCGGGCGGCCATCTCGTCGGCGTTCGCGACCTTGTACTTCAGGATGCGCAAGGTCGACAGCGGGGGCTTGGTGCTGTGCACGGGCCGGCCGCCCATTCTGTTCACCCGCGGCCACGTCAGCGTCGGGCCCGACGTAGTGTTTCGCGGTGTGATGCTCCGATCCGAATTCGGCGCGGTCGAGGGCGGCGTGATCCGCGTCGGTGCGCGCACCTTCATCAACGAAGGGGCGTCAGTGGTCGCACACCACCACGTCGAGATCGGGAGTGATTGCCGGATCGGTGAATTGGTCGGGATCTTCGATACCGACCACCACGAGGTCGACAGCGTCAGCGATCTCCGACGAGCGCCCGTGCACATCGGCGACAACGTGTGGATCGGTCGATCGGCGATCATCCTGCCCGGTGTCACGATCGGTGACAACGCGGTGGTGGCCGCGGGCGCGGTCGTGACCAAGGACGTCCCGGATGCCACCCTGGTCGCAGGCAACCCCGCACGCGTCGTCAGGACACTGGTCGTCGACGACGGTTGGCGGCGTACGTGACCGTCCTGCATGGGCAGGATGGATCGTGACGATGTGCCTGCGGCTGGCAGCGCTTACCGCCACGGTGGCGATGCTGGCGCCCACCGCTCCCGCC
>NZ_JAVRPS010000136.1:0-8954 GCF_032162105.1 Mycobacterium sp. | reverse complement strand
GGTCGACGTTCGAGAGCGCGACGGTGTGGAGCTGTTGTTGCGGGTGGGCCTGAACTCGGGCCAGGTGATCGCCGGTGAGATTGGTTCAGGCCCATTCGGTTACACCGCCGTCGGCGAGCAGGTCGGGATGGCGCAGCGGATGGAGTCCGCCGCTCCGCCGGGTGGTGTGATGGTCTCCGAGTCGACCGCGCAGCTCGTCGGCGACCTGGTGAAACTGAGTGACCCTGAGCCGGTGCACCTCAAGGGCCGCGAGGATCCTGTTCTCGCGCGACGTCTGTTGGCCGTCACCTTGCAGTCCGGCGTGAGCGGCCGGGGTGAGCTGAGCCTCGTTGGCCGCCGCTGGGAGATACCGGCGGTGGAAGGCATCCTGCAGGGCGCCATCGACGGACACGGTGGGGTGGTCGGTGTCGTTGGCCCTGCCGGAATGGGCAAGAGCCGCGTGGTTCGCGAGATCGCGTCGATCGCAATCACGAAGGGCGTCGAGGTCATCAGCGCGTATTGCGAATCACATGAGCGCGAAGTGCCCTTCCACGTCGTCGGCCGGCTGCTTCGTGCGGCCACCGGGGTCGACGAAGCCGATGGCGAAACCGCGCGCACCCGGCTGCAGGCTCTGGTCCCCGACGCCGACCCGCAGGACATGCTGCTGTTCTACGACCTCCTTGGCGTTGCGAATCCGGACGTGGCCGTGCCCAGCATCGACCCGGACGCGCGCCGGAGGCGACTGACCGCATTGGTCAATGCGGTCTTGAAGGCCCGAGCGCCACCGGCTGTCTACGTCATCGAGGACGCCCACTGGATCGACGACGTCAGCGAATCGATGTTGGCCGACTTCATGGTGGTGATTCCACAGACCCCGTCGTTGGTGATGGTGACCTATCGTCCCGAATACCGTGGGGCTCTGAGCCGTGTCGCCGGTAGCCAAACGATTGCGCTTGCGCCGCTGAGTCGGCCGGACTCGGCAGCGTTGATCGCCGAACACCTGGGCACCGATCCGTCGGTGGCGGTACTTGCCGGGACGATCGCGGAGAGAGCGGCAGGCAATCCCTTCTTCGCCCAGGAACTGGTGCGAAATCTTGCCGAGCAGGGTGCGCTTCGAGGCGGACGCGGTTCGTACGTCCGCAACGTCGAGTACACGGACGTCACCATCCCGCCGACCCTGCACGCGGCCATCGCTGCCCGCATCGACCGCCTCGACCCCGCAGGCAAGCGCACGTTGAACGCCGCGGCGGTGATCGGATCCCGGTTCGGCACCGAACTGCTCGTTGCGCTCGGCATCGATGACGTCGCGGACGAACTGGTCGCGGCCGAGTTGATCGACCAGGTGAAGTTCACCCAGCCCTCGGAATACGTCTTTCACCACCCGCTGATCCGCGCAGTGGCCTACGAGTCGCAGCTGAAGGCCGACCGTGCAGAACTGCACCGACGGCTGGCCTCGTCGATCGCGGAGCGCAATCCCGAGGCGGCCGACGAGAACGCCGCGCTGATCGCCGAACACCTGGAATCGGCTGGTGAGAGCCATCCCACCTACGTCTGGCACATGCGGGCCGGCGCGTGGTCGACCAACCGTGACATCATCGCCGCGCGCACCAGCTGGCACCGAGCGCGAGACGTCGCAGATGCCTTGCCCTCAGACGACCCGGACCGTACGGCGATGCGCATTGCACCCCGAACGCTGCTGTGCGCCACCGCGTATCGAACGGCGACCAACGTCTCTCATTCCGGCTTCGACGAACTGCGCGAACTGTGCGCCGCGGCGGGTGACAATCGGTCGCTGGCCATCGCGATGCTCGGCCAGATCACGGAGTGCATGCTGCACGGCCGCGCGCCAGAGGCGGTCCGCCTGGTGTCCGAACAGACTGTTCTGCTCGAGGCGATCGGAGACCCCGAACTGACTGTTGGGCTGGCCTTCGGCGCAATGGTCGTCTACCAGGAGACCGGTCAGATGACCGAACTGCTGCGCTGGACCCAGCGCGCGATCGACCTCGCCGACGGCGATGTCACCAAGGGCGGTTTCGTTCTCGGGTCGCCGTTGTCCCTGTCGATCCTGTTTCGCGGCCTTGCCCGGTATTGGATGGGGATTTCGGGCTGGCGAGCCGATTTCGACGATGCCCTCGCGATGGCCAGGAATGCCGACGCGCACACCTTCGCCAGCGCCGTCGTATACAAGTACGGCTCCGCGATCATCAACCGTGTCCTGCTGCCCGACGCCATGGCGGTTCGTGATCTGGAGGAGGCGCTCGAGATCGCCGTGAAAACCGGTGATCACACCACGTTGGCGCTGACCCGGTACATCACCGCCGGCGCCCTCATCGAAAGCGGCACCGACCGGGATCGCGGACTGCGGTACCTCGCCGAGACTCGCGACCTGTGTCTGAGTGGGCAGTTCTTCGCGACCGAACTGCCGATCGTCGACATCTACCTCGCCCGGGAGCGGGTGCGGCAGGGAGATGCTGATGACGCGATTCCGATCATACGGGCGTCGGTCGACACCGTCTTCGCCAACGGGCAGTTCGGATTCAGCGTCATGTGCACCAGCATCCTGGTGGAGACATTGCTCGACCGTGCTGCCGATGGCGATGTGGCGGAGGCGGAGGAGGCGACCGAGAGACTGGCGAACGCGACCATCCAAGACCTGGCGGTGTGCGACGTCGCGCTGCTCCGGCTTCGGGCGTTGCTGGCAAGAGCCCGTGGCGATGACACGGCGTATCGGCAGTTTTCCGACCGCTATCAGGCGAGGGCGACCAACCTCGGCTTCGAGGGTCACATGGCATTGGCAAAGTCGATGGCCGCAGGTCATCCCTCCAGTACTGCCATGGCGGCGTTGTGGCCGCCGATCCCCGACACCGCGCCGCCCCGGTGAGAGGCTGAGCCGCACAACAGAATCCGGTCGTGCGACGTCGCAACCCCCCACCGCTGAGCGGGTGTCTCCAGTGGCTCGTCGTCCTCGACGAACGGCCAACGCAGAGCGCCGTGGAAGATGTTGCCCGCCGTCATGCCGAGCGCATCCTCCAGATCCGCCGTCGTCTTCGCTTCGATGCAGGACCTGCCGTGTGCATCACTCATCACGACGTCCCGGATGGGCTCGGCGAGAACGGAATCCAGCGACACAAGGACTGCGTCGGTCAGTCGTGCCCGCATGCCGTCGGGATCGGCGGCGGTGATCAGATGATGCGGGGTGTGCAGGCCGAACACCGTGAGGGTCTGCGCGCCGGAACGCGAGAGTTCGTCGGACAGGATCGTCGGATCGCTCAGTGAGTGGCAGTAGATCTCACACGGCAGCGGATCGGGCACGCTGCCGCCGACCGCCCGGTCGTACGCGGCATCGAGCTGACTGAGGTTCTCGTTGATGTGGAAGGTGCCGCCGAAAGCCTGTTCGGGACGCACGGATTCGTCACGCAGCCGCGGTAGCCGCCGCAGCATCAGGTTCACCTTGACCTGGGCGCCCTGCGCCTGCGTCGGCTCCGGTTCGCCGAGCAGTCGCGCCAGCACCGTAGGGGTCACCCCGGCCAGGATCGTCCGCCCGTGGATCCGACGCTCGGTGTCGTCGTGGCGGTAGACCACCTCGCCGTCGGGGGTGACGGCGTGGACGTCGGCGCCGGTGACGATGTCGGCGCCATGGCCGAACGCCGCCGCGGCGAGCGCACCGCTCACGGCGCCCATGCCGCCGATCGGGACGTCCCAGTCACCGGTTCCGCCGCCGAGCAGGTGGTAGAGGAAGCACACGTTCTGCACGAGCGACCGATCGTCGGTGCGGGCGAAGGTGCCGATCAACGCATCGGTGGCCATCACTCCGCGGACCAGGTCGCTGCCCACCGCGCCGGTGATCGCATCGCCGATCGGCGCGGCGACCATTTGCTCCCAGGCGATGGCGGCGTCGGGTTCGCCGCAGGCAAGCACGTGGTCCCGCGCGACGCGCCTGGTCCGCAACGGCTCGGTCAGCGTCGGCCACAGCCGCCCCGTGACGGTGCGGCAGCGGCGGTAGAACTCGTCGAAGCCCGGTTGGTCGCCTGCCGCGCCAACGGCGTCGAACGTACTGTGCCGTCCCACCAGCAGGCCGGTCTCACCCGCGGTGGCGGGGTCCGGGGTATAGGACGAATCGCGGCGGCGGGACAGGCGAACCCGGGCCCCGAGGTCGTCGAGGATGCGCCGCGGCAGCAGGCTGACGAGGTACGAGTAGCGCGACAGCCGGGCGTCCACGCCGTCGAATGCGTGCGCCGAGACGGCAGCGCCGCCGACGTGATCGAGGCGTTCGAGCACCCGCACCCGGCGGCCCGCCCGCGCCAGGTAGGCGGCGGCGACCAGGCCGTTGTGACCGCCGCCAATGATGACGACGTCGAAGCGATCGTCGGACGTCACGGCCGATCAGTTCAGGTAGCCCTCGACCTGATCGGGCGGACGCACCTGAGCCTGATCGGGGTCCTGACCGGTCTCGCGCAGTGCCCGGCGTTGCCGGAGCAGGTCCCAGCACTGGTCGAGCTGAACTTCCACGGAGCGCAGTCGCTGATGCTCCTCGGTTTCATCGATCTGATGGTGTTGCACCTTGGCCCGGAGCTCACGCTCCTCGGCGACGAGCTGGTTGACCTCGGCGAGAATGTCACGGTCCTTGTCCACCCGACCAGTCTGCCCGACTACGGTGTTGGGCGTGGCGAGCGACAAGAAACCCGAGATCGAATTCCCCGACGGTCCCGCACCCGCTGAACTGGTGATCGAGGACGTAGTGGTGGGTGACGGCGCCGAAGCGGTCCCCGGCGGCACCGTCAAGGTGCACTACGTCGGCGTCGAGTACGACACGGGCGAAGAGTTCGACAGCTCGTGGAACCGGGGCGAGTCAATCGAATTCCCCCTGCGCGGTCTGATTCAGGGCTGGCAGGACGGTATCCCTGGCATGCAGGTGGGCGGACGGCGCAAGCTGGTCATCCCGCCGGCCCAGGCCTACGGACCGGCGGGCTCGGGGCACCGGCTGTCGGGCAAGACGCTGATCTTCGTCATCGATCTGCTCGACGTTCGCTGACCGGACGCCCCGACCCTTCCCAGGCGACCCTAGGCTGGCTGCCGACGACAGGAGGCCCATGGCGGGATCCGACGAGGACCAAACGGCCAAGCGGCGCACCAACTCGAAGTTCTACCGACGACAACCCGGCCTTGGGTGGCTGCTGGCCTTCCTGGTCATTCCCGCTCTGCTCGCCCTGATCGGCTGGGCCGGTATGGATCGCTCGGACAAGGACCTCGAACTCACCACGCCAAGCGTGGACCCGTCGGCCACCCTCACGGCGCCATCGAGTCCTTCCGTCGCGACGACGAGCGCAGGCGTGCCCGCAGCGGGTTCCGCGCCCTTCTCGATCGTGCGCAACGGCAACGTGGGTGACCCCGCGGGCGTCAAGGGCTTTACCCTCGCCGGTGAAGTACCCGACGAGTCGACGAAGGCATCGTTGCTCGATGCGCTCAAGACCGCGTTGCCGGGTGCGGCCATCGTCGACAACCTCAAGGTGGTCCCTGGCGTCAGCGTTCCCGATTTCGCCGGACTGGGTGGGGTGTTCAGCGCCGCCGTCGGCATTCCCGACTTCGGCTTGCACCTCGAACGTGACACGCTGACGTTGAGCGGCACCGCGCCGTCAGAGGACCTGAAGGGGGCCGCTGAAGCGGCAGCCGCCGCGGCATGGCCGAATGTCAAGATAGTCAACAACATTCAGGTCACGGCGGCATCGGCACCGCCTGCACCGCCGGCAGCTCCACCTGCCGGGGTGGGCACAGGCGGCGCCTGCGCGACGCTTCAGGCCGACATCACCGGGCTGCTGCGCACGCCGATCAACTTCAGCACCGACGGCTTCACGTTGGCGCCGGACTCACGGCAACTGGTGTCCCAGGTCGCGGGCAAGCTGAAGGCCTGCCCCGATGTCAAGGTGGCAGTGGCCGGACACACCGACAACAGCGGCAACGACGCCATCAACGTGCCGCTCAGCGCGAGTCGCGCCAAAGCCGTTGCGGATGCTCTCGTTTCGGACGGAGTGACCGCCGGCGCCGTGACCTCGCGGGGCGCGGGCTCGGCTGATCCCGTCGCGAACAACGGCACCCCCGAGGGCCGGGCGCAGAACCGCCGCGTCGAGATCACGGTCAGCTGAGGAGATTCGACATGGACTTCGTCATCCAATGGGTGTGGTACCTGCTCGCGTTCCTGGCGGGGTCGCTGGTCGCATGGGCGCTCGCCGCGGTCACGATCAAGCACACCAGCGAGGAGGCCGCGCTGGCCGACCTGGGTGCGCCGGAACCGGGAACAGGGAAATGACCGTGAACTGGTGGTTCGTGGCACTGGCCTTCGTGCTCGGGTTGGTCATCACGGCGGCCTTCATGATCCGGCGGGTCGAGCGCGAGGCGCCGGTATCCGCTGGGGCGGGAGCGGCCGGTGGCGGGTCCGCGGCGAAGCTCGTCGACTCGGGCAGCGATACCCCGCCGGCCGACAAGGTCACCGAGACAACGGCTCCCGTCGAGGAACCACCGTACGGCGAGGGCTCGCTGCGGCTTGCGGTGGCATCGGCGGACGCTCCGTCCGGCTACACGATCAAGGGCAACGAGGATTCGATGCTCTACCACTCAGCGGAGAGCCCGACGTACAAGCGGACGGTCGCCGAAGTGTGGTTCCGCGACGTCGAGACGGCAGAAGCGGCGGGCTTCAATCGTTGGGACAGCGGCAAGTCCCAGCGCGGCAAGTAGCAGCGCAGCAGAGCCCGTTACGACGGGCCGGGCAGCCGCAGTAGCAGTCGGGCGCCGCCAAGCGGGCTATCGTCCAATGATGCCGTGCCGCCATGTATTTCGGCCTGCTGAGCGACCAACGCCAGGCCCAGTCCGGAGCCCGAGTGCGATGCCGTCGACCCCCGTGAGAACCGTTCGAACACCACCTTGCGCTCCTCGTCGGGCACACCGCATCCGTCGTCGTCGATCGCGATCTCCACCCCGGCGCGTGAGCTCACCGCGGACAGCTGCACCCGGGTCGCACCACCATGCTTCACGGCGTTGGCGATCGCGTTGTCGACGGCCAGCCGCAGCCCGGCGGGCAGGCCGACGATGATCACCGTCGGCGCGGGCGCCAGCGACACGTCCAGGTCGGGGAACACGCGCATCGCGTCGTGAGCGGCCCGGTCGAGCAGCTCGGTGATGTCGACAGGAACATGGTCGTCGAACGTGGACAACTGGCCCTGCGCAAGCCGCTCGATCGCCGACAGCGTCGCCTCGATGCGCGTCTGGGTACGGATGAGGTCGTTGAGCACTTCCTTGCGCTGCTCCTCGGGCATGTCCAGGGTGGACAGCACCTCGAGGTTGGTGCGCATGGCCGTGAGTGGAGTGCGCAGCTCGTGTGACGTCACCGCGGCGAAGTCGCGGGCCGACGCGAGCGCGGCCTTGGTGTTGTCCTGCTCCTCCCAGATGCGTTGCACCATGCCGTTGACCGCGTCGGCGATCTCGACCGCCTCGGTGGCACCCCGCACTTCGACGTCGGGTGCCTCACCTCCCACGTCGATCGCCCGCGTCTGCTGGGCGAGCCGTTTCAGCGGCCGCACCGCGAACGCGGCAAGCAGCCAGCCGGCGACCGCGGCCGCGCCGATCGCGAACAGACAGATGATGATCACCCGCCGGTGCAGGTTGTAGGTGTCGGCGAGGGTGAAGTCGTAGGTGGCACCGACGGCCACCGACATCGGTTCGGGCACCCGGATCTCGACCGTGCGCACCCGGTAGCGCACCCCGTTGACGTTGGTGTCGGCGTAGCCGGGCGACAACTCGGGCAGGATCACGTTCGAGTTCGACGTGACGTCGCCGTCCTTGCGCACGGTGATGATCGCGTCCTGGTCGTTGGGCGACTTCGGGATCTGGTCGAGGCCTCGCGGCAGGAACGGGATCGCGAACCCGGCCGCCTCGTCGAGGCGGCGGTCGAGGCGCTCCTTGCGGTCGTTGGTGATACCGACCCAGACGATGGTGCCGACGATGCCGACCACGATCGCCGCCGCGATGGCCGTGGCGAACGCGACGCGGGTCCGGAGCGAAGGGGTGCGCCGGAAGTACCGCGACAGGCGATTCATCTCATCACTGCGTGCGGAGGACGAATCCCACCCCGCGCACCGTGTGCAGCAGGCGTGGCGCGCCGTTGGCCTCGAGCTTGCGGCGGAGGTATCCGATGAACACGTCCACCACGTTGGTGTCGGCCGCGAAGTCGTAGCCCCAGACGAGCTCGAGAAGCTGGGCCCGGGACAGCACCGCGGTCTTGTGCTCGGCGAGCACCGCGAGCAGGTCGAATTCGCGCTTGGTCAGGTCGACGTCGACTCCGTTGACGCGGGCGCGCCTGCCGGGGATGTCGACCTCCAGCGGGCCGACGGCGATGGTCTCCGACGAGAACGTCGCGGTGGCACCGCGTCGGCGCAGCAGCGCCTTGACCCGAGCCACCAACTCGGCCAGCACGAACGGCTTGACCAGGTAGTCGTCGGCGCCCGCCTCCAGACCGGCGACGCGGTCGTCGACCGAGCTGCGCGCGGACAGCACGCACACCGGGACGTCGTTGTCCATCGCGCGCAGCGCGGTCACCACGCTGACCCCGTCGAGGATCGGCATGTTGATGTCGAGGACGATCGCGTCGGGCCGGGTCTCGGTGGCGCTGCGCAGCGCTTCGGCCCCGTCCACGGCCGTCGTGACGTCGAAGCCGGACAGCCGGAGCCCACGCTCCAACGACGCGAGCACGTCGGGATCGTCGTCGACCACGAGTACTCGGGGGGATGAACCACCGCTGTCCATACAGTCATCTTGCCCGATGACCCTCTCCAGGCGTGTTAGGCGCGGGACTGCGCTGCGATGCCGTCTGCGAGAGTTCATGCCGCGTCCCGACCAAACAGCCGTTACCAGTGCTAACTTCATCAATCGTGCATCCCACCGGTCCCCACCTGATCGTCCAACCCGACGACGGCCTCGGGCCGGTC
>NZ_JAVRPS010000135.1:0-3711 GCF_032162105.1 Mycobacterium sp. | reverse complement strand
GACCAATCCGGCGACCACCTACTCCGGGTTGCTGCTCGACGAGTGGATCGAAGTCATTCCCGCCGATGCGGCGACGACCGGGCTGGCGTTCCACTTCGATCGGCCCAACTCCGAAGCACCTCAGGCGATTCTGCTGGCCACCCCACCGGTCTACCGCGGCGGGTGGCAGTGGCAGGACATCGTCGACACGCTGCACGAGACGCTGGACTTCGCGCAGCTGCGGGCCGTCGAACCGGCCCAGGTGGACAAGTCCAAGCTGGCGCCGCTGCTGCCCGCCGTGTTGTCATCGGTCACCACGTATCCGATCACCGCCGGCCTGAACCTGAGCTTCAACAACGATGTTCATCTGCGGCTGGCGGAGGCCGAGAAGTGAACGAGTACGTCGTCACCGCCGATCTGCACCGCGTGCTGACCAATGAGATCCGCATCCCCACGATCGTGCAGTGGAACCGGCTGGAGGGCCGCCCGCGCCGGCCGGATTTCAGCAGGGCGCTCAAGGCCGAGGTGCGTGATCCGCTGTGGATGATCACGCGGCAGTGGCAGATGGGTGAGTTCCTCGGCGAGGACGCCGGGTCACCGGTGACGGCCAAGGTGGCGTGGAACACCGACGACGTGACCGAATTGCATTCGGCCGCAGGCACTGTGCCCTACGACCCGAACCTGCCGTTGGAGGCGATCGTCGAAGCTCGCCCGGTCCCGCTGAGCGGAGACCTGCGGCTGTCGTTGGGCCGACGGTGGCGGCGGCTGCTCGAGACGAACGGCCACCCCGGGCGGGTGCCGGGCTTCGTCGCTCGATATTCGTTCGAGGCACCCGGCGCGGACGCTCACGATTTCCCGATCACCGCGCACGCAGCGGCGTGGCAGACCATGGCCGCGGTCGCCGGGCGGGCCATCGACGGCGGCGCGCTGCTCGACCACCTGGCCGGAGGCGGCGCGGCGTCCGACGGATTCGGGATGGTCGACCCGGAGAAGACGGACATCGACGACCTCGGCGAGGCATTCCTCGCCTGGGCGCGCCAGCGGTACTACGAGCCCGACCCGACCGTGACGACGTGGGATCCGAAGCACCTCGAGTACTCGGCGCGCCTGTCGACGCCGAATCTGGGTACGCCCGCCGCGGTGGCGGCGCCGGAGTATCACGGAGGCCGGCTCGATTGGTTCGACTTCGACGCCGTCGCGAGCGACGATGCGGCGGGCGTGGCTGCCCCGCCACCGCCGAGCGTGACGAGCTTCCTTCCGACGACGGCCCAGTTCGACGGGATGCCGAATACCCGGCACTGGGCGTTCGAGGAGGGTGCCGTCAACTTCGGGGACATCAACCCGGATACGACGGACATCGCCAAGCTGCTGCTGATCGAGTTCGGGCTGGTATTCGCCAACGACTGGTTCCTCTTGCCGATCGACGTGCCGGTGGGGTCGCTGACGTCGATCCGCGGGCTGACGGTGACGAACGTGTTCGGCGAACGGTTCTGGATCGAGCCTGCCGTGACTGCGGCGAAGTTCCAGAACTGGCGAATGTTCACGCTGACGCCGAAGGGAGCCGACGACGGCCGGCTGTTCGTGCCGGCCACCACACCCGCGGCGCTGGAGAGTGCGCCCGTGGAGGCGGTCGCGTGCGTTCGCGACGAGGTGTCGAACATGGTGTGGGGTATCGAGACCACGGTGCAGTTGGCGGACGGGTCGTCGCGGCGGGGCCGCGAGGTGGCGCTGGAGCTGCATGCGAAGTTCCAGGCGGCGGTCCCCGACCCTGGCGGCCCGCCGCCCGGCCCGGACAACGACGCGAAGTTGAAGTACGTGTTGATGACATCGGTTGCCGAGCATTGGATTCCGCTCATCCCGGTGCACGTCGAGAACGACAACCGGCAGATCCAGTTGCAGCGAGCGGCGATGCCGCGCCTGTTGAAGGGCGAAGAAGGCGTCGCGCCGGAGAAGATCGAGCCACGGACACGGCTGCTGCGGGAACGCCTCGACGAGGGCAAGCCGTACTACGTCGCCGAGGAAGAGGTCGAACGAGCGGGCACGATCGTGGAGACGAGATGGCAGCGGTGCCGGTGGCGCGATGGTCGCGTCGTCACCTGGCTCGGGCACACCCGAAGCACTGGACGAGGGGAGGGCGCAAGCGGACTCGCATTCGATGCGCTGATTCCGAAGCCGCCTCGCTGACCGGCGTCATGGCCCACGGCGCCGTGCCTGAATCTCCCATCCTTCACGGCACTGAAGTCAACGCATGCCGTGTGTTCGGTCCAGTCGAGACCGAACTTCGGAGAACCCTGCCGCCAGTAGTGGCCATAGAACACCGGGACCGCGCTGTCGTAGGCATAGGAGCGTTCAGACGTGCCGATCTCGATGTCGGGAAGCGGTGGATACGGCTGTCCGTCCTCCGTCGTGAACCTATCCGACAGCTCCGCGAGCTCTCGCAGCGTGGTCGCACCCTCATTCCACCATCGGAGTCTGGCCTCGGAACGGGCGTGACCGTCCTTGTCCACGAACTTGGCTTGGCCATGGTCGACCAGACTGACCTCCGGTCCCTTGAGCAACGCGTCAACGGCCGTGTACAGCGGGTCGGACTTGTCTGACGCCCTGATGAACTGACCCATCGAGTTGAAGCGGTTCGACCCCAGCTCGCGACCGACCAACTCGATGGAGGGCTGGTGCCAGCAGGCGTGGATGATGCGGATCCCACCGAGATCCAGCCACAGGGGAAGCGTCTTGAACCACTCCAGATACAGGGCTCTCGTCGGACCGGTCACCTGCTCGAGGAACGATCGATGCTGCTTGTAGTTCTTCGGAATGTGGGGGCGAAGAACTTGCCCGCTGCCAGCCGGATGCTCCGTGGCGTAGGCGACGGCGTTGAATTCATGATTGCCCATGACGACCTCGGCGCTTCCGCTGTCGACCATGCCCTTCACGATCTCGAGGACTCGGATCTGCTCGTCGCCGCGATCGATCAGGTCCCCCACGAAAATGGCTCGACGATGGGGAATCCAGTAGGCGCCGGTCCAGTCGGTGATCCTGTAGCCGAGCGCATCGAGCAATGCGACCAGTTTGGTGGCACAGCCATGGACGTCACCGATGATGTCGAAGTCACTTACACGTGAGAGTCTTGCATCGGGGCATCACGCCTGGTGACATCGGGAACCGAGGGTCGCACCACGGCGTGGTTGGGCCCGCGCAGTGGCGGTGCCTAGCCTGCAGCCACGCCTGGTAGCAGACGCTCCCGCTCGGCGGGTCGCAATCGACCCGCGGGGGCTGCGAAGAGCACCAAATTGGTCGTAGCGACGCTACGTGTCTATCGTCAGGGGTGAGCATCGACGAGCAAGAAGCAGCGCCGACCAGTGAATCGGACGACCTGATCGAGGAAAGCCCCGAACTGCCGGGCGACGAAGCGACCGTTCCAGGACCGTGGCGAGCGTCCGACGGTACACCGGTTCCCTTCGCCGAAGCGAAGGCTGAGTGGGCTCGAGTCGCCCACGGCGTCCTCGTGCAGACCGCGAAGCGGTACAACGACTACGTCACCTACTCCGAGCTTGCGCGCCGCGTCTTGGACGAGTCGGGCATCCTGTACCGCCCGCATCAGCGGAACTGGATCGGCAAGATCGTCAGTCTGGTCGCCGAACGGAGTGTGGCAGAAGGCGGACCGCCGCTGACGGCTCTGTGCGTCTCGAGCGGTGACGAAAAGGTCGGCGCGGGTTACGCATACGCGTTGAAGCT
>NZ_JAVRPS010000134.1:0-7350 GCF_032162105.1 Mycobacterium sp. | reverse complement strand
CGGCCGTCGCACCCAATCTGCAGCACTACATCGAGGGTGACCTCGGGCGGTCCGAACCTGCACGTAGACTCGACAATCGGACTTAGCGGTAGAGAAGAAGAGGTTGTAGGTACATGAGCGGCCATTCCAAGTGGGCGACCACCAAGCATCAGAAGGCCGTCAAAGACGCGCGCCGTGGCAAGGAGTTCGCCCGGCTGATCAAGAACATCGAGGTCGCCGCGCGCACTGGCGGCGGTGACCCGGCCGGCAACCCGACGCTCTACGACGCCATCCAGAAGGCCAAGAAGACCTCGGTGCCCAACGACAACATCGAGCGGGCCCGCAAGCGCGGTGCAGGCGAAGAGGCCGGCGGCGCCGACTGGCAGACCATCACCTACGAGGGCTACGGCCCGAACGGGGTGGCGGTGCTGATCGAGTGCCAGACCGACAACCGCAATCGCGCCGCCAGTGAGGTCCGGATCGCCATGACCCGCAACGGCGGCAACATGGCCGACCCGGGTTCGGTGGCCTACCTGTTCACCCGCAAGGGCGTCGTGACGCTGGAGAAGAACGGCCTCACCGAGGACGACGTGCTGACCGCCGTGCTCGAGGCCGGCGCCGAGGACGTCAATGACCTTGGCGACAGCTTCGAGGTCATCTCCGAGCCCACCGATCTGGTCGCTGTGCGAACGGCGTTGCAGGAGGCCGGAATCGACTACGAATCGGCCGATGCCAGCTTCCAGCCGTCAGTCACGGTGCCCGTCGATCTCGACGGCGCCCGCAGGGTGCTCAAGCTGATCGATGCGCTCGAAGACAGCGACGACGTGCAGGACGTGTACTCCAACGTCGACATTCCCGACGACGTGGTGGCCCTCCTCGACGAGGAGTGACTCACTCGCTTCTAGTGATGTCCGCCGATTCCGCCGTGGCCGTGATGATCGAGGATGACCACGCCGCCGAAGTACGGGTACTGCTGCTGGTATTGCACGTAGGGCGGGGTGGCGGTGATCTGGCTGTTGCCCGGTGTCTGGCATTGCGTGCTCGTGCTGCTCACTGCCGTGCACGTCGGCCCGTTGGTCGCCGCAAGCGCCGATGGGGCGAGGGCGATCGATCCTGCTGCAGCGGCCGCGAATAACGCCGGCGCGATGAAGCCCTTTGTGATGCTCATTCTGTAGCTCCTAATTAGAAACTGTACGTTCAGTTTCTACTAGGTTTCAGCGCTGTTACGTCCCAAGTTGTTCCCGTTGGATGCGATGGCGTAAGTCACACCGCGAGGCCCGACAACGATGCGTCGACGATCGCGTCGGCAGAGGCGGCATCGAGTGGACCGTTGCCGGTAACCAGGCGGTACATCGCCGGCCCGAAGATCACATCGATGGCGACTTCGGGGTCCACATCGGCACGTAGTTCGCCGCGGGCGACACCGCGATCCCAGATCGCCCGGCCCACTCGCCGCCGGGAATGAATGAGGCCGTCCCGCAACTCCGCCTGGACCACGGGGTCGGATTGCGCTTCGCCGACGAGCTGAGCGAAGACCCGTCCGCTAGTGGTCGTATAGAAGTGCATCACGCCCCGCAGCACGATGACGAAGTCGTCGTGCGCCGATCCGGTGTCGGGATCGGCCGAGTCGGCCAACATCTCCGACAGGAACGCCTCGACGGCGACGCTGTACTTGTTCGGCCACCACTTGTAGATCGTCGCCTTGCTCGCCCCGCTGCGGGCGGCAATCAGCTCGGTGGTCATCGCCCGGAGCCCGACCTCCTGCATGAGCTCCGAAGCCGCACGAACGACAGCGGCCCTGGACTGCTCGCTGCGGGGTCGGCCAGGCCGGGCCCGGGGCGGCCCGTGGGCAAGGTCTTCGGTCATCGGTCACCGGTGAGCATCGATACTGAACGCATCGTTCAGTATCAGGCATCGGGGGCCGTCCCGCAGCTCGTTCAGCGGCCCAGGAAGGCGCCGATCTCGCGGGCGGTCTGCTCGGGCTGGTCGAGCATGATCAGCACGTTCGCGTCGTCGACGTAGCGCAGCGACCCCTTCGTCAGCTCGGCCAGCCGCGCCGCGTGATCGTCGGGCATCACCGGGTTGTGACTCCACAGCACCAGCACGTCGCCGTCGAACGCGGCCAGCCGCTCGGTGCTGCGCACCAGGTCGGGCTCGACGAACTTGGTGCGGCAGTACTTCACCAGATCGCGCCGGATCCGTTTGTCCTTCAGACCGGCGTCGAACCACGCGTCGACGATGTGTTGCGGTATCGGCTTCTTCGCCATCATCCCGAACATCAACCACTGCCGCCGCAACCAGCCGATGCGGAGCTGGCGCATCGCGAGCGACACCGTCAGCGGGCTGCGGCTGGCCAGCCAGGCGACCTTGCCGGGGAAGCCGGGCGGGAAGTTCCCGAACGCCTCGGACGGGCAGATCACCAAGCTGCCCACCCGCTTGTCGCGGCCGACGTCGGTGAGGAAGATCGCGCCACCCCAGTCGGTGACCACCAGCGTGACGTCGGTCAGGTCGAGCGCGTCCAGGAAGTCGGCGACGATGCCGACCATGCCGGGCATCGTCAGGTTGGCGTCGTCGCGCATCGGCACGCGATGCCCGCCGAGGGGCAGCACGGGCAGTAGGTAGCGATGGCCCGGAGGCAGCAGGGGCAGGGCCAGATCCCATTGGGCGTCGTTCATCAACAGACCGTGCAGCAACACCACCGGCGCCCCATCAGGGTCGCCCTCGTCGCGGTACTCGACGATCCCCGCATCGAGCTCTATCGACTTCACCTCGGCCAACCTCCAATAGAACGATAGTTCTAGAACGTATGCTCTAGTCTGTCTTCAGGAGGCGACATTGGCAAGGTCTACCCGGGAATCGATCCTCACCGCCGCGGCGGAGCTGATGCGACGGAAGGGCTATGGCGCGGTCGGCATGAAGGACGTCGTCGCGGCGTCCGGGGCGCCGATCGGCTCGCTGTACCACCACTTTCCCGGCGGCAAGGCGCAGATCGCGCGCGAGGCACTGATCAACGCGGGCACGGCCTATGGTTTGCTCATCCCGACCCTCGTCGATCCCCACGACGATCTCGGCGAGGCGATCGCGTCCGTGTTCGCGCAGGCGGCCGCGGACATGGCGGGCACCGGTTTCGCCAACATGTGTCCGGTGGCCAGCGTCGCCGCCGAGGTCGCCGACACGATCGAAGACCTACGCGACACCGCAGCCGACGTCTTCACCGGCTGGCTCGACGGCGGCACCGCCTACTTCGTCTCCCGAGGACTACCCGAGGACGCCGCCCGGGACCTGACCGTCGCCCTGGTGGCTGCGCTGGAGGGTGCCTTCGTCCTGGTGCGCACGCTGCGAGATACCGAACCCTTGCTGGCAGTAGGACGAGTGCTCGCGCCGCGGTACCGAGGCGTGCAGATGCTGCCGCGTGTCGTGCCGGTAGAGGTCGGATCCGCCCGCTAGGCTCTCGAACAACTGTTCGGGAAGGAGACACTGGTGCGCGTGATGGGTGTCGACCCTGGGCTGACGCGCTGCGGGCTGTCCGTGATCGAGAGCGGCGGCGGTCGCCGGGTCATCGCGCTCGACGTCGACGTGGTCCGCACGCCGTCCGACCAACCCCTGCAGATGCGCCTGTTGACCATCAGCGACGTCGTCGAGCACTGGATGGACACCCACCGGCCGGACGTGATCGCGATCGAGCGGGTGTTCGCGAACCAGAACGCGAACACTGCGATGGGCACCGCGCAGGCGGGCGGCGTGATCGCGCTCGCCGCCGCGCGGCGCAACATCGACGTGCACTTCCACACGCCCAGCGAGGTGAAGGCCGCCGTCACCGGCAACGGTCGCGCCGACAAGGCTCAGGTCACCGAGATGGTCACCAGAATCCTTGCGCTGCAGACCAAACCGACACCCGCCGACGCCGCCGACGCGCTGGCGCTGGCGATCTGCCACTGCTGGCGCGCACCGATGATCGCCCGGATGGCCGCGGCCGAGGCGATGGCCGCCGAGCAGCGCAAGAAATACGAGGCCAAGATCAAGGCGGCCCCGGGTCGGATGTCGCGGAGCGCGACGTGATCGCGTCGATTCGCGGCGAGGTGCTCGACATCGCGCTCGACCACGCCGTCATCGAGGCGGCCGGCGTTGGCTACAAGGTGTTGACCACCCCGATGACGCTGTCCACGCTGCGGCGCGGCACCGAGGCCCGGCTGATCACGGCGATGATCGTCCGCGAGGACTCGATGACGTTGTACGGCTTCGCCGACGCGGACTCGCGCGATCTGTTCACCATGTTGCTCGGCGTCTCCGGCGTCGGGCCCAAGATCGCGCTGGCGACGCTGGCGGTCTACGACCCGCGAGCCCTGCGCCAGGCGCTCGCCGATGGCGACGTCACCGCGCTGACGCGGGTTCCCGGCATCGGCAAGCGGGGCGCCGAACGTCTGGTGCTCGAGCTGCGTGACAAGATCGGCCCGGTGACACCCGGCGTGACGACCGCGATCGGGCACGCGGTGCGCGTGCCCGTCGTGGAAGCGCTTGTCGGACTTGGGTTCGCGGCCAAGCAGGCCGAGGAGGCCACCGACAAGGTGCTCGCCGGAGATCCCGACGCCACCACGCAGAGCGCGCTGCGCGCAGCGCTGTCCTTGCTGGGGAAGACCTCGTGAGCCGATTCAACGACGACCGGGACATGGAAGACGACCCCGACCGGGAAGTGTCCGCCGCGCTGACGGTCGGCGAGGGTGACGTCGACGCGAGCCTGCGACCCCGAACCCTCGGGGAGTTCATCGGCCAAGCCAGGGTGCGCGAGCAGCTGCAACTGGTTCTGGAGGGCGCCAAGAACCGGGGCGGCACACCCGATCACATCTTGCTCGCGGGTCCGCCGGGCCTCGGCAAGACGTCGCTGGCCATGATCATCGCCGCCGAACTGGCCACGTCGCTGCGGGTGACGTCCGGACCGGCTCTGCTGCGGGCCGGTGACCTCGCCGCCATGCTCTCCAACCTCGTCGAGGGCGACGTGCTGTTCATCGACGAGATCCACCGCATCGCCCGGCCCGCCGAGGAGATGCTGTACCTCGCGATGGAGGACTTCCGCGTCGACGTCATCGTCGGCAAAGGCCCTGGGGCGACGTCGATTCCGCTCGAGGTGGCACCGTTCACCCTCGTCGGGGCCACCACCCGGTCCGGCGCGCTGACCGGGCCGCTGCGCGACCGGTTCGGCTTCACCGCCCACATGGACTTCTACGAACCTCCCGAACTGGAGCGGGTGCTGTTCCGCTCGGCAGGCATCCTCGGCATCGAACTCGGCTCGGACGCAGGCACCGAGATCGCCCGGCGGTCGCGGGGCACACCCCGGATCGCCAACCGGCTGCTGCGCCGGGTCCGTGACTACGCCGAGGTGCGCGCCGACGGCGTCATCACGCGCGACATCGCCAAGGCCGCGTTGGCGGTGTACGACGTCGACGAACTGGGCCTGGACCGGCTGGATCGCGCCGTGCTCTCGGTGCTCACCCGCAGTTTCGGTGGCGGCCCGGTGGGGGTGTCCACGCTCGCGGTGGCCGTCGGCGAAGAGGCCACGACGGTCGAGGAGGTATGCGAGCCTTTCCTGGTGCGGGCCGGCATGCTCGCGCGCACCCCGCGTGGCCGGGTGGCCACCACCCAGGCATGGACCCATCTGGGTCTGACACCGCCCAGCGGCGTGACCGGGCTGGGGCAGTCGGGCCTGTTCGAATAGTCGAGAGGGCCGGAATGGCAAGCGGCACAATGAGAACGGGACTGGATGCGCAATGGTCACCGCTGCATTGATTTTCGCCGGACTGGCGGCAGTGCTGCACGTCTACATCTTCGTGCTGGAATCGCTGCAGTGGACGGCGCCGCGGACACGCGCCACGTTCGGGACCACGCTCGAGTCGGCGGAGGCCACCAAGGAGCTGGCGTTCAACCAGGGGTGCCAACTGCTGGCGCGAAGGTGTGGGCTGGTGAGTGGCCTGGTGGGGTGAATCTGACGGAGTGGGCGCGGTCGCAGGGTGTACATCGGCAGACTGCGTGCCGCTGGTTTCGGAGGGAGCACTGCCGGTGCCGGCGGTTCGGGGAAGTCAGCGCACGGTGTTGGTGAGCCCGGGTGTCGGCGAGGGAGTTGTTGTCGCTGGTGTGGGCTCGTATGCCCGGGTGTCCAGCCGTGATCAGCGTGATGATCTGGATCGGTTGCTCGGTTGAGTGAATGGGCGGCGCAGTCTGGTTGCGCTGTGGTGCGGGTCGAGGCTGAGGTTGGGTCGGGCATGAACGGTGCTCGGCGGAAGGTGCGCCGGTTGGTGGCTGATCCGCGGGTGGCGACGGTGGTGGTGGAGCATCGGGATCGGTTGGGGCGGATGAACACCGAGCTGGTGGAGGCGGCGTTGTCAGCGCACGGCCGTCGGTTGGTCGTGCTGGATTGCGGTGAGGTCACCGACGATTTGGTGCGCGACGTGGTTGAGGTGCTCACATCGTTTTGCGCACGTCTGTACGGTCGCCGCGCGACCGGGCGATCAGAGCGCTCGGGCGTGCGCAACGCGATGTCGGGCCAGCAGCGTTTGTCGGTGCTGGTGGCGATGATGACTGCCATGGGTAATGGGGTGACGCGGTGATCGTGGGGATGCGCACTGGTGGGCAGGCAGCGCGGGTGGCTGCGCTGACCGGAGGTGTGCAGCTGCCCGGTAAGCCCAGTCGGGACGGCACGGCTAGGTTGTCGCGGCTGGTGGATGTGGGGCTGGATTTCGAGGTGCACCGGGCGGCGGTGGAGTCGGTGTCGGTTCTGTTCGCCCTGCATTCCGGTGATGCCCTCGGGTGTGCCGAGGTGGGAACCCCCGGTGAGCCGGTGCCGACGGGTTGGATGGTGACCGCGGCGAAGTTCGAGGTCCAGTGGCCCGCTGATTCGGTCGGGGCGCGAGGTGTGCGGTCGCATTTCGGTGCGCGGCGCAAGGCGTTCAACTGGCGTCTGGGACGGGTCAAAGCCGACATGGACGCCAAGAAACTGGACCCGGGTCATCAGTCGGTGGCGTGGACTCAGGGCGCACTGCGCAAGGTGTGGAACCAAGCCAAGGACGACGTCGCGCCGTGGTGGGCGGAGAACTCGAAAGAGGCGTACTCCACCGGGCTGGCCGATGTGGAGACCGCGCTGAGGAATTGGAAGGCCAGCAAGACCGGGAAACGCAAAGGTAGGCGGTTGGGATTCCCGCGGTTCAAGTCCGCGCGGCGTGATCACGGTCGGGTCCGGTTCAGCACCGGGGCACTGCGGGTGGAGCCCGACCGCAGAACCATCACCGTGCCGGTGATCGGCGGGCTGCGGTCCAAGGAGAACACCCGCCGGGTGCAACGACATGTGGCCAGCGGGCGCGCGCGGATCCTGAACATGACCCT
>NZ_JAVRPS010000133.1:0-3255 GCF_032162105.1 Mycobacterium sp. | reverse complement strand
GCACTTGGCTACACCGTCACCCTCACCCCAGCAGCCTGACCATCACCACGCACCCGTCCCGCCGTCACCGCACGGCCACATCGACGTGCGGCCTCCCCAGTCAGCTCACCATCATTTTCGGATTAGCGAGTCGAGATGATCGCTCACCGCTGGCCGCCAACTCGCTTGCTACGGCTAAGGCTTCACGTCGGACGGTCGCCGACGCATCAACGCGAACAGTGGCACTTGGTCTGGACCCGGCACCCCTTCCGGATAGCCAGCCCGTAGGAATCCGAGAACCTTGGCCACAATGTCAGACAGCGCCACGTAACCGACCCCCGAGCGACGGGTTCACCGGCTGCGCTGCAACACACCCGGGAGGTCCTATCGTTGTCGCATGCGCACCGCGTTCCATGAACAACTCGACGCACTCACCACCTCCCTCGGTGCGATGTGCGGGAGCGCGGGCACCGCGATGGAACGCGCAACCCAGGCACTGCTTCAAGCCGATCTGTTCCAAGCCGAGCAAGTCATCACCGACCACCAACGACTCGTCGAGATGAAGACCAAAGCCGAAGAGTCCGCATTCGTCCTGCTGGCGTTGCAATCTCCCGTCGCAGGTGACCTGCGCGCCATTGTCGGCTCAATCCAGAACGTGGCCCACGCCGAGCGCATGGGCGGGCTGGCCCTGCACGTCGCCAAGATCGCCCGCCGACGCCACCCGTCATACGCACTGCCCGAAGAGGTCAACGGATACTTCGCCGAGATGGGCCGCATCGCCGTCGACCTCGGCCTCGCCGCCAAAGACGTCGTGCTGTCATCCGACCCGCACAAGGCCGCGCAAATTCGTCACGACGACGATGCGATGGACGACCTGCACCGCCACATCTTCACCATCCTCATGGACAAAGAATGGAAACACGGAGTCGAGTCGGCGGTAGACGTCACCCTGCTAGGTCGGTTCTACGAACGCTTCGCCGACCACGCCGTTGCGATTGGCCGCAGAGTCATCTTCCAGGCGACCGGCCAAAAGACACCCTCGGACGATTAGCCCAGTCCCGATCGGCGGGGGTTGGGGGTCGATTGGCAGCGATGTCTCGGCGGTTTCGCGTGGCCTCACAGCACTGCGTCGGCGAGGCGATCAACCTGTTCTATCGATGTGACGGTGGGGTGAAAGAGGAGCCTGTCGAATCCCAGATCGCGATACGCCTTCACGGTTTGGCGCGCGCCTTCTGCGGAGGTGAGCATGTCGGCGATGTTGAGTTCGGCGTAATCGGGAACGAATCCGTAGTAACGGCCAATGTGCTGGCGCCCGGCATCGGCGTCATCACCGATGGCGAAGTTCACACAGGTGTGAAATTGCGGGTCACCGGGACGGTCGGCTTCGAGCCACGCAGTCCGAACGCGATCGGCGAACGCCGCTTCAGCCTCGTAGTCGCGCAGAGCCCCGGAGACCCAGCCGTCTCCGAGTTGTGTGACACGGCGAACCGCTGCGTTGGTAAAGCCCCCGAACAGAACCGGAATCTGCACTGGCGCGGCACAAATGGCGGTGCCGTCGATGACCGGCTCGCCTTGCCAGGCGTGGCGCATGAGCGTCATTTCGTCGTCAAGCAAGCGTCCGCGGGCGTGGAAGTCCACACCGGCAGCGATGAAGTCGTCTTCGCGGCCACCGGGGGCGATGCCGACGGTGAGGCGGTTGCCCGCGGCGTCGGCGAGGCTGGCCAACTGCTTGGCGAGAACCGCCGGCGAATACAGCGGAGCGAGAAGGATGTTGGTCTGCAATGCGAGGCTGCTGCTGGCTCCGGCGGTCAGCGCCAATCCGATGATCGAATCAAAGCTGGGATAGACCAGCCGGTCGATCGTGGAGACCACGTCGAATCCACGATGTTCGGCTCGCCGGATCCACTCCAGCATCGTTGAGCCACGAACGCCTGCGCTGCCGTTCGGCAGGCCGATTCCGATCTTCATTGAGAGTCCTTTCGAGTAACGATGACGCGCTGTGCGCACCCGAGCTTGAGGTTGACGGTCAGTCGGTGGGGCTGATGGTCAGCAGGATCTTGCCGCGCGTGTGCCCCTGCTGGTTCTTGGCGAGCGCCTCGGCGGCCCGAGCGAGTGGGTATTCCTCGGTGACGACGACGCGCAGCGTCCCGGCGTCGATGAGGTCGGTGATCTGTTGCAGAGTGTCGTGGCCGGGGTCGCCGGGGAAGAACGAGGATTGCACGCCGTGGGTGGCGGCGAGGTCGGCGACCTCCGCGTCTGGTGGCGACGCGATGGAGACGAGCCGCCCGCCCTTGGTGATGATCGGCACCGAGCGCGTCGCCAACTCACCACCGACGCAATCGAAGACGACATCGACGTCGTGCACCACGTCCTCAAAACGGGTGGTGCGGTAGTCGATCGTATCGTGCGCGCCCAGTGACCGGAGATAGTCGTGGTTCCGCTTGGAGGCGGTGACGATGACGTGAGCGCCGCGCCAGTTCGCCAGCTGTACCGCGAAACTGCCAACCCCGCCAGCGCCGCCATGAATCAGGACTTTCTGTCCGGCTTGAAGGTTGCCCTGGTCCTCCAAGAACAGCGCACCCCAGGCGGTCTGTGCGCCGACCGGCGCCGCAGCCGCCGTCGCCAGAGGAATCGACTGCGGTGCCTTGCACACCGTGTCTGCGGGAACCGAAATGATCTCGGCATAGGTGCCGCATCGGTCGAAATGAACTCCGCCGTAGACGCGATCCCCCACGGCGAAGCCCTCGACACCGGCTCCGAGCTCCAACACGACGCCCGAGAAGTCCAGCCCGACGGTGAAGGGGAAGTCCAGGTGCACGACGTTCTTTAGGGCACCTTCCCCGAGCTTCCAGTCCGCGCCGTTGACACTGGTGGCTGCCATCCGAATCACCACGTCACCAGGCGGCGCGGCGCTCGGTGGTGCGACCTCGTCCTCCCGGATCAGCTCGGGACCACCAAATTCGCTGTAACGCATCGCTTTCACGAGTCTTCCTCCTCTTGTCTCGGTGACGGCTGTTCCGCCGTGGCCGGATCTGCATGGTTCGGCGTGTGTTCGTGGCGTCTCTGTCCATTGTAGCCTAATCTGTCTATGGATGACATGTACGACTAGTCAAGACGGTTTCGTCACGATAGGATCCCCTCCATGAATCTGCCGTCGCGCCCCACGTCGGGGCTTCGCGACATGACACGCCGCAGCGTTCAGGCGCAGATCGCCGAACGGGCCAAAGAACTGTTCATCGAGCAAGGATTCGAGGAGACCACCCTCGAACAGATCGC
>NZ_JAVRPS010000132.1:0-2523 GCF_032162105.1 Mycobacterium sp. | reverse complement strand
CCTGCGGGAGCACGTCGTGCAGCACCTGGCTGAGGTGCCGGATGGTGCGCTCAGGGACGCGGCCGTCGACGTCTATGCGCGACGCGTAGCGGTACGGGACGCTGCGGCCGCCGATCGCGATGCGGTCATCGACGGTGCGTTGGGCGTAGAAGAATCCGTGCGCGGTGTCACCGACGGTTTCCCTGCCGTCCCAGCCGATGCCCGCCCACAGGTCGGCGCTGATCGGCTCGGTCGCGATCATCGAGCTGTTCATCGGCAGCCAGCGGCGGCGCAGACCCGGCAGCGCGGCGGTGAATCCTTCGGTGGCGCGCAGCACGATCGGTGCCGTGACGGTGCCGGACTCGGTCGTCGCGCGTCCCTGGCTGATCTCGGTGACGGGGGTCTGTTCGTAGATCTGGACGCCGAGCCGCTCCACGGCGTCGGCTAGGCCGCGCGCCAGCCGCGCCGGCTGGATGCGTGCGCAGTGCGGGGTGAAGAAGGCCGACACCACACCATCGAATTCGATCCGCTTGGCCGCTTGGGCCGTCGTCAACGGCTCGATGCCGTCGACCTGCCAGTTGCGCTCCTCCTCGATCGAACTCGCCAGCCGGGCCGCCTGCGCCCGATTGCGCGCGATCTCGAGCGTGCCGCCCTTCACGATGCCCGCGTCGATGCCCTCCCGGGCGGCCACGTCGGCGACCTCGTCGACGGCCTCGTTCAGTGCGCGCTGCCAGGCCACCACGCGGTCGCGGCCGTACTGCTCGGCCATGGCGTTGCGGTCGCCGGGCACCAGCCCCGATAGCCATCCGCCGTTGCGACCCGAGGCGCCGAAGCCGGCGAACCGCGCCTCGAGCACCACGATGCGCAGTCCCGGGTCGGCGCGCTTGAGGTAGTAGGCCGTCCAGAGTCCGGTGTAGCCGGCGCCCACGATGCAGACGTCGGCGTCGCGGTCACCGGGAAGCGGCGGCCGGCTGGGCGGCACCTCGTCGAACCAGTGCGAGACATGACCATTGAGCGGGTTGGGCCTGAGCGGGTTGGACACCGAACGATTGTGCAGCACTCCTGAGTGGTCCAATCAAGCGTGGTCTAATCAGCCCATGACCGGCCTGCACCGTCGTGACGACGTTTTCGTGTTGACCCTCGGCGAGGACGAGAACCGATTCCACCCGGACCGGCTGACGGCGATCAACGCCGCGCTCGACGAGGTCGACGCCGCCCCTGGCCCGAAGGCGGTGGTCACCACCGGTGTCGGGAAGTTCTACTCCAACGGCCTCGACCTCGACTTCATGGCCGCCAACCCCGATGCCGCCGAAGCCAATCTGCGCGAAGTCCACGCGTTGTTCGCGCGGGTGCTCGCATTCCCGGCGCCGATGGTGGCGTCGCTGCAGGGCCACACGTTCGCGGCGGGCGCGATGCTGGCGCTCGCACACGACCTCGCCGTGATGCGGTCCGACCGGGGTTACTTCTGTCTGCCGGAGGTCGATCTCGGCATTCCGTTCACGCCGGGTATGAGCGCGCTGATCCGCGCCAGGCTGCCGATCGCGACGGCGCACGAGGCGATGACGACGGGCCGCCGGTACGGCGGCGAGGAGGCCCACGACGCCGGCCTCGTCGCGGGTGTCGGCACCGAGGACGAGGTGCTCGACATCGCCGTCGCGCGGGCGCAGGAGCGGGCCGCGAATGCCGGCCCGACGATGGGCGCCATCAAGGCGCGGCTCTATGGCGAGGTGATCGAGGCGTTGGCGGCCAGCTAGCAGCGACCGGGCGTGCTTGCCTTTCGTTGAGTCGGCGCTCGTCGTCGATGCGTCGTCGGCGGTCTTCGGTTCGGGTGCGGGCGCGGCGGGGCATGGTCAGGCCGGCGGTGCTCAGGCCGGCGTTGGGAATCCACTGAGCGGTGGTCGTGGCAACTGGTGCGGTCGGTGTGCACAAGGCAGGGAACAGCAGCAGGCTCCCGGGGCGAGTGGTGTAGGTCTGCCCGCTTGGCGCGGTCCAGACCACGGTGCCGTCGGCAATCGGCCTGAGATACAGGTCGTGCCGCCTCGCAAGCCAGCACGCCGCTAGCGCGGCGTGAGGCGGAAAATCGGGATCTGACGCCCGATGGGCGCTGTCTTGGCGCGATAGTCGCTGTACCCGGCGTAGACCTGCTCGGCGAGTCCATACAGGCGCACGTATTCGTCGGGAGCGGTAACTTCTGTCGCCACGAATTTCTCGTCGCCGAATTCGCAGTCAGGGTGCGCCCTGAGGTTGTAGTACCACTGCGGGTGTTTCGGTCCCCCGTAGTTTGAGGCGACCAGGATCGGATCGCTCCCATCGTGGAAGTAGGTGAGCTGTACCTCGCGCGGCTGACCCGACTTGGCACCCGTCGTCATGAGCGGAGCTGTAGCGATAGTGCCGAGGGATGCGGGATAGCGCCCGCCGGTCGCACGGTACAGCCACGGGTCGATGCGGGGGCCGACATGACGCGCGTAAGCCTGTCCTGGACGGGAGCGTCCGAAGCGGACGAAGGCCTTATACAGGGAGCCGCGCTTCTTGTCCGGATCGACG
>NZ_JAVRPS010000131.1:0-5566 GCF_032162105.1 Mycobacterium sp. | reverse complement strand
GCCTCGAAGCCGTCGCGAAACCCGACCGCCAGTGCGCGATTGGCCCGCGCGACCGGTGAGTCGGTGATCGCGATCAGCCGGTCGTAGGCGGTGCAGATGGTGACCCAGTCCGTCTGCTCCCAACTCGGTGCCGTCGCATGCAGCGCCGCGATCACGGCCTGGGGGAGGTACGGACCGTCCGCGCCCGCCGCCAGCCGCAACCGATCGAGCCCACGGGTGACCCGACCGCGATCCCACCGTGTGCGGTCCTGCTCGTCGAGCGGTACCAGGGCGCCGTTGGCGTCCACCCGGGTGGCTCGGCGCGAATCGTGCAGCAGCACCAGCGCCGCCAACGCCTGCCCGTCCGGCGAATCGGGCATCAACGAACACAGCTCACCGGCGAGCCGGACACCCTCGTCGCACAACTCGTCGCGGATCGCCGATGGCCCCGCGGTCGACCAATAGCCCTCGGTGAACACCGAGTAGATGCACGCCAGCACGTGCGGTGTCCGCTCCGGCAGCCGCTCGGCGGGCGGCACCCGCAGCGGGATGTTCGCGCCGCGGATCTTGTTCTTGGCCCGCGTGATTCGCTGTCCGACCGCAGCCTCGGACTGCAGCAGCGCCCTCGCGATCTCGGCGACGGTGAGCCCGGAGATCAGCCGCAGCGTGAGGGCCAACTGCGACGAGTCGTCCAACGCCGGATGCGCGCACGTGAACATCATCCGCAACTCGTCGTCGCGCACCGGATGCACCGCGACCCCTTCGATGTGGGCCCATCTGTTCTCGGCCACCGCGGCCAGTTCCCTTCCCGGTCGGACCGATTCACGGCGCAAGCGGTCCAGCGCCCGGTTCCGTGCCACGGTCAGGACCCATCCGCCCGCGTTGTCGGGCACGCCGTCACGGGGCCAGGAACGCAACGCTTCGGCGAACGCCTCCTGGACGGCGTCCTCGGCGACGGTGAGATCACCCGACCAGCGGGCCAGCGCCGCCACTGCGGGACCCCACTCGCGCCGAAAGACGCCGTCCAGGTTGGTCATTCAGCGACGGCTACAGCCCCGACACCCCGGCCAATTGCTGCACCTGCACCGTGGTGGCCGGGATCATCGAGGCGATCTTGACGGCCTCGTCGCGGTCCGTCGCGGACAGGATGTAGAACCCGTTGGCGACCTCCGCACCCTCGATGTACGGCCCGTCGGTGAAGATCGTCTTACCGTCGCGCACCCGCACCGTCGTCGCCATTGCGGGTGGTTGTAGCGCCGCACCGGCCTTGTTGTGATCGGCCGCGGCGGCGCCGAACTCGCCGTGCGCGGCAATGCCTACCTCCCATTGCGCCGATCCGGGCGTCACGACGTTGTCGGCCGGCTCGAGTAGCAACGCCAACCAGTGGGTACCGTCCAGCGGCTTCTCCGGCTGATTCCACATGACTGTCGGCCACACCTCGATCGCACCGTACTTGGCCGCGGGGATGTCGCATGCCAAGGCCAGCGCATCGTCGAGGTTCTCGGCCTCGAACACGTAGTAGCCGCCTGCCACCTCAGCGCTCTCGGCGAACGGGCCGTCGGTGACGCTCGGGCTGTCCGGGCCGCCGGTGATCCGCACGCCGGTCGCCGACGGCAGCAGTGCGTCGCCGGCTCGGATCGCGGACGCGGCGCTGGTGTGGAACGCCTGGTAGGCGGCCATCTCGTCGGAGGCCTCCCGGTCGGCGTCGTAGCGGTGATCTTCAGGGGTGAGCAGCAGCGCGAAGTAGTGCATGGGGATACCTCCGGGTAGTGAGCGGAACCCTGCGTCCCACTCTCTACCGGTTCGACGAACGGCACCGTGCGAATCCGACAGCAGTCGGCATTTTCCTTGTAAACGAGTTCGCAGTTCCGCCATCGTGGTGTGGATCGTTGTGTGATCTTTTACCCATGCGTAAAACCGCGAGGGCAATCGTCCTCATCGTCGTGTCACTGATCGCCTCGGTGGCCCTGGCCCTCGCATCGGCGTTCACCGCCGCATTCGCGTTCGGCGCCACCGCGTTGATCGTGCCGGGCACCGGTACCCCAAACGCGACCAACGTCGCTGGTTACATGGAGAATGCCCGGGACTATTACATGGGTGGGACGGCGTGCGCCAATGGTGGCTGCACCGACGCCGACCTGCACAGCATCGTCTACCCCGCGTCGTTCTATCCGCTGTCGATCATCCCCGGTTGGTGCGACGTCAACTGCCAGAAATGGGACGTCTCGGTTCAGGAGGGTGTGAACAATCTGGACAAGCAGCTGATGGCCGCATTGGCGGTCCCCGGCGACATCGTCATCTTCGGCTACTCCCAGGGCGGCGCCGTCGTATCCAACGAGCTACGTGCCCTCGGTACCACGCTGACCCCGGAACAGAAGGCGCGGATCCAGGTGGTCATGATCGGCAACATCGACAACCCCCTTGGTGGGTTGTGGACGCTGCTCGGATTCCTCGGCCACGTCCCAATCCTGGATGTGACGACGGGCCTCCCGACACCGGTCGACACCGGGATACCGTTCAAGACCATCGTCTTCCAGTACGACGGCGTCGGCAATTCGCCGATCGCCTGGGGCAATCTGCTCGCGGTCGCCAACGCGTTCGCCGGGTTCGACCAGATTCACGGAACGTATCTCGAGCCCAACCAGAACAGCGGCTTCACCGGTCTGCCCAACGGCTACACGGAGGCCGAACTGCTGACCGCCCTGAACGATCCGGCCAACATTAAGACCGACGTGCACGGCAACCAGTACGTCACGATCCCGACCAAGGTACTGCCGCTCGCGTCGCTCATCCTCGGCCTGGCCGCCACCACCGGCACCACCCCGATCGTCAAGCCCTTCGTCGACCTGTTCTCTCCGGTGGCCCGGGTGCTCATCGACCTCGCCTACGATCCCAACGCGGACCCGAGCGTCCCGCAGGGGCTGACGATCCTGCCCTTCGCCGGCGCCATCAATCCGATCAAGCTGGCGTTCGATCTGGCAGCGGCCACCGTGCAGGGCATCCAGGCCTTCCTCAACGACGTCGGGATCGGCACGATGGTTGCCCCGGCCGCACCAGCGCCACTGACGACCTCGACGCTGGCGGCCCGCACGATCTCACCGCAGGCAATCGACCCGCAGGCCGACGAGTCGAAGAGCCTGGCGAGCGTGACCGCGTTGTCGTCGGCGAAGAAGTCGACGCCGGTCGTAACTGAAACGGACGCGGTCGAGGTCACGCAGGCCGTCCCGGCCGAGGGCACCGAAGCCACGACGCCTGCCATGGAGCCCGTGGCGAGCGCGACGACGCCGCCCGCATCGGATGTCGAGCCGGCTACCAAGCCGGTAGAGACGACGAAGCCGGTAGAGACGACGAAGCCGGTAGAGACGACCAAGCCGGAGGAGACGACGAAGCCCGAGAGCACCAAGCCCGCGGAGAGCACCGACGCGGACAAGAAGGACGAGAGCAAGGACGCGGCCAAGAAGGACGAGGCCAAGGACGCGGACGCAAAGGCGGCCGCCTAGCGAATGCGGACCGCCGCTAGGCGGGGGCGCCCGGCTTGAGGTAGGTCACCAGGCTGACGTCGATGGTCTCGTCGACGAAGTAGTACTGGCAGCCGGTCAGGTACTTCATGTACCGGTGGTAGTTCTCCTCGTCGGTGGCCGCGATGGCCTCGTCCTTGTGGTTCTCCAGTGCCGCAGCCCAGATGCCCAGCGTCTTGATGTAGTGGTTGCGCAGCGACATGGCCTCGGGCACGACGAAGCCGGCCTTCTCACCGTGGGCGACCATCATCTTGGTGGTCGGGATCCGGCCGCCAGGGAAGATCTCGGTGATCATGAACTTGACGAAACGAGCCAGCTCGAAGGTCAGCTTCTTGCCGCGGGCCTGCAGATCGTCGGGGTGAAAGCCGACGCTGCTCTGAATGGTCATGCGGCCGTCGTCGGGGAGGATGTCGAAGCAGCTCTTGAAGAAGTCGTCGTAGCGCTCGAAGCCGAAGTGCTCGAAGGCCTCGATCGACACGATGCGGTCGACCGGCCGTTTGAACTGCTCCCAGCCCTCGAGAAGTACCTCGTGGGTGCGCGGGCTGTCGAGCTTGTCGAGCAATTGGGTGCAGTATGCCTGCTGGTTCCTGCTCAGCGTCAGGCCGATGACGTTGACGTCGTACTTCTCCATCGCCCGCTGCAGCGTCAAGCCCCAGCCGCAGCCGATCTCGAGCAGCGTCATGCCCGGCTTGAGGTCCAGCTTTTCGAGGTGTTGATCGACGTTGGCGATCTGGGCCTCGGACAGCGTGACGTTCGGCCCGGTGAAGTAGGCACAGCTGTACTTGCGGGTCGGGTCCTGGAACACGCCGAAGAAGTCGTCGGACAGGTCGTAGTGAGCCTGGATGTCCTCGAAATGCGGCTCGAGGTCCTTCGTGCCGGTGGAGTTTTCAGACATGTTTCTCCTGCTTGACCTTTCCTTGCTGATGCAGCCGGCCGCCGATCTCGGACGGGTCTTGCTGTGACCGTACCGCGGCGCCGTCCATCGACGTGTCAACTAGCGGCTCAAGCCGCAAACCCTAGCGTTCACCGGGTGGTCGACTCCAATTCGGCGCCGTGCGCTGACGGCCCTACTTGGCCAGCGTGAACTGGCAGACGTCGATGTAGCCCTCGTGGAAGCCCTTGGCGCAACCGGTGAGGTAGTGCATGTAGCGGTCGTACACCTCTTCGGACTGCACGGCGATCGCTTCGTCCTTGTGCGCCTCCAGCGCGGCCGACCAGGTATCCAACGTCCGCGCGTAGTGCTTCTGCAGCGACTGCGTACGGGTCAGGTCAAAGCCGGCCCGCGTCGCGAACTCACCCGCCATCTCGGTGGTCGGCAGGTATCCGCCGGGGAAGATCTCGGTGAGGATGAACTTCACGAACCGCGCGATCGAGAACGTCAGCGGCAACCCGGCCGCGGTCATCTGCGGCAGCGTGAGCGCAGTGATGGTGTGCAGCAGCATCACGCCGTCGTCCGGTAGCGCCTTGTAGGCCATCGCGAAGAAGTCGTCCCAACGGTCCTTGCCGAAGTGCTCGAAGGCCCCGATCGACACGATCCGGTCGACCGGCTCGTCGAATTGCTCCCAACCATTGAGCAGCACGCGCTTGGAACGGGGACTGTCGTGCTTGGCGAACACGCTCTCGACGTGTGCCTTCTGGTTCTCGCTCAAGGTGAGGCCGACGACGTTGACGTCGTACTTCTCGACGGCCCGCAGCATGGTCGAGCCCCACCCGCAGCCGACGTCGAGCAACGTCATCCCCGGCTCGAGACCCAGCTTGCCCAGCGCCAGGTCGACCTTGGCCAGCTGCGCCTCCTCCAGCGTCATGTCATCGCGCTCGAAGTACGCGCAGCTGTAGGTCTGCGTCGGGTCGAGGAAGAGGCTGAAGAACTCGTCGGACAGGTCGTAGTGCGCCTGTACGTCCTCGAAGTGTGGCTTGAGGCCACCCTTCTTACGTGCCGTCTTGGCCATGATGGAATTGCCTTCCTGGCTGGTCAGCAGCAGACCGGAATCGACGATGACTCCCCCGCAAGCTGCTGCGCTCGCTGTGTGATGTTACGCGCCGGGCCATCGCAACCCGAATTGAAGTTT
>NZ_JAVRPS010000130.1:0-10413 GCF_032162105.1 Mycobacterium sp. | reverse complement strand
CCGAGGATTCCGTAGAGCTTCCACACGGTCGGAACCCTAGGTGGCCGCACCGACAGGTGTCATTCGACGCGTTTATCGAACTGGGCCCGGATCGCTTCGGCGGCTTCGGGGTTGTCCGTCGCAAGCTGCTGAAGGTAGGCAACGACGTCACCGACCGTGCGCAGGCCCGCAAGATCTTCGTCTGGGATCTTCACGCCGTATTTGTCCTCGGTCTGCACCGCGATCTCCACCATCGACAACGAGTCGATGTCCAGGTCGTCGACGAAGGACTTCTCGACCGTGACCTCGGATGGTTCGATCCCCGTCACCTCCTCGATGATCTCGGCGATCCCGGCTATGAGTTCGTCTTGCGTGATGGCCACGTGAAGCCTCCCTGTTGGATGGGACTGTAGACGCTCCGTCGTTGACAGACCGTAAGTCGGTATACGACTATAGGTCGATGAGTATCGACGCGACGGTGAGCGACGTCAAGGTCAGGCGACGCGAGAGATATGCCGCGCTGACGTGTGAAGCGGTGCTCGGCGCCGCCAAGTCGTTGTTCGTCACCAACGGCTTCGACGCAACGTCCGTCGACGAGATCGCCAGGGTGGCGCAGGCCAGTAAGGGCGCGGTGTATCACCACTTCCGCGACAAACAGGCGATCTTCACCGAACTGTTCAAGACCAGCCAAGAAGCGGTTACGGCCAAGGTCGTCGCCGCCATGCCCACCGAGTCCGAAGAGCCATGGGACAAGGTGCAGACCGCGATCCGACTATTCCTGCACAGCTATGTCGCCGACGACGATGCCCGGGCACTGCTCCGTCAGGTGGTGAGCGTCTTGGGCTGGGACCGCGTACGCGAACTCAACGAGCAGCAGACGCTGCCGTTCCTGCGTGCCACGCTGGAGAGCTTCGTGGCCAACGGATATGCACGCCCGGTCCCGGTTGAGGCCACCGTCGAGCTCTTCTTCAGCATGTTCTACAACGCAGTCCTCTACATCACCGACGCCGCAGATCCCGACACGGCGTCACACGATGTCGAGACGGTCCTGTTCTGCGCGCTTGAGGGACTCAAGGCGCCCACGAAATAGCCAGTGCCAGAAGCTACTGCAGCGCGCGCCACACCCGCGCCGGTGTCATCGGCAGCTGATGCAACCGCGCACCGCACGCGCGGGCGATGGCGTTGGCCAGCGCGGGAGCGACCGGGTTGTACGGTGACTCGCTCATCGACTTCGCGCCAAGCGGCCCGAGCTCGTCGTAGGTATCGGCGAAGTAGACCTCCGTCACCGGGAGGTCGGCCAATTGCGGAATGTGGTAGTTGCGAAGGTCCTTGGTGATCACGACACCGTCGGGGCTCACCCGCATCTCCTCGTAGAGCGCCGAGCCGATCGCCTGCGCAACGCCACCCTCGACCTGCCCGCGGCACTGCTCGGGGTTCAGCACCACGCCGGCGTCGGCGGCCTGCACCGACTGCAGGATGGTCACCTCGCCCGTGTCGACATCGACGGCGACCCGAACCGCGTGCACGTTGAACGCCACCGAACGCGGGGTGCCGTCGTGACGGCCCCGGCCGAGCAGCGGTGCGGTGCCGCCCGCCGCCTTCTGAGCCAGCAGATCCCGACACGCGGCCTGCACCGCCAGCCCGGCCACCACGATGCCCGCCGAGCCGAACGCACCGGTGTCGTAACCCGTTGCATCGGTGTCGGATTGGTGAATGCGCACCTTGTCGACCGTGGTGTTCAACGCCGTGGCGACGAGTTGGGCGTGCACCGTCGACGTGCCGTTGCCGAACTCGGCGGTGCCGACCGACAGGGTGTAGTGGCCGTCGGCGTCCGCCGAGACGGCTGCCTCGGCGAAATGACCGCGCGGCGGAATCGTCGCGATCATCGCGATCGCCATGCCCTCGCCGACCCGCCACTGCGGACCGTCCGGCGCCGCCACCCCGTTGCCTGCAGCGAGTGCGTCCTCGGCCAGGTCCAGGCACTGGTCGAGCCCGTAGCTGCCGAACGTCAGGTCGTCGTCGGCCACATGCGAATCGGTGAACGCGTCGCCGGGCACCACGACGTTGCGGCGCCTCAGGTCGAAGGGGTCGATGCCGAGCCGCTCCGCCAGTTCGTCCAGCGCGGCCTCCACCGCGTAGATGACCTGCCCGAGGCCGTAGCCGCGGAACGCCCCCGACGGAAGGTTGTTGGTGTACACGGCCTGGGCGTCGACACGTTTGTTCGCGCACCGGTACACCGCGATCGACTCGCTGCAGCCGTGGAACATCACGCCAGGGCTGTGGTTTCCGTAGGCGCCAGCGTCCATCAGCACGTCGACCGCCAGCGCGGTCAGTACCCCGTCCGCCCCCGCGGCCACCGTCGCGTCGACCCGGAAGGGGTGACGGCATGGTGCCGCGACGAACTCGTCGGTCCGGCTGAACTCGTAGCGCACCGGCCTGCCCAGCCGGAGCACCGCCAGCGCGACGACGTCCTCGGTCAGCATCTCCTGCTTGCCGCCGAAGCCCCCGCCCACCCGCCGGGTGAAGACGTGGACCTCGGAGCGGTCAAGGCCGAACACGTGGCACAGCTCGTCGCGGACCAGGAACGGCACCTGCGAGCTGGTGCGAATCACCAAGCGGCCGCGCTCATCCCGCCATCCGGTGCAGCCGTGGGTCTCCAGGTGCGCGTGCTGAATGCGCTGCGTGTTCCATCGCCCACGCACCACCGCGCCGCCACCGGCCCGGGCATCCGCCACCCCTCGGTCGACGTCGCCGACCCCGCCGTGCAGTTCGGCGACGACGTTGCGGGACACGTCGGCGATGCGGGCGACCCTGCCTGCGTCCCCGCCCTTGTCGCCGTGCACCAACGGTGCGCCCGGTGACTGTGCCGTCTCCGGGTTGAACACCGCCGGAAGCGCCTGGTACTCGACGACGATCGCGCGGCAGGCGTTGTCCGCGATGGCCGGGCTGTCGGCGACGACGGCGGCCACCCGCTGGCCGACGAACCGCACGACGTCGTCGAGCAGGCACGTGTCATCGGGGTCGTCGAGCCGGCTCTCGTGGCGGGCGGTCGAGAATGCCACCGCCGGGCTGTCGCGATGGGTGAGGACCAGCTGCACGCCAGGCATCCGTTCGGCGGCCGAGGTGTCGATCGAGACGATCCGGGCGTGGGGGAGCGGACTGCGCAGTACGGCCATGTGCAACAGGCCCTCCGGCAGGTGGTCCATGGTGTACTGCTCGGTGCCGGTGACGACCCGCACACCGGCCGGGGCGCCGATCGAGCGGCCCGCGTCGGCCGTCCCTCCGGACTTCTCGGTGTTGGCCCGCCCGGCCAACGCGTCGGTGATGGCCCGATAACCCGTGCACCGGCACAGGTTGCCCTTCAATTGCTGTGGCAGATCGGCGAGTTGGTCCTCGGACAGCGTCGAGGCGGTGGTGACCATGCCCGCGGTGCAGAAGCCGCACTGGAAGCCCGCCGCCTCGACGAACCTGCGCTGCATCGGATGCAGGTCGTCGGGGGTACCGAGCCCCGCGACGGTGGTGACCGTGTGACCGGCCGCGCGGAACGCCGGGAACACGCACGAATGCACGACGGAGTCGTCGACCAACACCGAACAGGCGCCGCAGTCGCCCGCGTCGCAGCCCTTCTTCACGTCGAGGTGGCCGTGTTCGCGCAGGAACGTCCGTAGGCATTGCCCCGGCCACGGATCATCCGGTACCGCTTCACCGTTCACGATGATCGTCACGACAACTCCGCCCGAACTTGCTCGGCGAGCAGCAGGGTCATGGCCCGGCGCCAGTCGGGGTCGCCGTGCGGATCGTCGGTCCAGCGGTCGGCGGGGATGCCGTCGCGAGCTGCCAGGAGCTCGTCGGGGCCGGGGACGGACGCGAACTCGAAGACGAACGGGCGCACGGTGGCGGCCGTCACCGACAGCACGAAACGGCCTCCGTCGGGTGCGGTGTCGCGGCGGCCGATCACCACGACACCGGACCGGCCCAGCGGCGACGGCGCCAGCTTGCGGTACGCCGTACGCGCTCGCAATGCCCTGGCCGGCAGATGTATCGAGCGCAGCACGTCGCCGCCCGCCAGCACGTTCTCCGAACTCCCGGTGACGAAATCCGTGACCGGCAGCCGATAGTCGCTGCCGTCGGCGCGCCACACCACCAATTGGCCGTCGAGGGCCGAGGCCAGCGAGATCATCGCGCCCGCGGGAAACGACAGGCAGATGTTGCCGCCGACCGTCGCGGTGCTCCAGATCTTGAACGACGCCAGCAGCGCCGTGCAGCACTGGTGGAACAGCGGGGTCGCGCGCCAGTCCGGCCTGCTCCGTGTCAGCTGGGTCGACAATGCCGACAGCTCGGCCAGTGTGCACGTCGCGCTGAGCTCGATCTCATTGTCGCTCAAGGTAATCGGTGGCCAGCGCAGACCGGTGAGGTCCACCAGGCGGCGCAGATGCGGTTGCGGCTCGGAGAACAGCCACGTTCCGCCGGCCAGCACCGCATCGTCGGGGCCTAGCGGCCACACCTCATCGCGGCGGCGGGGGGTGACGACCGCCTCGATGGTATTGAGATCCACCGATCGACGGTAGTCAAGCGCCGCCGCAACCGCATGTCCGACGCGGCACGAACGGAGAAAGTGCAACTGCAGGGTTGCGCTCGGCTGTCAACATGTGCAATTCTAAAGTTGCACATCGACCCGAGAGGCAACCATGACAACGCTCGACATCACCCGCAGCATCGACATCAAGGCGCCGGCCGAGAAGGTGTGGGCGGCGCTCACCGAGCCCGACCTGATCGCCCAGTGGTTCGGCGACACGTGCGAGTTCGACCCGACACCAGGCGGCGTCGGATCATTCGGCTGGTCGGCCCACGGCACCTTCCGCGTGGTCGTCGAACACGCCGACCGGCCCAAGACGCTGATCTACCGGTGGGCCAGGGAGCAGGGCGTCGACCCCGTGCCGGGCAACTCGACCGTCGTGCGGTTCGACCTCACCGAATCCGCGGACGGCACCCGGCTCACCCTGCTCGAAACCGGATTCGACGAGCTCGCCGACCCGCAGTCCGCGCACGACGACAACACCGGCGGTTGGCTGGCCGAGCTGGGCGAACTCGTGGAGTTCCTGGAATCCCGGTGACCGACGACACCGCGACGATGCCCGGGGTGCTTTCGGTGCTGGCCGACGAGACCCGCTGGCGCATCCTGTCCGAGATCGGCGCCGCGGACCTGTCCGCCAGCGCGTTGGCCGGCCGGCTGCCCGTCAGCAGGCAGGCCATCGCCAAGCACCTCACCGTGTTGGCCGACGCTGGCCTGGTGGAGTCGGTCCGTGCCGGACGTGAGATCCGGTACCGCGCGCTGGGTGCGCGCCTCAGCGCGCTGGCAAATGAGCTCGAAGCGATCGGCAGACGCTGGGACCGGCGCCTCGAGGCCATCAAGCGCATCGCCGAACTGACGGATTGAGAGTTAATCTTCTGTCCATGACGGACGAACTCGCCGACTTCGCTGGGCGAGATCTCGACGGTGGCGCTGAGCTGCCGTCGGTCGAGTACGCGCTTGCCGGCGGCGCGCCGCAGCGCGTCGGCTGGTTCCGCTTCTACTTCGCCGACGAGCGGTGGGAGTGGTCGCCGCAAGTCGAACGGATGCACGGCTACGAGCCGAACTCGGTGCAGCCCACCACCGCGTTGGTGTTGTCGCACAAACACCCCGACGACTACGGCCAGGTCGCCGCCACGATCCAACAGATCCGGCGTACTGCCGGCGCCTTCAGCACCCGCCATCGGATCGTCGACACCCACGGCGAGGTCCACCACGTGGTCGTGATCGGCCAGCAGATGCGCGACGAGTCGGAAACCGTGATCGGCTCCGACGGCTATTACGTCGACGTCACGCCTTCAGTCACCGACGCCAGGGAGGAACGCGTCACCGAAGCGGTCGCCGAGATCGCCGAGGCCCGCGGCAACATCGAACAGGCCAAGGGCATGCTGATGCTGATCTATCGGATCACCGCGGACTCGGCGTTCGAGCTGCTCAAGTGGCGATCGCAGGAGGCCAACGTCAAACTGCGGGTGCTGGCCGAGCAGGTCGTGAAGGACTTCCTCGAACTCCCCTACGACGAGGTCCTGCCCACCCGGGCGGAATACGACCGGTTGCTGCTGACTGCACATCTGCGCGTCGGATCCTGAGGTCCTCGGCGGCCGCATTCAGCGCTGTCAGTTCTGTTCGCTTCCTGTCGCTTCTCGGCGGCCGTGGCACCTGCGCGCGCGGCCTCGGCCTCGGCCTCCTTGCGTGCGACGTAGTGCTTCCCGGCTCCGCTGGCGTCAAACGCCCCCGACAGAGGTCGTGTGAATCACGTTGTCGATCAATGCGATTGATGGGGGCGTTCGACCAGGTACAACGGCTCCCAACAAGCGGGTTTCGACCGGCACCTGTACGGGCACCCATGGCTGAAGTTCCACGAGGAGGTCGTCACATGCCAGGAGCATCGATCAAGAACGAGAAGATGTACGAGGACCTGCGTCGGCAGGGCGAATCCAAACAGAAGGCGGCCAGGATCTCCAACGCAGCGGCGGCCCGCGGCGCGTCGGCGGTCGGCCGCAAGGGCGGTGAGTCGGGCTCGTACGACGACTGGACGGTGCCGCAACTGCGCAACCGCGCCAAGGAGATCGGACTTTCGGGTTATTCGCGGTTGACCAAGTCGAAGCTGATCTCCAAATTGCGGAACTCGTGACGCGGCGCCGTTGCCTCAGAATCATGAGCGCTGGTGATCGTGGCGTCCGTGGTTAGCTGGAATTGCAAGGGTAGTCTCACTCAGACATCATCAGGAGGGCGCGTGGAGAACGAGGTCGAGTTTCGGGTTGCGGCCAAGCTCGACAACCTTGCCGTGTTGCGCACGCTGATCGCGGCGATGGGAACCTTCGAAGACCTCGACATGGACACCGTCGCCGATCTACGTCTGGCGGTGGACGAAGCCTGCACCCGCTTGATCCGGTCGGCCGTTCCCGGCTCCACGCTCATCCTCGTCGTCCGTCCGCGGGACAACGAGGTCGTGATCGACGCGTCCACCACCTGCACGTCACCCGACATCATGGCGCCCGGCAGCTTCAGCTGGCACGTCCTGAGCTCGTTGACCGACGATGTGAAGACGTTCCAGAACGGCGAGGCGCTCGATGACGGCGCCGTGTTCGGCATCTCCATGACGACGAGACGAGCGAGCTCGCTGCGGTGACGACCTCGTCCAATCGGGGTTCGTCGTCACGATCGAACTCTGAATACGCCGACGTCATCGACATGTTCCGCGAACTTCGCGAGCTGGACGACGACGCCCCCGAGATCACCCGCCGGCGCGATGCCATCGTCGAGCGGTGCCTACCCCTTGCCGACCACATCGCCCGGCGGTTCGACGGCCGCGGCGAGCCTCGCGACGATCTCGTGCAGGTCGCCAGGGTCGGCCTGGTGAACGCCGTGATCCGGTTCGACGTGGACGCCGGATCGGACTTCGTGTCGTTCGCGGTGCCGACCATCATGGGTGAGGTCCGCAGGCACTTCCGGGACAACAGCTGGTCGGTCAAGGTGCCCCGCCGGCTGAAGGAACTGCATCTTCGGCTGGGTGCCGCGACGGCCGATCTGTCCCAGCGGCTGGGCCGCGCCCCCACGCCCTCGGAACTCGCCGCGGAGCTCGAGATGGATCGCGACGAGGTGGTCGAGGGTCTGATCGCCGGGAGCTCCTACAACACCATGTCGATCGACGGCGGCAGCGGCACCGATGAGGCGCCCGCGATCGCCGACACACTGGGCGACGTCGACACAAACCTGGACCGGATCGAGAACCGGGAGGCATTGCGGCCCCTGCTCGAAGCGCTGCCCGAGCGGGAGCGCACGGTGCTGGTCCTGCGATTCTTCGAGTCGATGACGCAGACGCAGATCGCCGAGCGGGTGGGCATCTCTCAGATGCACGTGTCCCGGCTGTTGGCCAAGTCGCTAGCGCGTCTTCGGGACCAGCTGCAGTAGCGGACGCGGTTCACCGTGAATGACGGCGAGTGCGGTCTCGATGCTGGGCGCCACCGGAAGCGTCGCGTCCGGATCGCAGATTCCCAGTAGCCGAGTCACCGCCTTGCTGGGCATCATCGCCCAGTCGGATCCGCTCGCGGCGCACCGCACGTTGAGGGTGTGCAGTGCCGAAAAGCCTGCCGTGCCGAAGAATTCGATGCCCCTGAGGTCGAGCAGTAGGCGCTTCACCGTGTCGGTGTGGTGTAGTGCGTACTCTGCGAACTCCTGTGCGTTGGCCGCATCGAGCTCGCCGCTCGCGGACACGATGAGGATGGACGGATGCAGCCAGCGCGTAGCGAAATATGCTGTGTGGCAGATGGTTACGGACTGGGACTTGGCAGGATCGTGGGATTCGAACGAAGACACTCTGACTCCATCAGGTGAGACGTCGTGCACGCCAGGAAATCGATGGGCCCTGCGTCTCAAAGCCGTGTGATGACGCTTCTGATCGGCTGTTTGTCCAACCTGTCTGAAACGGTACGCCGATCCAGATACATCGACACGCTAACTAAGACGAATCTAATGAATCAGCCCAGCCAACCCTGCTGCAGATCCCAGGCCGGCCCCGGCGCGGGCGCGTCGTCGCGGGTGACGGTGGCCTGGATCAGGCCGTAGGGCCGGTCGTCGGCGTTGAACACCTCGTTGTGGTTCTCCAGACCGAACGCGGACAGGTCGTAGACGAAGTGGTGCTTGTTGGGCGCCGACAATCTGACCTCGGCGATCTGGGGATAGGTCTCCAGCACGGCCTTGCCCATTTCGTAGAGCGTCTGCTGCAGCGCGCGCGATTGGACGACCGCGAACTGTTTCACCAGTTGGGCTTTGACGCCGACATACGTCGCCTCCCAGGCTATGTCCCAGTCCGAGCCGGTGCGGTGATACCGCCACTGCGCCACCAATGACGTCGCCATCACGCGATCGTGGGTGGGTTCCAGGACGGTGTACGGGTCGGTCAGGAAGCCGGCGAATTCCGACCCCGTCGACTTGAGGATCACCAGGTCCTTGAGCCCGGCGATCACCCACTCGCCGGTGCCGTCGACGGTGATCGCGGCGGTGCGCACCTCCTGGCCCTTGCGCATCCAGGTGTGGTCGTGCTCGGCGCCGTCGACGATCGCACGCTCCCAGGCGTATTCCTCGATCTCGATGCGCGCGCCGAGAACCGGTTCGACGTCGTGCACGAAGTGCCGCGCAAGGGCCAGCCCGTAGTCCTCGATCGACAGCAGGCCCTTCTCCTTGGCATAGGCGTATGCGGTCTGCTTCTGGGTGTCGGTGGGCAGCACCTCGGACTGGTCGCCGGCCAGGTGGGCAGCGCTGAAATCGCCACGTAGACATGTGGATACGTTCACATCGTGGATCTCGTGCCGCGGCGTGTCGCGGTAGATTCGCACCACGCGATTCTCGGCCTTGCCGTACTGATTCTTGCCCAGAATGATGCCCGACACGTGTCAGCTCCCTCGGTAGGTCGAATACGCATACGGCGCCAACAGCACCGGAACGTGATGTTTGGCTGCGGCGTCGGTGATTTCGAACGCGATGACGATCTCAGGGTAGAACCCGGTGATCCCCTGAGCGGCGAAGTACGTCGCGGTGTCGAAGCGCAGCCGGAACACCCCGGCGCCGAGGTCGTCGCCGAGCTTCGCGATGCGTCCGTCGTCGTTGGTGACAGCGCTGACAAGCACCTCGTCGCGCGCGTCGAGCAGCGTGACGGGCACACCCGTCGCGGGTCGGCCGGACACGGCGTCGAGGACGTGGGTGGAGAGGCTCATGTGCTCGATCTTGCCTCGCCGGGCGGCTCGCTCAGCAGCCGATTCAGGCGAAGTCGGTTGATCTTGGCCAGTTCGTTGCGCATGACGCGGCGTTCGGTGTCGGGATCGTTGCCGAGTCGGTCGGTGAGGATCGCCAGAAGTTCGTCGGCGGAGCACCCGGTGGCGCACACCAGGTAGACGTAGCCGAACCGGTCCTCGTAGTCCCGGTTGCCGACGGCCAGCGCGGCGCGCACGTCGTCGCTCGCCGCCGTCATGCCTGCCTGCTCCCTGGCCGACGAGGCGTTGTCGACCTTGCCCCCGATGCGGGGATGTCCGTCAAGCGCGGCGTCGATCTCGGCGTCCGGCAGTTCGGCGAGCACCCGGTCGGCGCGGTCGAGCAGGGCGTCGACGTCGGCGAACGGCGCCCCGGCCAATACGCGGCGGGCCCAGATCGGCGACGAGCACACGCCGAACAGCAGGTGCATGCGTTGGCGCTCGGTGCTGCGATTGAAGGCGTCGAGACCGAGCGCGGGTTGAGTGGTCATCGATGTGAACTATGGCAACTCGCTGAACCGGCTGAACCGCGCGGCCGCGATGGGGTTGGCGTCGGCGACGAGGTCGCTGAACCGGTAGTTGACGATCTTGGCGATCTCGATCAGCGCGAACGCC